>CAXEFH010000331.1:0-3566 GCA_963989605.1 uncultured Roseibacillus sp. | reverse complement strand
TGCCTGTCTCGTGGGCGCGGAGATGGGTATAAGAGACAGTTTAAACACGCTCCCCAGTAGTTGGGAGCGTCTCGGTGCCTCGGCGTGGAATGATGCAAACATGTCTGGTGCGATCAACGAATTTCGAATTTGGGAGGGCGTGATGTCTGCTGAGGAGGTTGCCGAGAGCAGAGCAGCGGGACCGAATACGCTTCCGGGACGAGGTCCGCGTATTGATAGTTTTACTGCGAATCCGGCAGCGAGGTTTGAGGGAGAGGAAACCACCCTCGAATGGAGTGTGGATGTGAGTAATGTCACCGGAGTGCTCAGGGGTGAGGTGCAGGATGCTGGCGGCTCGGTCGTGCATACCCTGTCACAGCCTTCTGCCTCGACAAATGTGGTCATAGGAGACACGGGAGGAACTAGTCGGCAGTTGGCCTATACCCTTCGGGTCTGGGATGCCGACGCCCCTGACATTGTCACTACCAGGACCCTGGAAATTGATGTCTCTCCGGGAATCCCCCTGGCGAACGATCAGTCCGTTCAAACGGTAACGACGACCCCATTACCTATTACCCTCTCCGGAACTGATCCCAACGCGCACCCGGGTGAACTCTCCTTCGCGATTCGGAATGAACCGGTGGCAGGTTCGCTATCAGGTGACCCTCCAAATCTCACCTATACGGCAAGAATCGGATTCATCGGAGAAGATTCATTCTCCTTCCGGGTCAATGATGGAAGATACGATTCCCCCGACGCCACCGTCAGCATTGCAGTGTCGGCTCCTCCTTTGCCCCCTACGGACATCAGCCTAACAACATTGGAAATAGGTGAAAATATTATCTCTGGAGGTTTGATTGCTACTCTCACTGCGAATGATCCCAACGGGGGCGATGTCCACACGTTCGAACTGGCAGGTGGACTGGGCGCTGCGAATAACAGCCTCTTTACAATCGTTGGTAATCAGCTTAGGGCTGCGTCTTCTTTTGCCGGTCAGAAAGGAAATACATTTTCGATTCGCCTTCGTGCAACAGATGAGGGTGGGCTTTCCTACGAGAGATCTCTCGTTCTCAGTGTTGTAGAGGTTTCCACCTCGATCGTGATCAACGAGATTCACTTTAATCCACCGGACAATACTCTCGCTCAGGAATTCATCGAGCTCTACAATCCAGACTCTTCCCCAGCCGAGCTGACCGGGTGGCGTTTGTCTGGCGCAGTTCGGTATTTGTTTCCGCCTGATACGGTGGTCCCTCCCGGTGGCTACCTTGTGGTGGCAGAGGATCCAGGTGTCATGGCCACTACTTTTGGGGTGGATGCGATAGGGCCATTTTCGGGTCAACTCGCATCCGAAGGTGAGACCATACGCCTCCGGGATCAGAATGACATGGTTGTTGATTTTGCGGATTATCGGGTGGGGTTTCCCTGGCCGGTTCTGGCGGACGGCAATGGAGCCTCGATAGAACTCGTGAACCCTTCTCTCGACAACAGTCTCGGCAGTTCCTGGCGTTCATCGGTGCCCCAATCCGGATTGCCTGAACTCACTTACCTGTCACTTAATTCGACTGGGTGGAGCTGGCGGCCCGGCGACACGGAGGCATCCCAACCTGTGAGTGACTGGCGGCAGCGGGAGTTTGTGGAGGATGGGAGCTGGGTTGCCGGTGTGCAGCTTCCGCTGGGTTATGGGAGAGTGAATGGAATATCTCTTAACACCACTATCAGCGGAATGCAGAATGAATACACCAACCTGTTTCTACGTCGGACTTTTACCATAGAACAAGGGAATGTGCCTGCTCAGATAGCCGTTCGAACCACTTCTGATGATGGTTTTATCATGTGGATTAACGGAGCCGAGGTTGAACGTAGGAGATTTACGGGTGAACCCGCAGTGGGCAGGACTGCAACTAATCAGGGCAATGAGGGAGCTTACGAGACAAGTAGTGTACTGAATGCGGCCTCCTTTCTTCGAGAGGGGGAGAATATCATCGCAGTTCAGTTGATTAATGGAACTCTGGGGAGTTCAGATATCGGCTTCGATGTTGAGATCAAGCGACCGGATGTGAGCGGGGGAATTGCGAGTCCCTCGCCCGGGGTGCGAAATACCTCCTATGGCAATAATGCCGCTCCAAATATCCGGAAGGTCACACATAGCCCGCAGCTGCCTACGGCCTCAGAACCGCTTGTCATAACGGCACTCGTCACTGATCCCGAGGGAGTGGATTCAGTGGAGTTGGAATATCAGTTGGTTACTCCGGGTAATTATGTGCCTTCCCATCTGCCGCTTTCAGTTTCAAACGGTAATATCAACCTGAGTGGAGACCGTCTCAAGAACCCGAATTATGAAGAGAACTGGATCTCCATCCCCATGGAAGATGGGGGTGACCGAGCTGATCCAATTGCTGGTGATGACTATTACACCGCCACAATCCCACCACAGGACCATCGGGTTCTGGTTCGTTACCGGATCACGGTAACCGATGCCGTGGGTCTCTCGGCACGAGTGCCCTATCCAGAGGATGATGCGCTCAATTTTGCCTGTTTCGTCTACGATGGAGTTCCAGCCTACAACGGACATTCCTCCGAAGTGATGGAGAGCTTGCCCGTTTATCACGTGATCACCCGCCCGGAAGATTACGCTGAGTGCCTGGCCTATAGTTCAAGTGACCAGATTTCTCAGGGGACCGAGGCTCGTTTCTTTTATAATTGGAGCTGTGCGATCGTTTATGACGGGACGGTTTACGATAATATCCGCTATCGCCTGCGTGGAGCGAATGGTCGTTACTATGCTCAGGGTAAGCGTTCGATGCGCTATCGTTTCAATCGAGGAAGTTTTTTCCAGGCTCGGGATCAAGACGGGCGTAAGTATGACCAAAAGTGGAGAACTCTGACAACCGGGAAGGGATCTGACAACCGGGCCACCCTGACCTATGGCCTCAATGAGGCACTCAGCATGTATCTCTTCAATAAGATAGGGGTTCCCGCCTCGGATACTCACTGGGTACATTGGAGAGTGATTGACGGAGAGCAGGAAGCGCCGGATCGGTGGCGAGGAGATTTCCATGGACTCAATTTTGTGATTGAGACCTATGATGTCCGTTTCCTGGAGGCTCATGGACTGGAAAAGGGAAACCTCTACAAACTCATAAATCAAACCGGGGACTGGCAACGGCAGCAGCGCTATCAGGGTCCCTTCGCTCCTAACGACGGATCCGACCACAACAACATTGAGGGCAGTCTCGATGGGGGAGACAGCGAGGCCTACATCAGGGCGCACGTAAACCTCGAGAAATGGAACCTTTCTCATGCTCTGGTAGAGGCAATCCGCCACTACGACTACTGGCCAAGTGCAAATAAGAACATGGTCTATTACTTCGAACCACAATATCTCCGCGCTAACAATTTTCTTGGCAAACTCTGGATACTGCCGTGGGACACCGATGCCAGTTGGGGTCCGACCTGGAACAGTGGTCATGATGTGGTGTATAATTCGCTGTTCGGTGCGAGCGGTGGTGGAAGCGATAGTAATTCTACGCCCTCGCTTTGGCCTGAGTATTTCAATGTAGTCCGTGAATTGCGCGATCTTCTCTGGC
>CAXEFH010000330.1:0-3588 GCA_963989605.1 uncultured Roseibacillus sp. | reverse complement strand
CGAGATTTCTGCCTGTCTCGTGGGCTCGGAGATGTGTATAAGAGACAGCTAACAGCTTGTCGGTTCCGTTGACAAGTTTCGTGGCGTTCTCCATTGATTTTCATAGTTTTACGTCTTCAAACACCTGAAGACTCTGTAAAGAGACAAATCTTTGCCCCAAATGAATTGGGTGCGGTCCAGAACGGAGGAGAAACAGCCCAAAAATGTGCAAAAAAGAGGCAAAAGCCACTTGCAAACAGGAGCGATGAAGTCATTAATGCAAACAAGTCGCACTAATCATGAAATACACCTTCCAATTTTTCGCCTTGTTCAGCGTTTTAGTCTGCAATTCTGCACTCGGAGCTCTCTGGCAGTCCGGCCATGGAGACATCGGGATTGGTTTCGACGGAACCGACTGGGACCCGCACTTTCACTTCCACGAGGAAGGGGACGAGCACGACCATGACGATGAGGAGCACAAGGGTGAAGAGCATGACGATGAAGATGATCATGATGATCACGAGGGCGAGGGAGACAATCATCCCATCATTGATGGCGTTGAAGCCACGGAAGAAGAATATGAAATCGATGCTCTGACCTTGCTGGTATCCGGGGGGCGTCTACCGGGCGCGGGTGTTGCAGATTCAGGAGCAGCGGACATCTATGTCCTCGCTCAGGATGAGTCTCTCGCCGTCGCGCAGGGTACACCTTGGGTTGGGATCGCTGTCGAAGAGATTGCCTCGGGCCTGCTTCTCAATGATCTGGTCACCTTGAGTCTCGTGGATGTGTCAGGTCCGGGAGTTTTCTCACTCTGGACGACCGATTCCTTCGGTGCGGACAGTGTTCTCATGTCTAGTGCTCTTGGGTCAGATGCAGCTGACAGTGTAGCTCTCCCGCTGGAGCCCGGCCACTACCATTTCAACATGGGATTCAGTGAAGAGGGCACCTATGAGGTGACCTTCAACAGCTCCGCAACTACAACAGGCGGAGTTCCAACCGGAACCGAGTTTACGGTCCAGTTCAATGTCGTGCCGGAACCCTCCTCGCTTTTCCTCCTTGCCTTGGGTGCGGGTGCTGCGACTTTACGCCGGAGGCGGTTATAGAGCAGGCCCTCCTTCACAGAGGCCCGCAGAGATCGTAAGAAAGTTATGAGGGCACGAGGCTTCACTATGGTGGAGGTGCTGGTCGTAGTGGCCATCATCGTGGCCCTCTCCGCGTTGGGACTGGGGGCGGTCCGTTCCGGTCTCGCACGGGCCAAGCAGGTGCATTGTGCAAATAATATGCGCCAGATCGGTGTCGCCTTGACGTCCTACGCAGTCAACAACAACGGTCTTTTTCCGGAAACCACACATACGACCGCGGTCAATAAGGCGTGGATCGCAGCGCTCGAAGAGGAATTGGGTCCCCACTACGATGAACTGCGTCTCTGCCCAGCAGACCCCCACAAGGAAGAACGGCTGGAAAGAGGAGGAACGAGCTATGTCCTCAACAGCTACATTTTTGTTCCCGAAATCGGGCCTTTTGGCGAGGAGCTCAGCGCGCCCTGTAACAACATAAACAGCATACCTGAGCCTGCCCGCACCCTGATGGCATTCATCGTCTCTGAGGAGCAGACAGTTGAAGCCACCATGGATCATACCCACTCGCGGGGATGGACTCGGAACTGGGCGAGCGTTCTGAGAGATATTCAGCCTGATCGTCACCGAACCGGGTCAGCGAATAGTGATCACACAGTAGGCTCGTCAAACTATCTCTTCATCGACGGGCATGTTGAGACGTGGAAAGCCAGTGAAGTGAAGCAGCGGATCGAGTCCGGTGACAATGTAGCCGAGCCTCCCCATCTGCGGGAAATCAAATCATAAATGAGAAAGAGTAATAAGGTGGGTCGCAAAGCGGGTCGCTGGGTCACAATGAAGGGCTTGATTGCCTTTCTTTTTTTGTGGGTTCCGCTGGAGGCACTCCAAGCCGGAACTCTTCTGAGGCGAATTCACGTCGACCACGCTTTTCGCTACCAGGGAAAGGAAGAGTGGGAGATTGTCATTCACGGCAATGATGGAGATCCAGATCTCGATCCAAACGAAACAGTCATGGTGGTGTTCGACAGGCCATTACCAAATGAAGGGGGGCGAGCAAGGCGCCCTGCGAGTGAGCAATGGGATTTTCTCGGGGTCGAGGGGAACGAAGACGTCTGGATCATACCGCAAAACTTTACTCCTTTGATCTGGCCTGGGTGGCGATCGGAGGGAGCGTTCGCGTCCTATTATAACGACGATCCCCGAATGGGTTTCTCTGCGCCATTTGTTGGTATTTCGGTTGAAAGTGTCAGCTACTCTGGACTGGGTGCGGGGCATTACTCAATGTGGAGTAACCAGACGGGGGGAATCACGAAGGTATGGATTACAACGGCTGATGGAATTTCGGAGGACGACGTCTACTATTTTTCATCGGGCCATTCCCACACGAATCAAGGCTTCAGCGACCCCGGGGTGTATAGGGTAGATTACCGAGCCGCAGGCTTTCTTGCTAATGACGGAGGTGATCCTCCGGTTGGCACCCGGTTGGCCACGAGTCAGCTTCAAAGTTTTTATTATGCCGTAGGCACTTACGCGGAGTGGAAGGCGACCTACTTCGAACCTCATGAGCTGGTGGGAGAAAGTGCTTCCGACCCAGTGCCTGAGGCCACCCATCATACGGGAGATGGCGATCGGGACGGATTACCTCTACTCTTGGAATACGCGTTTAATCTTTCGCCGGCTGAATCCGATTATCAGGTTCTCACCCCCGATTCAGGCGAGGGAGGGCTGCCGTTAGTTCGTCTTGATGAGTCCAGCGCGCAACCGAGACTGGTTATCGAATATTTGCGTCGTAGAGCAGAGGGCACGCCGCGCCTCTCTTATTTTCCTGAGTTCTCGTCCACTCTGGACTCTGGCTGGGAAGAGGCGGTGGGGGAAACCGTCTTTCCGATCGATTCGATCTGGGAACGGGTTGTCGCCGTGGACGCTATCAGCGAAAATGCAGATGCGGTGCGCTTTGGCCGGGTTCGTGTAGAGTTGCGCTAGGAATCGCTGCTTCTGGCGGCGAGGTAACCGGATGAGTGCAGAACGCTACAGTTGTAATGCGTCGACCTCATTCCGGGCGACCTTGATGAAGACGTCATCAAGGTCCTTGCCCTCAAAACGCTGCTTGATCTCCTCGGCTGTGCCGGATGCCACGATTCTGCCCTGGTGGAGGAACAGGATGCGGTCGCAGACTTCCTCAATATCGCGCATGTTGTGCGAAGTATAAAGGATGGCGGGAGAGCGCTCGGTCTGCAGCCTACGAACGAGCTTGCGCACCTTGTCAGCAATATCGGGGTCCAGAGAGGCAGTGGGTTCATCGAGAAGAAGCAGCTCGGGATCGTTGAGAAGCGCCTTGGCAAGATTAACCCGGGTGCCCTCCCCTGCGGAGAGGCGCCCCGTTATGCTGTTGCGCAGGTGGTGAATTCCGAGCATCTCAAGAAGTTCCTCTATTTTTTCGGAAGGATTTGCTACTGCGTAGCTGTCTCTTATACACATCTCCGAGCCCACGAGACAGGCAGAAATCTCGTATGCCGTCTTCTGCTTGAAAAAA
>CAXEFH010000329.1:0-3591 GCA_963989605.1 uncultured Roseibacillus sp. | reverse complement strand
TTAATGATACGGCGACCACCGAGATCTACACCTCTCTATTCGTCGGCAGCGTCAGATGTGTATAAGAGACAGGTCAGCTCACTTGCCGAGGCCGGCTGGGTGGCCGTGGAAACCATCATCGACGAGTCCGCTGTCCGACACCTCGTCCCAGACCTCAAGGAACTGGGCGCGGAAGGGATCATCGAATACCCGCTGAACAAGATCGTCCCCTGATTCTCCCTGTCTCCCTGAACAACCATAGTTAACCATGGGCTCGCTGAAAAAACGTCGAAAGACCAAGATCAACAAGCACAAGCGCAAGAAGCGGATGAAAGCAAACCGCCACAAGAAGCGCTTACGCTACAAGTCGTAGATCGCTGGGCTGGGACCGAATACGGGATCTGCATAGCACTTCCCTGCCTCGGAACCGAGTCTGGTGTCTTTTCGATCTGACCGAGGGGAATCCTGTTGATTCCCCCCTCTCATGGTATCCGCGGCCCAACCCTCCAACTCCGCGGGTAGCCCTTTCGGATGGGAAAAACTCAGCTTGTCCGAAGGCGAAAGCTCGGCTACCTACTGGCTACTATGAAACACGCTCTGTTGGCCATTGTGGCCCTGTCGGTGCCTCCTTCCATTCTATCGGGAGCACCAGAGAAACTGTTTAACGGGAAAGATCTTTCCGGATGGAAAGGGCACTCGAAATTC
Organism: uncultured Roseibacillus sp.; assembly: GCA_963989605.1. GTDB lineage: Bacteria > Verrucomicrobiota > Verrucomicrobiia > Verrucomicrobiales > Akkermansiaceae > Roseibacillus_B. The sequence continues at coordinate 2,907 of CAXEFH010000329.1, read as the reverse complement.
TGGTCCGTCAAAGATGGGGTCATTGTGGGCGAAACCAAACCCGGCAACCCTACCAAGGGAAACACCTTTCTCGTCCATCAGGGAAAAGCCGTTGATGATTTCGATCTCACACTGAAGGCGAAAGTAACCGGAAACAACAACTCGGGGATTCAATATCGATCCAAGCTCGTGAATGAGGACAACTGGGTTGTCAGTGGCTACCAGATGGACATGCACCCTTCCCAGAACTACCTCGGAATGATGTACGAGGAAAAAGGGCGGGGCATCATCGCTCAGCGAGGCCAGAAGATCAAGGTTGCCGCTGACGGCAAGCGCGCAATCGTCGGTGATTTCGAGCGGAAAAAGGATATCAAGCTCGGTGAATGGAATACATACACCGTCCAGGCGAGGGGAAATGTTCTCACCCACAAAGTCAACGGCATCACCACCAGTGAGGTTGTGGACGAGCAGAAGGCCAAGAGTTCTCTCTCGGGTATACTGGCGATACAACTCCACGCCGGGAGCCCGATGAAGATAGAGGTCAAGGACATCGTCCTGACGCGCGCCTCCAAGAAAGTTGCTAAGAAGAAACCCTCCAAAGGCGAAGCGGTCGTCCACCCGGAAGGTTTCGAAGTCGAGAAGATCTACACCGTTCCCAAGGGACAGCAAGGCTCATGGGTCTCCATGGCCATCGATGACAAGGGGCGCCTCTACTGCAGCGATCAGGGCAAGGCGGGGCTCTGGCGCATCACCTTGGGGAATGAACTCAAGGTCGAAAAGGTACCCGCCCCGATCAGCGGTGGTCAGGGGCTGCTCTGGGCATTTAACCGTCTCTACGTCTGCGTCAACGGCGGCGGGGTAGGTGGCCATGGAAGTGGTCTCTATTACCTGACAGACACCAACGGAGACGATCAACTCGACGAGGTGACTCCCATGCGTGGCTTGCAGGGTGGTGGCGAACACGGTCCGCACGCGGTCGTTCTCACTCCCGACGGAAAATCTCTCATGGTCCTTGGGGGCAATCACACTCAACCTCCCAAGCCAGAAATCTACTCCGTCCCCAAAAACTACGCCGAGGACCTCCTTCTCCCAAGGATGACCGATGCCCGGGGGCATGCACGCGGCATCCGGGCTCCGGGTGGCTGGATCGCTCACACCGACCCGGACGGGAAGGAATGGAACTTCTACTCGTCGGGATTCCGGAACCAGTATGACGTGGCTTTCAACGCCCATGGGGAGATGTTCACCTACGATTCCGACATGGAGTGGGACAGTGGCACGCCCTGGTACCGCCCGACCAGAATTTATCACTGCACCAGTGGGAGCGAGTTCGGATGGCGCACTGGAACTGGAAAATGGCCGGCGTGGTATCCGGATTGTCTGCCCCCGACTGTTGACATTGGTCCGGGCTGCCCAACCGGAGTGATGTCGGGGCTCGGCTCCAATTTCCCTGCAGACTATCAACACGCAGTCTATGCCTTCGACTGGACCTACGGAACGATTTACGCGATCCACCTCGCCCCGGAAGGATCAAGCTACCGCGGCGTCAAAGAGGAGTTTGTCACTGGTGTTCCCCTCAATGTGACCGACGGGGTCATCGGTAAGGATGGCAACATGTATTTCGCAGTCGGAGGCCGGGGAACCCAGTCCGCTCTTTACCGGGTAAGCTATACCGGTGATGCATCCAAGGATCGGCGCTTCCCTGACACAAAGGCCCATCAGGCGCTGCGCCAGAAACGCCGCGATCTCGAGCAGTATCACGGCAAGGCCGTTGCTGGCTCGATTGGAAAGGTATGGAGTGCCCTTGGACATGAGGATCGTTTCATCCGGTACGCCGCAAGGATTGCCCTCGAGCATCAGCCCGTCAGCGACTGGGCCGCAAAAGCTCTAAACGAGGATGACCTCCAGACCTCGTTGACCGCCCTCCTCGCCCTGACAAGGCAGGGGGATGCAAGCCACCAAGATGCACTGCTCGATGCATTGAGCCAGCTCTCACCCGGTGCCATGAGCGAGGCGCAGCAACTGGAGGCTCTCCGGGTCCTCTCCCTCTGCTTTATCCGGATGGGCAAACCAGATATAGCAACCGCGGAGTCAGTTATCGAGGCAATCAGTCCGCTCTACCCGGCTAAATCGGACGCGCTGAATCGAGAGCTTGTTGATATGCTTGTCTATCTCGGAGATCCTGACGTGGTCGCCAAGACGGTTCCGCTCCTGAGTCAGGAGGCGGTCGGCCTCGAGGAAATCGAATTTGACGACGAACTCCTCAAGCGTTCCGGCCAGTATGGAAATACCTTCCTGAACCAGAAGTCCAACAACCCCCAGAGACAGCAGATCCACTATGTCTTCGCCCTCAAGAACGTGTCGGAAGGATGGACTCCGGAGCTGCGCAAGCAGTACTTTACCTGGTTCGCCAAGGCTCGGAACTTCAAGGGGGGCGCCAGCTTTGGCGGCTTTATCAACAACTTCCGCAACGAGTCCCTCGCCAAAGTCAGCGACGCAAAGATGAAGGCCGAGATGGACGCCCTGAGCAAGGCACCTGTTCGGCTCGTGCCGGAAGGATATGGCGATGCCCGTAAGATTGAAGTTGGTGTCCTGGCAGGCATGAAATTCGATAAGAAGGAACTCGAGGCAAAGGCAGGCGAACGGCTGGCGATCTCCTTTACCAACAATGACCCGGACGGCTTGATGCATAACCTCGCTGTCATCAAACCAGGCACGCGCCAGGATGTTCTGGAGGCAACAATCGCCCTTGGAGCAAAGGCGATTGAGAAGAATTTTGTTCCCGACAGTCACGCACTCCTGGGGTCAACACCTCAGGTCGCACCCGGGCGGCGGTTTACGCTTTACCTCACTCTCCCCGCCGAATCAGGGGACTATGAATTCGTCTGCACTTACCCCGGTCACGGCCAGCTCATGTGGGGAACGCTC
>CAXEFH010000328.1:0-3617 GCA_963989605.1 uncultured Roseibacillus sp. | reverse complement strand
CCTCAAAATAAGACAAAAATGGGGCTTTATTATGGGGTGGGGTGGCCATGTCGGCCTGGTTTTCCGATTCTCGTCTCAAAAGGGGTCTTTTCGTCGGAGTTCTGGGCACTGTTTGGGTTGGTGCCAGAACGTCGAAATCGGGTCGCTACGAGGAGGGAAATTTCCGATCCTCGGACCTGATATTTTCAATGCTGTGAAAACTCGGAAAAGCCCTATAATTGTGACTCTGAGCCACTTCGAGCCTTTCCAAATTCCGGCTTGTGAAAAAATTCACAAAGGCCTTGTGAAAAATTTCACAAGGCCCTAGTTTACGGGCAGTAAAGCCCATGGCCAATTTCTTCCCGCGTTGGACGAACATTTTGCCGCTAAAGATTGCGGTTTGCTTAGGAGTTGCCGGTGCGAGCGTGGTAGTAGGATTCACTTACTACGCCACGCCCAAAGCGCAACGCGTGGGCTACATGCCTTCGCAGCCCATACCCTACGATCACGCACTGCACGTGAACCAGCTGGGAATGGACTGCCGCTATTGCCATAGTTTTGTAGAGCATTCGGGACACGCGAACGTGCCCTCTGCGAGCACCTGCTGGAACTGCCATCAGCATGTCCGGACAGACAGCGACAAGCTCCAACCACTGCGGCGGGCTTTTGATAAGGACTACGAGCATTATGATGGTGAGCCCATCAAGTGGGTGCGCATCCACCAAAGTCCGGACTATGTCTTCTTCAACCATTCCGCGCACGTGAATCGAGGAGTCTCCTGTGAATCCTGTCATGGAAAGGTCAATGAGATGAAGGTCGTGTACCAGGCCGAGTCTCACTCGATGGGGTGGTGCCTTGAGTGTCACCGGAACCCTGAAAAGCATCTTCGACCTCTGGAGGAGGTCTACAACCTTGATTATAATGCAGAGGAATGGCTGGCAGAAAATAAGATGGTTGACCCGGAAACGGGGAAGCAGCTCAAAAGCCAGAAGGAGCTGGGACTGTATCTGAAAGAGCACTGGAACATCAAGGCGAAGGAGAGCTGCTGGACCTGCCACCGGTGAAAAATGAGTAAGCGCGTGTTCCATCATCCTGAAGCCCCTTCCGATGACTCGGGGGTAAGCTCGTGGCGCAGCGTTGGAGAATTGGAGCGCACAGCGAGTTTCAGGGCTCACGTGGAGCGCGAGTTCCCCGAGGGCTCCGGGCATCTCAGCGAGGAAGATCAGAAGGCGACGCGGAGGAGTTTCATGAAGCTGATGGGAGCATCCTCAGCCTTGAGCGGACTCACCTTGGTTTCCTGCCGTCGACCGGAGTCCTACATCGTTCCATACAAGAAGGCCCCCGAGTGGGTCATTCCGGGAAAGCCCTTGTATTATGCTTCCACCCGGCCCAGGGCAGAGGGATCGGTGCCGCTGGTCGTCACAACTTATGAGGGTCGCCCGACCACTCTCGCGCCGAATGGAGGCCACAATGATGGATGCGGTGCAGACGCGCTGACCCAGGCCTCGGTTCTCAACCTTTATGATCCAAAGCGGTCGAGGAATTTTCTCCGGAAGGGAAAAAAGGCTTCTCAAAGAGAATTTGAGCGGGTTTTGGGTTCTCTAGCCCGTGAAGGTTCCAAGTTGGCCGTCATCGTAGGCGAGGACGACAGTCCTACACGAAATCGCTTGAAAGGGGAGATCGAAAAGGCCTATCCGGGGTCAAAATTCTACAGCTATGAGGCCTTGTGCGGAGAAGCGAGGCGGACAGTAGAGGGGCAAGTGTTCGGACAAGGCACTCAGACGGTCGTAGATTTCTCGAGAGCTGAACGTATTCTTTCTCTCGATTGCGATTTCCTTGGAATTGATGCGACCGGAAGTGCTTCTGACTTCTCCAGAAAGAGGCAGGGGGGTGGCGAGGACTACAGGGAGGATGTTGCAGCAGACGCCATGAACCGGCTCTACATGGTTGAGTCTGCTTTCAGCCTGACCGGGGGCATGGCAGACCACCGGATGCGTGCTAAGCCCAGTCAGATGGCAGCAGTAGCTGCTCAGGTGGCCACCGAACTTGGGGTCAAGGTTGAAGGGTATGATTCCGCAGGACTTTCGAGTGAAGAGAAGGCGGAATTGCTGGGTAGTGCGGAAAACTTTGACTCATGGATTCAGGAGTGTGTCGCAGACCTACGGGCACACGAGGGAAATGCGGTGGTTCTTGCCGGAAGCAGACACGGGGAAGAACTGCAGCGGATCGTCATTGCCATCAACAGGAAAATCGGGTCCTACGGCAATAGTATGGTGGTCTACGAAACAGGTCGGGCCGACTATGGGACGATCGCAGATTTTGAGGCGGAAGTTGATGGAGAAACAACCGTGTTGCTTCTTGGCCCGGCCAATCCTCTCTTTGATCGACCGGGTGAGCAATTCAAGAGAAAGCTCAAAAGGGCAAAGTTAAGTATCCACCTTGGATTGAGAACCGACGCGACGGCGCTGGGATGTGACTGGCATATTCCTGCGGCGCATTACCTTGAGAGCTGGGGTGATACCCGAACCGCGACCGGGACGTATTCTCTAATCCAACCGATGATCTTGCCACTATACGGCGGATTCTCGGAACTCGAAATCCTTTCGCAGCTGCTGAGCTGGAGGGAGTTTGACTGGGAAAGTCTTTCGTCCGAGGGGGCGGAAGATCCGGTGGTGGCTCCAACCTTGATAGCGGGAGAGGGAATGGGCAAGGAACCCTCCCCTGCTCTCGCCGAGGTAAGGAAGACATTTTCTCTTCCAGAAAATGCGAACGATGATGGCGATGTGGCATGGAAGGAGGCACTCAAGAACGGATATCTCCAGAGCAGTTCCTACCAGAGCGTTGATGCGGACGGCGCCGAGGACTCGGCGCCCAGATTGAGTGTGACCAGCCGGAAAAGCATCGAAATTAACTTCCTTCCGGATGCTTCGGTATGGGATGGGCGCTACATAGACAATGGCTGGCTGCAGGAGGCTCCGGACCCGATTTCCAAACTTTCGTGGGACAACGCTGCCCTCGTCTCCCCGAAAACGGCCAAGAAGCTCGGCGTCTATGAGTCCGTGGAGCAACTCGAGCCAGAAACAAATATTCCTCTCCTGGGTAAGGTTAAGAATGCTCCGCAGCCCTCCATTGGCGAAGGGAAGGGGGCTAGGGCGCCCATGGTGCTGATCAAGACCGGGGCGGGACGCATGGAGATTCCGGTCTTGGTAGCGTTTGGCCATGCCGATGACTGCATCTCCATTGCGCTGGGATATGGTCAAGGTGCTTCGGACGGTCGGGATGGAGTTCCTTTTGCGCGAGAAGATGACCCTCTGGCCCCGGTGAGTGCAGTGGGACTAAACACGGGCTTCAATGCCAACCAGTTGAGAGGAGACTCAGGCTTCATCTGCGAAGCCGTCTCCGTCAAAAAGATTGAGGAGCGCTATCCCGTGGCCCTCGTGCAGGAGCATAACGCGATGAATGGCCGGGCGCTTGCTCGGGAAATCTCGACCAACGACGTCGAGCACCATGGACACAAGGTTTCCTTCGAGGAGCAGGTTGCCAAGGTTCGTGAACAGGGTCCCGTCTGTCTCTTATACACATCTGACGCTGCCGACGAATAGAGAGGTGTAGATCTCGGTGGTCGCCGTATCATTAAA
>CAXEFH010000327.1:0-3654 GCA_963989605.1 uncultured Roseibacillus sp. | reverse complement strand
AGTCTGAAACAATCAGAAATCCTTCCTTTGTCAGGACCGTACGGCGAATCCACCTGCTCCCCGTCCCGTAATAGTTCTCCCACCCTACCTGACCATAGGAGTCTCCGTCTGCATTGCTGGCCACCTTCAGGACCGAGGGTATAAGCTGGATAGCTCCCTTTCGAATGAAGTCGCCTTCGTCTGCTCGGTCAGGGTGAAGCGGGAAGGGGTTTTTGCCCTGCATAACGAGGAGCACGTCGAGGCTTTCTTCTCCGGTTCCGCCGCCTTTTCCCAGCATACTGTATTTCCCGGAACTATGCAGAAACTTGGCCCCATTGGCGACATATTCGTAGAGCTGCCCCGAGAGGCTATCCAAGTGCTGGTCTTTCTTCGGATAGAGAAAATAGGAGGCGAAGGGGGTTCCCGCGTTGCGATTAGCTCCGAGGTAAAGACGCTCGGGAATTTTATTTTTGAGGGAGCTGAGAAGTCCGATACGGGCTTTGTCCTCCGGGGTCTCGGGAATTATGCCCCTCTTTTGAAACCATGCAAAGCGCCTGGCCCATGCTGCCTTGAATGCCGGGCCCGCAGGCGACTCTGGAGGCTCCCCGCCGAAAACACTTTGCGTGGCCGCCCAGAGATAGTTGGGATTGCGATAATGCTGAGCAAGGCGATACCAGAAATGGCCGTCACGGCCCGGGGTCTCAACCTGATAGTTACCAAGGTTCCACGGATCGCGGTATAAGGCGGCGCGGTAGGGAAAGACCGTGCTGCCGCAGTTGGGACCACCACGCAGCCCTCCTCCATGGATGAAGCCCAGAACGCGTTTCCCTACTGCATGTATCAGTTCGGCTTCCGATTCGATCCAGCCCATGGCTTCAGCGATATCGATCATCCCGTGGAGGAAAATCGGGCCGTAGGGAAAGTAGTTCCACTCCGTCCAGTCTCCGAAATCTGCAAGATGCTTCCAGATCCGACCGATCCAGGCACGCGCTTCCCCGGACTGGGGGGCTTCCGGGAAAAGCTTCAGCGTCATTGCGATGCCTCCGGCGTTCCCAAATGAGTGGTTATCCGCAGATTGTGAGCCCTTGGTGAAGTCAAGGAAGCGGCTGCTCATGCTCTGGTAAACGATCTCCCGGAAGCGGGCCTGCTCCTCCAGGGTGAGCATTTTCTGCCGGACGAGTTCCTCGTAGATACGCATTCTGGCGCCACCGCCCCAGCCACCGTGATACCCACCTCCGTGGTAGTCCCTCTTCAGGGCTGCTCCGTCTGGCAGTTTTCGCTCCACCTTGCTGCCCGGAGCGGTGGTGACGAAGAAGATAAACATCAGGTCTTCCTCTCCCTTCTTCTCCAGTTTTGCGTGCCAGTCGAGAATGAGAGCGCGGAATACGGCCTGCAGAATCAGTAGTTCCTTCTGGTCGCGGCGTCCTCCGTCTACGTAGCGCGCCCGAAGGCGATCCCAGATCCACCACCCCCGGGAGAAGGAATATCCCTCTCGCAGAGACAGCTCCCGGCGGAGGGCATCCGCCATCGTCTTGATGTCGATCACCTCTTGGTAGGTGGGGCGGGGATGTCCCGATGCCAATTCGAGCTCTTCCTCCGTGAGAGGGGAGCCTTGGGTAGTGAATGGAATACAAAGGAAGGCTATCAGGATCAATCCGGCGGCTTTCATAGAGCGGTGGCAGACTGTAAGCTGTCGTAAGGTCGGGGAATAAAAATCCACGGAAGAAAGAATTTTCATGTCGTGAACCCTTGGTGGGCTGCGCCATCGTCTTGGCCTGAAGCCGCTTCGCTTGAGAAATAAGAACAGGGGTGGTATGAAAGAAGGGTCAAATGGGATATGCCGATAGAGAGTATTTCAGGGAGGGGGAGGGACGCCCCCCGGGCCGTCTCGCTGGCGCTCCGGTCATCAAGTGGCTTCTGATCCTGAACGTTGGAATATTCATTATTTCGCTTTTCCTTGATCTCAGAACCACCATTGAGGCCGTGGGATCCTTTACGGTGGAACAAGGGATCAGAGGCCTGCAGATCTGGCGTTTTATTACGTTCCAGTTTCTGCACGCAGACTTCGGGCACCTTTTCTTCAACTCGATAGCCCTTTACTTTTTCGGGACCTTTGTAGAGCAGCAGCTTCGCAGTCGAGCCTTCCTCATCTTTTACCTGCTATGTGGGGTGGCGGGTGCCCTCGCAGCTAGTTTGCTCGGGCTGGTCAACAAGGGAGACTACTCCTGGCAGCTAGTTGGAGCGTCGGCAGGAATATTCGGGATTCTGGCGGTCGCGGCGCTGGTTGCCCCTGAAATGCGTGTTCGTCTTCTGTTTCCTCCAGTGACCCTTACGATGCGGCTTCTCGCAATTATCTTGCTCGCCTTCGGAGTTCTGGTCGTGCTCTCCAGTGGACGGAATGCCGGGGGAGAAGCAGGGCATCTGGGGGGCGCGTTGGCTGGGTTTCTCATGTGGAAAATCCCCATGCTCCGTGAGCTTCTGATGGGGGCTGGACGCTCCCGGAAAAAGACTCCGAGGAGGGGGCGTGGGTTCCGTGTCCGAATCACAAGAGAGAAAAAGAGCTATAAGCGGAAGTTGAGTCCTAGGATCAATGATGCCGGGGGACAGCCTACAGAGGTGGACCGGATTCTCGATAAGATCAATGAGCATGGGCTTCAGTCACTCACCGAAGAAGAGAGAAAACTTCTTAGTGACTCCGGGAAAAAATAAGGCGCTAGAGGAGCCGAGGGCATGGGGCAACTCGCTGGATGTGGGCAGTATTTTTAAGGCTCCCTTTTCTGCCTCGTTTCGCCTTCACTCCTTGCGTGACCGACGAGGAGATGATCAGTTGCTCGGCTCCTGAGCGCCAGATGGAGCGGCTGCGAGCCATCATGCACCGACTTCGTGGGCCGGGTGGATGCCCCTGGGATGCAGAGCAGTCTCATTCCAGCCTCATATCAAATTTAATTGAGGAGACGTATGAAACCGTTGACGCGATACGGCGAGAAGACTGGGTGCATCTGGAGGAGGAGCTTGGAGACCTGCTTCTACAGGTGGTGTTTCACGGAGAGCTGGCAGAGGAGGCGGGGAGATACAACCTTGATGATATCGCCCGGGGGATCTGCGATAAGCTGGTGAGGCGCCATCCTCATGTCTATTCCGATGGTCATGCCAAGGATACCACCGCGGTGCTGAACCGTTGGGAAGAAATCAAACGCGAGGAAAAAGGGCATGAGGAGCAGCCCTACCTCCATGGGGTCGGCAAGGGTCTTCCTGCGGCTCTGCGGGCGGGGAAACTGCAGAAAAAGGCGGGCAAGGTGGGATTCGACTGGCCGGACCTCGCAGGGGTCCTGTCGAAAATCGAAGAGGAATTCCAGGAGGTGAAAGACGAGTTGCCTCCGGTTGGCGCCGGGGCGACGCCAGCTCTCGAGGCAGAGGTAGGTGATCTCCTGTTCTCCGTTGTAAATCTGGCCCGTAAACTGGGGATCGACCCCGAAGCGGCTCTCGAGGGGGCAAACGTAAAATTTGCGGAAGATGGAAATACTTTGGCAATATCTGCCCCTGATTATGACAACGATAGTACCACAGCAAATTCTGGTACAGTCTACGTCTATAGACTTAAAAATCTGTCTCTTATACACATCTCCGAGCCCACGAGACAGGCAGAAATCTCGTATGCCGTCTTCTGCTTGAAAA
>CAXEFH010000326.1:0-3656 GCA_963989605.1 uncultured Roseibacillus sp. | reverse complement strand
TTTCAAGCAGAAGACGGCATACGACATTTCTGCCTGTCTCGTGGGCTCGGAGATGTGTATAAGAGACAGCTCCAAGACCACAGGCCCTCGCGCCATCCTCAAGGGCCCTGCGAAACCAGTAACTCCCCGCGCCCGACCTGCAAAATAATTCATACCCATCCTCACCGGTATATCCCGTCCGACACACGAGGACGTGATGTCCCTCAATCTCGAAAGAATCCAATCCATTTCTTCTCGGAAGCGTTCGCCCGCCCATTACCCGGGAATACACTTCCGCAACGAATGGACCCTGGACTGCCATTCCTGCCATCTCTGCGCTCTGGTTCTGAAGATTCACGCCCTCATCGGTATTGTGCTCCTTCAACCAGGCAAACACCTCATCGACCCGTGATGCATTGACCACGAGGAGAAAACTCTGCTCTTCAAGGCGATAGAGGATCAGGTCATCGATGACCCCTCCTTTCTCATTGAGGAGAAACGTATAATGCGCCTCACCCGGCGAAAGTCCCTCAACGTCATTCGTGAGCATCAGATTGAGCCATTTCGCCGCTTTCGAACCCTCCACACGCAGCTGACCCATGTGGGAGATGTCAAAAATACCTGCCCCCTGTCTGACGGACTGATGCTCCTCAAGGATGGAACCGTAGCGGATTGGCATCTCCCAGCCCGCAAAGCCCACCATCTTGGCTCCCAGCTCAAGGTGCACCTCTCGAAGTGGCGTTTCTTTCAGCTCACCGCTCACGGAGGGATGCTGTGAGTCCGGATGGGGCTTGTCAATGAACGCTTCCCGCCCTTTCTTCCTCCTGTGTCCCTCTTCAACTCGCTGGAGCCGAAAATCAGGTGGATGGCCTTTCCCGGGCTCGGCAGGGCCATCGCGATTCTTCATGTCTTTGTATTCTTGCTTCTGGTGTTCCTACCCTCGTCCCGTTTTTCCTTTGTCTTTAACTACCAGCTAATTGTGTCTGGAGAATACTGGCGTGTGATTTCATTTGCTGCCCTCCCCCCTGTTGTCCCTGTCCCCGGCGGCATGCCTGTCCTGTCTGCCGTGTTCATGTTTTTCGTCATGAGAATCACCTTCTTGATCAGCGATGGCCTTGAGGAAGCCTGGGGAGCGTTAAGGGCCTCAATCTACGTCTACTCTACCCTCGCCTGCATGATTCTGGCCCATTTCCTTGTCAAATCACCACAGGGAATCGGAGGGCCCACTCTTTACGCGCAATTATTTCTGGCCTTTGCGGTCCTCTTTCCTCGAGTGGAATTTCAGTTGTTCCTCATCTTCCCGGTGAAGGTGGGCGTCCTTGGATTCATCAGTGGGGCCATCCTGCTGTTCTATTGTTTCACCGGTTTAGATACGGCTCTTCTGACATTACTTCCGGCCCTCCCCTTTCTGTTCTGGGCGTGTCCTCGGCTACTCATATGGTCCGTGACACGCGGTAGAACCGCAGCACGCAGGGCCAAGTTTCGAGAAAGCTCTCTCCCCGAGGGTCAGGCCTTTCACCACTGCGCCCAGTGCGGAGCTACCGATATCTCGCATCCCCAACGGGAGTTCCGGGTGACCGGAGAGGACCAGGAACTTTGCAGTGAATGCCTAGACCAGTAAGCTTGAACTTTTTTCGTCCCATGCCTGACTTCAGCCAACTGCCCTCCGTGGAGAAACTCACCACGGACCTCACCACGAAGAGCAGTCTTCCCCGCCCCCTGATCACAGGTTTTGTCAAAGGCTGCCTCGCGGACTGGCGGAAACGCCTCTCCGAGGGAGAAACCGCCGACCGGGAGACCATCGAACAGGCTACGCGATCGGCACTTCAGGATTTTGGGTCTTCTCGGCTCCAGCCTGTGATCAATGCGACTGGAGTTGTCATTCACACTAACCTTGGGCGGTCCCCGATGGGACAGCGGGCTGCAGAAGCGCTCAGTGAAGTGGCGACCGGTTATGCCAATCTCGAATTCAACCTCTTGGACGGAAAGCGGGGACAGCGCGCTGGTTACCTCGAAACTGCTCTTGCCGTTCTTCTCGAAACTCAGGCCGCGACTGCCGTTAACAATTGTGCTGCGGCTCTCGTCCTTACCCTTCGAACCCTCATCTCCCCCGATCGGAACGAGGTCATCGTCAGCCGCGGAGAACTGGTTGAGATTGGAGGGGGCTTCCGCATCCCCGAAGTTCTCGAGACGTCGGGCGCGAAACTGGTCGAGGTTGGAGCGACCAACAAAACTCACCTGCAGGATTATGCCGAGGCTATCTGTGATCACACCGCCTTGATCTTGAAAGTCCACCGGTCAAACTTTTACCTCGAAGGGTTTACCGGGGAGCCTCATATGACCGAGATCTCCTCCCTGGCCCACGACCACGATATTCCCCTCGTCGAGGACCTTGGTTCGGGAGCGATCATGAATACTGACCAAATGGCCCCCATCGATCATGAACCGACCCCGCAGGAGTCGCTCCGCAATGGAATCGACCTTGTGATTTTTTCAGGTGACAAGCTCCTTGGAGGGCCTCAGGCAGGGATCATTGCCGGCAACGCAGATCTTGTGGCCCGCATTAAATCGGAGCCGTTCTTTCGGGCAGTCCGCTGCGATAAACTTATCCTCACCGTCCTGCAAGAGTGCATCGACGATTACCTGGCCTGCAAAGGAGAATCAAGACCCCCGATCCCGGTCCTCGATTGCCTCTCCACATCGGTCGAAGAGCTTCGTGGGCGTGCAGAGGAAATCACCTCGCAGCTGGCGGATCTTGGGTCTCCAGTCACCATCGTAGACGCCGTTTCCCGGACTGGAGGCGGAACGATGCCCAAGGCCGAAATCCCCTCTGTGGCTCTTGAAATTGAAAGCGTTGGGGTCTCCCACGAAGAACTCGCGCGTCGGCTGAGAGCTGCCACTCCTCCCATCGTCGGCTACGTTCACGAGGAGCGGTTCCTTCTGAATCTTCGCACGGTCTTCCCCTCGCAGGATCAACATCTTGCTCGGGCTCTGCTTGAGCTTCTGCAATGAAATTCAGTCGTCTCGCCGTGGCACTCAGCCTTCTGCTTCTTACCTCCTGTAACGAATCGGCGAACAAGCAGCGTGCGGACATCCGCGCATCCTTCCTGGGATTCAGCCGGGCGTTCTATGCCGGAGAAGGCGAGCAGGCTCTCGCTTACATCAGCCGGAAAACCTTCGAATACTATGACCGTCTCCTGCCCCAGTTGCGTCATGCGGATGAGCGACGGCTGAGCTCCCTTCCTCCCTTCGCACTTTTCGCCTGCCTCTCTCTTCGTCACAGATACGAGCGGGAGGAACTCGTCACCATGGACAGCCGGACGATCATTCGGGAGGCCTTTGACTCCATGACTTTTCCGGGTGGCGCCCCCCACTTTCTGGACATCGGGGAGATTCTCATCAAAGAGCCCGGGAAGGAAGCTGTCGCCACTGTCTTTCTCGCCCCAGGCGAGAAACATGAAAACGCCCTCGTCGCCTTTATCTGGGAAAACGGAACCTGGAAAATGGATCTCACTTCCGTTTTCGGAGTGCTCTCAATCCAGTTGGAAGCCCACCTCGAGGACCCCTCCGCCAGCAGGGCCCAGAAAGCGCTGCATTATCTCCAAGTTCATGAGAATCAGCAGATCGGGGGAGAAATTCTCCTGCCTGTGATGCCAAGAAGCCGCTTCCCAGCTCTT
>CAXEFH010000325.1:0-3656 GCA_963989605.1 uncultured Roseibacillus sp. | reverse complement strand
TGGTAGCTACGCTGATGAAGAAGCTATATTTGGGCAAATCACTTATAACTTAGAGAATTGGGAATTTTCAGCAGGCATTAGGGACTACGAGATTTCTGATGGATATAAATCAGATAAACTTGGAGAGCAAACACAATTCTTCCGAGTAATATCTATTGAAAATGATCAGTTAATATACACTGCATATACGGCTACAGGTAATGAATATGATAGGGCAGTAATTACATAAGATTTCTCTAGCTGAATAATAACATTAAAATAATCTTGTAATTATTAGAGATGCGACTAAATAAAATTTTAATATTTATGAAATATAAACCCCTTGAGTCGTCAGAACACAAAAACTTCTTGATGGGAAATTCGTTTAATCCTGAAGGTGCTCAGGCCTACTGGTGACTGGCAGAATGGCGCAGGTTGAAGAACTAGGAACCCAGCCACGTAGTCCATTCGTGATCTCAATATAGGTCCATTCGCCCCTCCTCGCGATCAAATGGCAGAGAGTTCCTGGAGCCACGGGGAAGAGGCCTTGGCCGGCGGCTGCACGGCTTTGTCCCGCACCCTGAAGACTGGTAGCGGTGCTGCCCGCCACCACAGGGATAGAATCTATTATGACAGCCTGCCGGTGCCGTGGACCGGATCCACCCGGAGTTGGATAATGAATGAGACAAGCTCCTGTTCCGATTCCAGTGAGAGCTCCAGACAGGAAGACAGCGCGAAAGAGCTTTCGGAAGCGACGAATCTGTAACAGACAGAGGGAAGAAAGAACCATGCTCCAGAGGCCGAATGCAAGACCGGTTGCATAGGTGTTCCGGGTGACGGAGCTGATCCACTTTTTATAATAGGGTGCAGTGGCTCTAACAGCGCCAGTTTCAGCTTGGACGAATCGGAGATTCTGAAGGGCTTCAGGATGTGAAGGATTAAGCTGAAGAGCGCGGTGATAATACAGTGCTGCCAATCCCGGTTCCCCAAGTTGGAAATGGCAATTCCCCAAGTTGTAAAGGATGTCCGGGGAGGTTGGTCGCATCCTCTGGGCCTCCTGGTAAAGGTCAAGGGCGAGACGAAATGTCTGGTCGTCCCAGGCCGCTTCTGCCTGCTGGTATATTGGTGATGCCTGTGCAGGATCTGCGGACGCATTCACCTCAGGGGTGAATAGCGAGGCAAGGAGGGCGATAATGGCGATGTTTTTGATGACGTGCTGTCGGACGTGTTGGATGATTTCCTGCCGCCGGGACTCGGTAATGGACCGTCCTGCCCCATCGGGGCGGTAACAGTATTGATCCCTCTTTGCGAGGATCTCACGTGTTTCATTGTCGCGAGCTTCCTCTGGAATACATTGTTCGATAAGAGATCCCGCTCTCCGGAGGAATTGCTGTTGATCAATGTCGTCCCGTTCCAACGTATCGAGTGCTTCAAGAAGATGTGAATTCCCGGGGGATGAGGCCAGACGGCTAAGGATGCGGACTCGTAACAGTCGGACGAGCAGAATGATGCTGAGAACTCCGGGGATAAAATGCCAGGCAGGGTGAATGCCTTCGTTAGCCTCTGCTCCGAAGAGGTCGAAGGGTTTGATTCCCAGAATGTTGTCGGTTGTACTGAGGGGTGCTTCACTACTCGGGTAGACAAGCGGTTTCTTCCCCGAATCCATGGATGGAGATCGGAATTCCAGCGGTATCGGGGCTGAATACGAGGTAACATACTTCTCCGTTTCTGGGTTGAAAGAGACGAAGCGGAAACTGGGTATGGAGGATTGTGACCCAATGGGTCGGAGAGTCTGGGTGAAGGTGACAGACCCTCCTGAATGGTTGCCGGTTGTTCGACGGGGGAGTCGATGAGGCGGGTAGGATTTCCATGCTCCCATCTCTCCGGGCACTTCTGGAGGACTGAGTGTGTTCAGATTCCCGGAGCCCTCAATCGTGAGTTGAACGGATATGGGATCTTGTATGCGCATTCCCCTATGTTTTGCGCTCGCTGTCATTGTGAACCTGCCGATGGCGTTCCGAAATCCCTCGGGTTTTGGCCGGGGAAGAGACCGCGCAGTGGCACTAACGCGGGGGAGGGGAACTTCAAGTGAGGTCGGTACGGTTTCAGTGAGGCCGCGGCGGGATACGCGAACAAGAAGGGTCAGGGGGATTGTTCCAGGTCCAATGGAGAGGTGGCCCCCTGTTAACGGGGTGATGGTGCTGCGATATGCCAGCCCTGTGTATTCTTTTTGTTTTAGCCGGACAGTTGAGATCAACATTTTCCCCTCCGGAATGACGGCAGAGACATCAAACCGCTCTGCAGCAAGGCCTTCGCGAGCCAGTTCAGCAATGGAGGCCTTCTCGATCTGAAATCGTGCGGGAATATAGATCTTTGCTTCCGCTTGGACCGCCTCTCCTTCGAATGGCGGTTTCTCTGGAAGGCTGATCCTGCTCGCAAAGGAGCAGGACTCTCCCTCTATCTCGGTTGAGAACCACGCTGCTTCAGAGAGAGGCTTCACATTAAGTTTCAGTGGAGGAGAGGCCAGTTGGGCTCCCTCGTGATCCAGGTAAAACGGAGGAATGATATGACTGCCCTCCTGATAAGATAAAACAAGATAACGATAGGCGTAGGTTCTCTGGTCGATCGAGTGGGGCAGGATTGTGTCACCCAGGAACTTGAACGATAGTGCCTCTGTCTGGGGCACCCTTGGTTTCTGCAAGGGTCTCGTGTTGGAGGTTATGGTGAGCCAAAGTTCGCTCTCCTCTCCTGGGAGGAGGTAACTGGATCCGAGCCAGGCGCTCAGAACCTTGGAAGATGGCTTGCCGCCTGCTGACCCTGTGAGGATCAGGGCACAGACGAGTGCAGGTAAAAAGACGTTCATCTGTTACCAGTCTCTCTTCGGCCGTTGTCCTTGCGAAATGTTCCTCGGGATTAATTTCGTCTCGAAGTCGGCATTATCACGAAGGATGCGCCGGGCAAACTCCTCAGGAGTCTCCCCGGGGATTGGCTCCTCTGGTCCGGGAGGAGGATCTGTTTCGGAGTCAGGATTTGCGGCCCTCTCGGGAGGGATCGAGGGCGGAGTATCTGGTCCTGGTTTCTCAGGATTGGAAGAGGGGATGGCTGGTTCTTGTAATGTGGCGGTCTCGGAAGTCTGAGGCTGTTCCTTGTTCTCTCCGTTCCTTGACTCCTGAGATTGCTCGAGAGGATCGTCTTTATCATTTTCCGGATCCTCATTTGGCTCAGAAAGAAGGTTCCTAGAATGTTCATCGAGCTTTCGTTCGACGTATGCGAGGTTTTGGGCGGCTTTCAGGTTCGAGGGGTCAACATGGAGGAGCTGCCTGAAATGGGAGATGGCATCATTCCAGTAACCGACAGTCATTGTTGAACCGGGAGAGGTGGACAGGGATTTCAGGCCGCGGTAGTAAGATAAATTTCCGATTCCGAAATGAGCTTGCTGCTGGACCTCTGGATCGGATGAAAGAAGAGCGTTTGAATAATGAGTCAGAGCAGAGGCGTAATCATCCATCCGGTAGGCGGCGGCACCTGCCCCGAGACTGAGCCTGATCTTACGCTCGCCGCGAGAGGTCGCAATTTCCCTCTCAAAAAGAAGAAGTGCCTTTTTGGAACTGTCTCTTATACACATCTGACGCTGCCGACGAATAGAGAGGTGTAGATCTCGGTGGTCGCCGTATCAT
>CAXEFH010000324.1:0-3692 GCA_963989605.1 uncultured Roseibacillus sp. | reverse complement strand
GAAGACGGCATACGAGATTTCTGCCTGTCTCGTGGGCTCGGAGATGTGTATAAGAGACAGAACCCACATGCGGTAGCCCCCTCCTCCATCCGTTCACTCTGGCTCTCTCTTACTCTCTCTTACTCTCTCTAAACACTATAATTACAGCCCTTCGGGAGCTGATTCATTTATTGAGGATTTTTAGGAATAAAGGCCGAACGTCCAACGTTTAAAGGGAAGACAGGTTTTCAATGTGAGCGGCTGTCAGGTGGCTTTTATGGGTTTTTGCCGCCTGCGGCCGCTCACCTTTTTCTCGCGAGGAGCCGACTGCCCTGCAAAGCTGCCGTCCAGATGAAGCCTCTCCTCATCCTCTGCCTCCTGATCCTGCCTGTCCAAGCGCAGAAAAAGCAATCCCCGGCCCAGCCGGCAGTTGCTCAGCCGCCCGGACAAATCCAGCCCCTGCCACGATCAATTGAGGGGCAGCCACAACTTAAAGCTACAGCGAAAGAGCCTCTGGATTCCGCAAGCAAGATTCAGGAGAGCCTTAAGAAGCGTCGGGCCCAAATTACCGAGGCGAGGGAAAAAGCGAGAGCCAAGGCCCGTGCGAAACGGAAGGATGAGCAACCGAAGCGGCCAGAAATCGTCCTACCGGCCAGCAGCTCATCAAGAAAAGAGCTGTCTGGAAGCTGGCTCTTGCAGGATGAGAGCATGAGAGAAACTCTAGAAGGACACTTTCAGGAAGCTGCGGGCAAGGGCGCAACTTTCAAGCTCGGCGAGATCAAGGGTAATTATGTTGCATCGGTTAACTCTGACCTCTCCCGCATCACGGTCATGTGGGAAGACTGGAAGATGCACAGCACGACGACGCGTGGAGAGAACGCTGTAACACTTTCTGTATCGGTAAAGGGCACTCAGGATTACGAAATCCGCCAGGTTACCGACGGTAAAAGACCCGAAAATCGTACTATTCGAATGAAACTCATTGAGGACAAGACGAGCTCTGAAAGTTTCTTCGAAGGAGCCAAGATACGCTCCAAGGTAAAGCTTCCCCTCCTGCCCAGTGGATACTGGTCCCTCCACGATGGAATCCTCTACCTGCAGGGATCCGATCAGAAAACAGCATGGCAGTTCACTCCACGCGCGGCAGAGTGACGCAACATGCCTTGATGTAAGCTAGAGCAACTGTGTCTCGGCGAGTAGTCGGTAAGTTCCCCCCGCATCAATCAACTCCGTATGCGTTCCGGTCTCCACGATCCTGCCGCCCTGGATCACATGGATACGGTCAGCATCTTTAACGGTACCGAGACGGTGCGCTATGATAAGACTGGTCCGACCCTTCATGAGTTCGTCCAGTGCGTCCTGGACCAGTCGCTCGCTCTCCGAATCGAGCGAACTGGTGGCTTCGTCCAGCAAGAGAATCTTCGGATCAGCCAGGATCGCACGCGCAATTGCGATTCTTTGCCGCTGACCACCGCTCAACTTGACGCCCCGCGGGCCAACCATCGTGTCGTAGCCCTCGGGAAATTCCCTGATGAATCCGTGCGCATGTGCCTTCCGCGCGGCCTCTTCAACCTGTTCCGGGCTGGCCTCCCAGTTCCCATATCGGATGTTCTCGCCAACTGAGCCCCCGAAGAGAAGGACGTCCTGCGGGACGAGCGCCATCGCACCACGTAAGGTGGCAAGAGGTAAGCCTGCCGCTGGATCTCCGTCTATCAAGATCGCTCCATCCTGAGGTTCGTAAAAGCGCAAAAGGAGCGAGAACAGGGTGGACTTGCCAGCACCACTGGGCCCAACAAAAGCGATCCGCTCCCCGCTGGATACCTTGAAGGAAACGCCATCGAGAACCGCCTGCTCCGGCCGGGAAGGATAGGCAAAACTGAGGTTCTGCGCCTCGACCGCTCCCAACACCTCATAGGGAACCCCCGCGAATCCCTCATCCTCTTGCTGCTCCGCCATGATCTCGCGGAGTCGCTCGGTTGCCCCGTTGGCTTTCTGGATCTGGCTAACGATCTCAGGAAAAGACCCCAGAGATGCGCCAACGAAAACGCTGAAAAGAATGAAGGCAGTAAACTCAAACGGGGTGATTTCTTCTCTGACCAGCATCCCAGCTCCAAACCAGGCCACCACTGATATGCTGCCAAGAAGCACAAATATAATAAATGAAACGAAGAGCGCACGGACTCTCGCTCCCCGGTTGACTACCGTCAGGTAGTGCTCAAGGGTATCGCCGTAGCGACTCATTTCATGAGATTCGTTGCTGTAGGCCTTGAGCTCGGCAATGCCCTGCGTGCTCTCTTCCACGACAACTCCGCTCGCAGCCAGACTTTCCTGGGCTGCATTGGAATAGGACCGCACCCTGCGCCCGAACAAAGCGACCGCGAGAATCACGATTGGAATCATCGCGAGCATGAATAGAGACAGCTTCCAGCTCATGATAAAAATGAAAATCAGCCCGCCAATAAGGATGACAGACTGTCGTGCGAGCTGAGGAACCGTGGTAAGCAACGTTTCTCTCAAAACCGAGAGATCTGCCGAGACCCGGTTGCTTAGCTCTCCCGACCTGTGGCGTTGGAAAAAATCGAGAGGCAGGCGCACGAGACAGCTGAAGACATCAACCCGAATGTCATTGAGAGCGCTTTCACCTGCCTTGATGAACCCCCTCACTCGCCAATAGGCAATAAAAGCCTGGACGCCGAGGATAGCCAGAAGCGTAATAACCGTCTGATTGATGTTGGAACTAATGAGGGAAAGATCCGTTGCAGCCGTTGCATTCAACAGGTCAAGAGGTGATCGGCCCGGGCTTCCAATCAGCTTGCTGAGGTAATACGGGAAGGCGAGCGACAGACCCGCAGTAACAAACAAGGCAATTAGGGAGGGGACGAACACTGTCCGATACCGGTTGAGGTATCCGTAAAAAGCCAAGGCCGGGATGCGTTTACGTCGACCCTGTTTCCCGGAATTCTCCTCTTCCCGCATGGCGCGATGGGACACCATCGCAGGCAAGGAGGCAAGCCTACGGAAGTTTCCGGTTAAAACGTTTACTCCCTGTTCTGAAGAGACTCCTCTCCTGCGAGATTCACCTCAAGCCGGTAAAACATCCAATCTCGATCGGGGAGATCTAATTCGTATTCCACACTCCGTATTCCTTCGGAAAGGGACAGGTTCTGGCCGATCTCCCTCAGACTGTGAACCTTTTGAAAATCTCCAATCTCTGGATCAGCTGCGGCCTGAATCTCCCAACTCAGGCCGCGCTCCCGGGCATCAAGCCGGATCCTGACCCGGAAGCGGACCGTGGCCTCTTCCCCATGGACCTCGAAGGGACCGCCAAGGTCCTCCGGGGAAGCAGGGTTAAGTGCCGAAAAGTATTCCAGCACATCAGCCAGACCATCTGACTCAGCATCGCCTCCGGGAGCTTGCCCTCCGCTGATTCCAAATCCTGCCAACCACTCTTCGAAACGTTGATATGGGGTCTTGGCCTGATCGTCTATCGCTGACTGGATCACCGCCCGGATAGCAGGCGCGCTCGCACTGATTCGACTCGCGTAGGTCCGGCTTTCATCAAGGTCATTTGCCGCGCTCACCAAGGTCCAGCTCTCACAGGAGCTATCGTCCCGACCGACATAAAAACCTGCTCCGTTGAAGAACCTGTCTCTTATACACATCTGACGCTGCCGACGAATAGAGAGGTGTAGATCTCGGTGGTCGCCGTATCA
>CAXEFH010000323.1:0-3708 GCA_963989605.1 uncultured Roseibacillus sp. | reverse complement strand
CAACCGGCTCTATCTCCAGACCGAGGAACCTTTGCACTTCGCGGACGCTACCAAGGCCTCGGGAATCTCACCGCGGGGGACATGGTCGGCTGGCCCCACCCTCGTGGATATCGACGGCGATGGAGACCTTGATATCCACGTTTGTAACTACGATGCGCCTAACCATCTATGGATCAATGATGGCAAAGGGAAATTTACGGAGAACGCTGAAGCCTATGGACTGGCAATCTCCGATGCCAGCCTGATGGCCACATTCTGTGATTACGACCTCGACGGGGATCTTGACTGCTTTCTGCTCACCCGGGACTTCAAGCGAGCCGGGGGGCGACCCAGGGACCACCCGGTCGAACTGGTGAACGACAAATGGAAAATCAAGGATGGCTTCGAAAAGTATTACGATATCGTGACCCGAGCTGGCGGGAAGCAGGTTTACATCAATGCCGGGCGGCAGGATTTCCTGCTTCGTAACGACGGACCTGATGCCGGAGGTCAGATTCGCTTCATCGATGTCAGCAGGTCCGCAGGCATCTCGGGGAGGGACCGGGGAAACTCTGTCACCTGGTGGGATTTCGACAACGACGGCCTCCCCGATATCTACGTTGGAAATGACTTCAAGGATCCGGACCGTCTCTACCGCAACAATGGCAACGGCACTTTCACCGATGTCATACGGCAGGCCGCTCCCCATACCCCGTGGTTCTCGATGGGTGCCGATATCGCGGATCTCGATGGCGATGGCCGAACCGACCTTCTCGTTGCTGACATGGCGGGCACCAACCATTACCGCTCCAAGACCACCATGGGAGAGATTTCATCCATCCGCCCTTTCCTGCTTTCCGCAGTCCCCCGCCAATACATGCACAACGTTCTCTATCTGAACAACGGGGTGGGCAAACTGGCAGACGGATCCTTTCAGGCGGGCCTCGCCAACTCTGACTGGACCTGGGCTGTGAAGCTTCAGGACTTCGATCTCAATGGACATGTTGACGCCTACTTCACCAACGGCGTGTCACGCAGCTTCAACAACTCTGATGACCAGCGAAGCGCTTCAGATCACATTGGCCAGACCGAGTGGGACTACTATGAGTCTCATCCTCCCCGTAAGGAGGAGAACCTGGCCTTCGCCAACCGCGGAAACTTGAAGTTTGAAGACGTGAGCAGGAAATGGGGGGTCGACCATCTGGGCATGAGCTACTCAGCAGCTACCGGTGACCTAGACGGTGACGGCGATGCCGAATTAATCGTCGCCAGCCTTGAGGAACCGGTCAAAATCTACCGGAACAACTCGGCGCCCTCCTCTCAGCGAGTGGCTATTCGACTCCGGGGGGCGGCCGGAAACCGTCACGGACTTGGAGCCAACGTCTGGGTTCAAACTGAAAACAGCCTGCAAAGGCAGGTGGTTCAACCGGCGACGGGCTTCCTGTCCTCCAACGAAGCGACATTGCTCTTTGGCCTCGGAAGCAAAACCCAGATCGAACACATCACCGTCAAGTGGCAGCGGGGACACGTGCAGCGGATCGAAAACCTTGCTGCCGGTAGAACCTACCTGATTAAAGAACCTTCAACCAAACCACCCAAGTGGAGCCTACCTCTCCGGAAACGAACCCGCTATGCCCCGATTTCCTCCCCTTCCCTCCGCTCCATAGCACATCGCGAAACCCCTCATGACGACTTCGCCCTCCAACCACTGTTGCCCTACAAGCACTCGCAACTCGGTCCCGGCATGGCATGGAGTGATATCGACGGAGATGGGGATGCGGACTGTTATCTCTCTGGAGGCGCCGGCCACTCGGGAATCCTGTCCTTGAACGAGGGCAATGGTGTATTCCGCAACCTCGAGGGCAGCGAATTCACTCCGCATGCAGGAAGGGAAGATCTCGGCTCTCTTTTTTTCGACGCTAACTCAGATGGCCACAACGATCTTTACGTTGTCAGCGGAGGCGTCGAATGTCCAGCAGGCTCCCCTGAGCTACGTGACAGGCTCTATCTGAATAATGGCAGTGGTCAATTCACACACATTCCAGATGCTCTCCCGGACCTGCGAGACAGTGGTAGTTGCGTCATTGGGGCCGACTACGACCGCGATGGTGATCTGGATCTTTTTGTTGGAGCCCGGGTAATACCCGGTTCCTATCCGGTCACGCCGCAGAGTCGTCTTCTCAGAAACGACTCCACGGGAACAACTCCGCGATTCTCCGATCAGACCGCTTCTATGAAAGGACTCGGCAAGGCGGGCCTCATATCAAGCGCCCTCTGGTCGGATGCTAACGGTGATGGATGGATCGATCTCCTCCTGTGCTGCGAGTGGGGACCTGTGAAGATCTTTCTCAACGAGAAGGGAACCCTGACAGAAGCCACTGCCAAATCGGGACTCGGAAGCTACCTCGGATGGTGGAAGGGAATTGCCTCCGGCGACCTCGATGGAGACGGAGATCTGGACTACGTCGTCACGAACCAGGGCACGAACACTCCCTACAAGGCGACGAGGGAAAACCCAGAGCTCCTCTTCTATGGAGACTTTGACGGGAGCGGGAAAAAACGAATCGTAGAAGCCAAGTTCGAGGGAGCCACCTGTTATCCCCGTCGGGGGTTCAGTTGCTCAAGTGGCGCAATGCCAACCCTCCGGAAACGGTTGAAGACATTCGAGAACTTTGCTCGTTCCACTCTCGGAGATCTTTATGGCGATGGTCTCTCGGACTCTCTCCGTCGAGAGGCGAACACATTGGAATCATGTGTTCTCCTCAATGACGGAAAAGCCCGCTTCACGGTCCGTGCACTACCGCGAACGGCTCAGTTCTCACCTGCCCAGGGAGTTCTCCTCAGCGACTTGGATGGAGATGGGTTCACTGATTGTGTCCTCGCACAAAATTTCTTCGGTGCTCAGCCGGAAATCGGGCTCCTTGACTCTGGTCTGGGTCTTTTCCTGAGAGGACAAGGAAAGGGCATCTTTCTTCCATCCGGGCCCGACAAAAGCGGCATCAGGGTCGCAGGGGCTGCCACCGCCCTCACCACCGTAGATCTCAATCTCGATGGCCGTCCTGAAATCGCCTTCGCAGTCAACAACTCTCCTGCGATGTTCTTCTCAGAGCTTCCCGTCGCCAACCGTAGCAACAGACTTCTCGAAGTCCGCCTCAAGGGTAAACCAGGCAATCCAGTCGCTGTTGGATCCCGGATCACCGTATCCTCCCCGGCAACGCTTCAGGCACAGACCTTGGAGATTACAGCAGGGTCCGGCTATCTGGGACAGTCAGAAGCAGCGCGCTGGTTTGGACTGGGCACGGTGGCGCCTTCCTCCCAGATATCGGTTGTCGTGCGCTGGCCAGACGGCACCTCCAGCACTACCCAGTCTGCTGCAGGCGCCGGAAAAATCATTATCCGGCAACCCTGAGAGTGCCCAGAGAACCTCTTCCAGATTCCCTCACAACCGCGCTCGACATTGGGAGCGCGAATACTGTAACCGTAGTCGGATAGAAACCCCTCCCTCCCAGCTCCGTGCGATCACACACTCCCTCCATAAGATCTCTCTTTCTATGCTACATAGCGCTGCTCGCGGCAGGATCACTCCAGGCTTCTCCTGTTATAAACGAAATTCATTATAACAACGATCGGAACTACATCGCTAACGAATTTATCGAACTCTACAATCCGGGACTTCAAGCGGTAAACCTTGGAGGCTGGAAACTCACTGGCGGTATCGAATACATCTTC
>CAXEFH010000322.1:0-3712 GCA_963989605.1 uncultured Roseibacillus sp. | reverse complement strand
GGTTGCCGGTAGGAGCTTTAACCGGGCCAGGCACGGAGAACGCCATCAAGGCCCTGCTCAACGACGATAGGGCGGGAAAATACTCCAATCTCGACAGCATCCTTCTCTGGAAGGACGGCAGATTGATCTTCGAGATGTATAACCGCCGGGGACGCGTGGATGGTCCTCACTACGCCATGTCGATCACCAAAACCCTCACCTCCATTACCCTCGCCCGGGCAATTCAGCGAGGACTTCTCAAGGTGAACGACCTCGACAAACCGGTCATCAGCTTCATGCCGGAAATTGACCGTTCGAAGATCAGACCCGGAGTCGAAACTATTACCCTGCGCGACGCCCTCTCCATGAAATCTGGCTTGCGCTTCCCGGATAAGAACTTCGCCAGGACGCTTGGTGGAAAATACCAGCGCCAGAAATTCTTCCAGGCATTATTTGAGAATACCGAGCCTGTCTCCTTGGGGGCAAAGCAATACAAATACACCGGCACAGACCCGTCCATGATCATGATGATCGTGGATATTCTCGCCCCCGGGACGGCTCAGGATTTTATCGCCCGGGAAGTAGCGGGGAAGGTTGGGGCGGTCTACCACTGGGATAACCAGCCCTGCGGTCTGCCCAAATGCGGAGCAGGCAGCAGCTTCACTGCGCGCTCTTTATTGAAATTTGGCATCATGCTCATTCAAGGAGGCAGGTATGGCAACGAACAGCTCCTCTCCGCTGATTACGTCCAGCTGATTATGAAACAGCAGAAAGAAAATGGATATTTTTATCACTTCCACAACAGGCACAAGAAAACCGCGGGCAAGAGCATCCACATGATCAGCGGAATCGGCGCAGGCGGGCAGTATATGGCTGCCTTTCCCAGCCTGAACGTTGTCGCGGTAGCCACAGCTCACAACAAGGGTGAGATCGGACGGCCTCTTCAAGCGGTGCTGGAACACCTTGTGCCGCTGTTCATGAAATGAAAACATCCTTCAGATTCCATGTTCACACCGATTTCTCCCCAGCCCTCGAAACCCCGCCGCCTTTCATTCCTCAGCGGCCTCTCTCTGATGGTATTCCTCCTGGCCTCCCCGCTTGCTCCGGGAGACGAACACCCCAATGTCCTCCTCATCTGCATTGATGATCTTCGCCCGGAACTCAACTGCTTTGGAGCCGGGCACATCCACTCCCCGAATATTGATGCCCTCGCACGGGAGGGGCGAACCTTCACCCGGCACTACGTTCAAGCCCCCACCTGCGGAGCCTCCCGCTACACCCTGCTCACCGGCCGATACGGACCGCGAGATAATGGAGCACTGTTCCGCCAGGGTCATAACGAAACGATTCGCACCAACAACATGCCCGCCTGGTTCCGCCGCAACGGCTACACCACGGTTTCGGTGGGAAAAGTCTCTCACCATCCCGGGGGCCGGGGAGGTAAAGACTGGAACGATGAGAGCAAACCAGAAATGCCGGAGGCATGGACCAGACACCTTTGCCCGAGCGGGCCGTGGCAGCACCCGCGCGGCCTGATGCACGGCCAGGCAAATGGTGAGATCCGGGGAAACGCCAAGGAAATGGACGTCCTTCAGGCCTTCGACGGTGACGACAGCTCCTATCCGGATGGCCCCACGATTGAGGAGGCCCTCATTCAACTTGAAAAGCTGGCCGCGGACGAGAATCCATTCTTTCTTGCGGTTGGCTTCCTGCGCCCCCACCTCCCCTTTGGTGCTCCGGCTCGTTACGTAAAGCTCTACGACGATACTCTCCTGCCGGCGATCCCGCACCCATCCAAACCCTTGGGGAAGACGACCTGGCATGGAAGCGGTGAATTCATGAAGTATAACCGGTGGAAACGCGATCCCAGGAATGATCCTGAATTCGCCGACATGGTGCGAAGGCACTACGCGGGATGCGTCTCCTACGTGGATGCCCTGGTGGGGCGCCTCATTGCTGGTCTGGAAAAGCAGGAGGCCGCAGATCAAACAGTGATCCTGCTCTGGGGTGATCACGGCTGGCACCTTGGGGAGCACGCTATCTGGGGCAAACATTCCCTCTTCGAGGAGTCCCTCCGTTCACCACTCATCGTCATCGACCCCCGGATCAAGACCGCCCGCGGCTCAGCTTCGCACGGCATCGTTGAAACCGTGGATATTTTCCCGACCCTCTGCGACCTTGCAGGGGTGAAGCCTCCCCCGGGCCTTGTGGGAGCATCTCTGCGGCCCTTTCTGGAGAATCCAGACACCCCCGCGCGAATGGCGATTTCCTACAAGGGGGGAAGCGAGACTATTCGAACGGATCGCTTCCGCCTGATCCGCCACTCCCAGGGAGGCAGGGTTTCCCACGTTGAACTTTATGACCATGAAAACGATCCCGGAGAGACCCGGAACATCGCCCGGACCGCGCCGGAACGTGTCCGGGAACTCGGAAAAAAGCTCGATGCCAAACTCAACTAATCTCTTGTGAGCATAAGACTCCTCACCATAGCGCTCTTGCTGGCGCATCCACTCGGCCCGCTCCTGACAGCGGCGGATCAGCCCAACATTCTGATGATCGCCATTGACGATCAGAACGACTGGATCGGCTGCCTTGGAGGACATCCGCAGGCCCGCACCCCAGGCATCGATGCCCTCTCGGAGCGGGGGACTCTCTTTACCAATGCGCACTGCCAGTCGCCTCTGTGTAATCCCTCCAGAACCAGCCTCATGACCGGCCTGAGGCCAGGCACCACAGGGATTTACGGACTTTCTCCCTGGTTCCGGACTCTTGCGGAATTCGACGGACTGGCGACCCTTCCCCAGTACTTCGCCCGCCATGGAAACTACCGCACCGCCATGACTGGAAAGATTTATCACGGCCGAACAGGACGATCGGTCAAAGGCGAATTTATCGAATGGCACGAGGTTGGTCCGGGCGCTTCGGGCAAGCCCTTTCCCCCCAAGAAGCTAGTCCAGACCCCCCAGCCCCATCGCCTCATGGACTGGGGACTGTTTCCTCATAAGGACGAAGACAAGGGTGATTACCAGGTCGCAACCTGGGCAGTCAGCCGACTCAAAACCTATGCAGAATCATCGCGGGAGCGTCCCCTGTTTCTGGCGACGGGATTTTTCCTTCCCCATGTTCCCTGCTACGCCACCCAGAAATGGATGGATCTGCACCCGATGGACCAGTTGAAGCTTCCGCTGGTGCAAGCCCATGACCGGCTTGATACCCCGCGATTCTCGTGGTACCTCCACTGGAAACTGCCTGAGCCCCGACTCAAGTTCCTCAGAGATGCTCATCAATGGGAAAACCTGACCCGTTCTTACCTGGCGTGCACGTCCTTTATCGATGCCCAGGTCCAGCGCATCCTCGACACTCTCAGGGAGACCGGGCTGGAAAAAAACACGATCGTAGTCCTCTGGTCTGACCACGGATACCACATCGGGGAGAAGGAAATTACCGGCAAGAATACCCTTTGGGATGATGGCACCCGCGTCCCTCTCATATTTGCGGGGCCGGGTATCCGCAAGGGGCAGATTTGCAGACGCCCTGCCGAGTTGCTGGATATTTATCCCACCCTCGTTGAGCTTCTCGACTTCCCAAAAAACAAGGTTCTGGAGGGGCACTCTCTGCTGCCTCAGCTCAGGAACGCCGATGCCCCGCGCGAGTGGCCCGCCATTACAACACACCTGTCTCTTATACACATCTGACGCTGCCGACGAATAGAGAGGTGTAGATCTCGGTGGTC
>CAXEFH010000321.1:0-3733 GCA_963989605.1 uncultured Roseibacillus sp. | reverse complement strand
AATGATACGGCGACCACCGAGATCTACACCTCTCTATTCGTCGGCAGCGTCAGATGTGTATAAGAGACAGATTCCCAGCCATCTCGCAGCCTTGGCCTGGTTACCACCAGTTTGTTCGATAACCTTGGCGAGCAACTCGCTTTCTACCGTAGCGATTAAATCCGCATATACCGTCTGAGTCTCCCCTCGCTGTGCCCTTGCAAGCAAATCGAGTATCAACTGCTCAAGACGATCTACTCCTTCCACTGTCAGCTGTGGCACATCCTCAAGCAATGGTCCCAGCGTCTTTTCGTCGACTCCGAACGTTCGTCCCTCCAGTAGAGCCTTCCGGAGGATATTCTGCAACTGACGAACGTTACCCGGCCACGTAAATGCCTCCAACATCTTCATGGCCTCTACCGTGATGGATGGCTTCTCAATCTCCATCTCCTTCCCGAATTGTCCTAGAAAGTGCTCCGTCAACAGGCGGACATCGCCATCGCGATCCCGCAGAGCCGGCAAATGAATACTTGCCACATTCAGACGATAAAAGAGATCTTCACGGAATGTCCCGTCGGCAATCATTGTCTGCAAATCCCGGTGCGTCGCCGCAATTACGCGAACGTCCACCGGAATCAACTCGCGCCCCCCGACCCGCTGGATCTGACGCTCCTGCAACACCCTGAGCAATTTAGCCTGCAGGGATAAATCAAGATCGCCGATTTCGTCCAGAAACAGAGTGGCCTGATGCGCCTGCTCAAATTTGCCGATCCGGGTGGCCACTGCGCCTGTAAACGCTCCCTTCTCGTGGCCGAAGAGTTCGCTCTCTATCAGGTTTTCCGGGATGGCCGCACAGTTGACTGCAATAAACGGCTTATGCGCCCGATGGCCATGCTGGTAAAGCGCCCGCGCAATCAACTCCTTCCCTGTTCCAGTCTCTCCCTGAATCAGAACTGTCACCGGCGTCGCCGAAAGCCGCCCAAGCTCCTTATACAGGCGCAACATTTCGCGGCTTCGCCCCACCAAGCTATCTTCATCTCCCTCTTCCACGCCGATCGTGACCATCCGCTGCATGCGCTGCCCGGCCTCTAGAGCCTCATCCACCACTGCCAGCAGTTCCCCTGAATCGACATCCACGCTGAGGCAGTCATAGGCTCCCCTCTTTACCGCTTCGATCAAACCCTCGCTACTCGTCTCTTTGGTGAGCATCACCACAGGGAGACGTGGTGACTTCCGCTGCAATTTCTCGATTAACTCCAAGCCACTCGCATCGGGCATCTCATCCGGCACCAAGACCAGGGCCAGTCGATCCAGATTCTCCCCAAGCAACTCCTCTCCCGAACCATACTCTCTCACCGCGTGCCCGTCCCCTTCCAGAGAGTTCCTCCATGATGCCGTGAGCAAGCCTTCAGAGCTGAGGATATTTACACCTGTACCTTCCATGAGTCTTGATTCTGTCCTACCCCCACAATTCGTGCAATCCCTGTGCCACCCGGGAAACCTCGCTCGGATTGGCACCCTGCCCGATCTCCGACAAAGGCACATTTTACCCCTCGCTACCACGAGCAAAACATCGGACACCTACTCGCTGATCCCCTAAACAAAGGCAAAAACAACTCCCCGGATACTAGAGCATACGGGGGAAAGGCATCCCGCACTCTCTCTTGCAGGAATTTTGGATACGGTGAGATGGGAGAGCCTCATCAATTAACTGGAATCCTCAGATGAATACCTGAAACTCACCCGCCCCTTGATGACATGTTTGATGTGAAACTCTTCTCTTCTTCCTTCTTGTTACCGGCATCTTCACTCATGAGCGCAAATCACCATTAGCGGTCACAAGAATACCGGACAGCCAGCACTTTCACTCGAGATCAAATCGTGGTAAAGGCCCTCGCATTCACCGGGGTCCCGGCGTAAGTGACAGCGACAGAAATAGCTCCATGACAAACAAAGCACTACTTGGGATCTGCTCGGTCCTCATCTCGACAACCTTGTTTGCACTCTCCCCCTTGTCGGCCCAAGGGGTCATCAGCATCAATCTGAAGGCTGGTAATACCAGCAACAACCAGAATACCTTCGCGGGATTTACCGCCTGGGAAGCAGGAGCCTGGATCAACACCTCTGCAATGAATGTAACAGATCTGACCGATGCCTCCGGAACGGCTACCACTGCGGATATTTCGGCACCAGGAAACCGGGCGGGCTCCTTCTCGGGAGCGCCGCTCAATTTCAGCCCCATGAAGTCAGGCATTCAATTCTTTGGAGAAAACCCGGCTCCCACCGTGATCAGTGAGATTCCCTATCCAAATTACAAGATCGTCGTTTACCTGACAGGATTCGATGGGAACAATGCCTCTTATATTACCGATGGCACCTCCACATATTACTGGGATCCCAAGGCGTTCAGCAAAGATCTGACCCTGACCACCCAATCTACCTACGAAACCGGAACCACAGCGACCAAGGCCAACGTAGCTGTTTTTGGATCAGAGGACGCCCCCCTCACAGCGTCGACAGTCACTCTCAATTTTGGCCTCGCTCCCGGGGCTACCGGGGGTGGCGGGATTGGTGGTTTCCAGATCATTGAAGTCCCGGCACCTGACAACCCTCTGGCACCTCTGCAACTTACCCTTGTTCGTAACGGAGAAAACTACGACCTCAGCTGGAACAGCAGGGAAGGCATGATCTACGACCTTCTCAGCAGCTCCGAGCTCTCGGAGCTGCCTCCGACCAACTGGAATGTCCACCTTGAGGCTCTCACAATTTACCGCGGTATCCCTGCCTCCGGAACGGGAACCAATCTCCTGACCGGCGTTCCTCCAGACGGACCAAGACGCTTCTTTGTTATCCGGGAGTCAGAGGCGCCCCAACCCCTCCCGCTTGAGAACTTCGACGCCATGCCAGCTTCCCTTCCAGCCGGTTGGACTACCAGTGATTCCGGCAACGGTACTGCGTGGCAGGTCGGAATGCCCGCCGGGGACAACAGCCCATTCACCGCTGCCAGTGGTCAGAACAGCGCCGCTACAAACATTGCCGGGGATTACCTCGACAATACCGATGCCGCTCTCATCTCACCAGAGGTCACGATTCCGCCGGGGGCTGACGCCCTCCTTTCCTTCAGGCAATTTATCGATACTGACCTGGCCGCAACAGACCCCGATATTGGATCAGTCCGCATCCTTGATGCCGAGAACGATGACACCCCGATCGCGGGTCTGGAGATTTCTGGCATCGAGGGCAATGCTGCAGGGTGGACGGATGAGTCGCTCTCTCTTCCAGCAAGTGAGGTCGGTGGTAAACAGATAAGAGTAGAATTTCGTTTTACCAGTAACGCCGACGGCAACGTCTGGGGAGGGTTCTATATCGATGATGTCAGTGTCACCTTGCCCTAGGTGCTCTTCAGGACATACGCACCCGCTCCAGCGCGCAAATCCAACACCGATCACTCTATCATCGGAACCTTGGGGCATCTCTTCCCCCGAGGATTCTCGATTACCATGAAACGCAGATTCTTGATCTGCCCGAAGGGGTTAGGTTAAGGCAGTCTCCCGTCAGACCGGCCAGCAGCACGCTTCTTTTTTGCGAGACGACGAGCGACTAGGGGCATACATGCGATCAGGACCAGCACGAGAACGACTGCCAAAACGGGCAAAATCACTGCCAGAACCGAGCATGCCACTGCGCCCCCGGCCTCTGCAGTACCTGTCTCTTATACACATCTCCGAGCCCACGAGACAGGCAGAAATCTCGT
>CAXEFH010000320.1:0-3736 GCA_963989605.1 uncultured Roseibacillus sp. | reverse complement strand
GTGTCGTTGTGAGTGATCCGGATAGGCAGGAGACCTCGCTCCAAAAGCTCCAGCAATCGTCCAACCACCTCTTCATTACGGCGGACAAATTCAAGCTCACCCTGCACGCTGGCCACCCGCCCGAGCCGATCCTGCTCCACAGCCTTCATCAAACCCTCGAAACGTTTCTTCGTATTGTGAAAGTCAGGGATCGTCTCGACTATTTCCCCGGGAGGAAGATCGCTGACGAGATCCTGGAATGCTCCAAAGGCATGTCCGGCCTCATAAGCTTGCCGGGTGGTCTCAACCACATCATAGGTTTGGCAACCTTCAAAATAGTTGTAACAGCGCCATATCCCCCCTCTTTCGCCATGTCCATAGAATCGACCAGTTTTGTGGGGGTAAAGGCTGAGAGTCTGCCCTCCGAGATCCCGCTTTTTCCTGAGAACCTTCCAGTTGATATGGGAAGTCACACATTCGACGTTGCGCATGACCGCTAGAGGATCCTTGAACACATTTTCGTTAATCCGCTGGAGAATATAGCGCCGCCGCTCTCCGTCCTCGAGTTCATAGGTTGCGCGATAGGTAGAGTTGATATGCCCACTCTTGACCTCCTCGCCGACCACATACTCACCCTCGATTGCAAACTGGTCGGCGATTCCCCGCACGAGGGCCGCAGTTTCGGGCGCAAGAGTCTGAATGGCGGTTTGATTAGCCATATGAGAATAAATCTATATGTAAGGCATTACAGGATGGAAGCTTCAACTCAACTCTTGAATCACCGCAGAACGCCATTTTAATCGAAGGCAATGGCACTGACCCCCAACGCCCCTTTCCGAGTGGACACCATTCCCGAGGACATGAAGGTCCTCAGGACAGCCCTGAGGGAAACTCTGCGGGATATTCCGGGAACCCCGGTAAAGAGGAGTGAACGGCGCATTCTTAACCTCGCATGTGGTCGCGCTGACGAAACCGGGGTCCTGGCGGAGACATTTGGAGCGGAAGCGACGCAGCTCGAAATTGTGGGGGCCGACATCCGTAACGCTGAGATTGAAGAAGCTCGTCTCCGCTGGAAAACTCCCTCTCACTGTGACGTGAACACCCGATTTCATGTCGAAGATGGAAAACGCTTCCTTGATGCCATGTCCTCGACCGAAAGGTTCGATTTCACCTTCATGCGCCATCAGAACTTCTGGAACGACCCACAACTCTGGGCTCGCATGTTCGAGGGCGGACTGCGGCAGCTCGACGACGAGGGATTATTCGTCATTACGTCCTATTTTGATGTGGAACATGAACTGGCCTGCCAGAAACTGACGGCACTGGGAGCGGTGAAAATTGCTGATCATCGTAATTTGGAATCACGCGCTCTCCCAACTACCCCGGGCAAATCGGTCGATCGCCACATCGCAGTGTTCCGCAAGCCTCTCCCCGGAACACCCGGTCGGCAGTAACACTTCAGGCCCTCCATCTCAGCCCGCCTGTGTTTCCATACCGGACACGTTTTGACCGCCGAAGCCGGCAAAGCAGCCAAACCTACACAACTGCTTCACCGGCCCCTGCCAAAAGGTTGCTTGTCGAACCTACAAGGAACGTCTAGTTCTGACCAACAACCCTCCGCGCTGCCTGATCGTTTTCCTTTTCCACGATGTGGCCCGCACCTCTCCCGACCTCCTTGAGAAGCGCAATCAGGTAAGCGTTCAGAAAATATTCCTTAAGAAGCAGCTGACGGCTCTCCCCGGGGGCGGCATCATGTCGAATCTTCATAGTGATCAAATTGTTGTGGTGTTAACTGTTAAACGGGCCAGTGAGGATTGTTATTCAATCATCATGGACCCTAACATCATCGCCCACGGGAGCACCGCCGGAAAGCACTCTTGTGTCTCAAAAAGGTTACTCTAACTCCTTTGCGTTATTGCCCGCTCCCGGGACGATGTTCGCCAGAAAGGGCACAAAAGGTCAGAACGGGGCGCAGCCCCTACAAAGAAACGGATTCTATGGCACTCACCACGATTTTCATCCCGTCCTGCCTGAGAACCCGGATCCTTGATCCTTTTCTGATGAATGCTCCGTCAGCTATAACGTCCAACTCCTCCCCCGACAGGGCGACTTTCCCAGCAGGTCTGAGATCAGTGAGTGCTTCTCCCGTCATCCCAGTGCGATCGTCGGAACCGACTGCGGCAGCCTGATCCGCCAGGGATGCCCCGCCCGCAAGTTCCTGCTTGCTGACGAAGGCCCGGAACAGGGGGGTGCTCGGGAGGAATCTCATCAGCAAGAGAACGAGAAGACTACCTCCCAACAGACCTGTTCCTAGGGTAAAGGCAGGACCCCGCAGCAAGTCCAGCAGGCTCCCGGAAAAATCACCCACTTTCCAATCGTTCCAGTCGATCTTGTCCACTGTCCCGAGAAGAAGCGCACCGAGCAGGCACAATACTCCGGCTATTCCTGTGACTCCGGTGCCTGGGATGAGAAAGAGCTCTGCCGCAATGAGAACAACGCCAAGTATGAACAACGCTACCAGCTCATAATTAGCGAGATTTCCGGCCATGTAGTTTCCAAAGAAAAAGGTGCCAAATGCGAGCAGGGAAATTGCACCTCCGATACCGAATCCGGGCGCCTTGAGCTCTGCATACGCTGCGGCCATACCCACAAGAATGAGGAGGAAAGACCATTTTGATACCCACCAGGCAAAATTTTCAAACGCCGTGGCCTCGGCCCTCACGATTGCTGAACTGTCGATTCCCTCAAGTTGGGCTATTTCCTCGATACTGCTCGCAACTCCTTTGGCCAGAAGAGTCCTCCCGTCTCGCATGGAGGTTGCCTCGCTCGCAGTGAGAGTGAGAAGTTCCCCTGCTCGGACCACAACTTCGCCAAAGACCCGATCCCGGTCCTCGGGAATCATCATGGCGCGGATCAGCTCTGGATCATGCCCTTTCTTCTCAGCGACGCTTCGGATCTGGGCTTCAAAGGAGCTATGGAGCTTTTTCCGCATCATTTCCCCGATTTCAGCCCCGCCGCCACTGACCAGGCCCGCAGCTCCGATGGTGCCCTCGGGACTCATGTAGATCCCGTCCGTGGCGACCGACATCAGCGCCCCCGCACTCAGCGCGTTCTCGTTAACAAATGCATAACTGGGGATCTTGAGACGCGTGATTTCCGACATGATTTCCTTCGTCTCGAAGGCATATCCCCCGGGGGTATCGAGATCAAAAAGCACCGCTTCGGCCCTTTCCTCTTCAGCCCGGCGCAGCATCCGCCGCCAGAATTTGAAACTCTGTTTGTTCATCAGGTCATCCTTGCCGACCTTTAAAACCACCAATTTCTCTGCGAAACTCTCTTCCAGCATCTTGCCCGGAATTGCCGGCCCTGCCTCTTCTAGGATCGTCTTCTCCGGCTCCTCCTTGACTTCAGAACTCGAGCGCGTGCCCGGTTTCGAGTCCGCATCAACGAATTCTCTCATTATTTGCAATCCTGACAAGCCAACCGCCGAAAGAACGTCGGTTGAATCCCCTGCCAGACCAGCAGCGAGCAAAGGCTTACCCCGGAACTGCGACACAGCTTCCTGTGCCGTCAATGTCAAAACTGTTCCAGCTGGGACCAGAACCTCTCCAAAGCGCTGCTCCCTTTCGGCAGGCTTTATCATTGCCTGGATCAGCTCCGGGGAGTGCCCTTGCTTACTGACAACCCTGTCTCTTATACACATCTGACGCTGCCGACGAATAGAGAGGTGTAGATCTCGGTGGTCGCCGTATCATTA
>CAXEFH010000319.1:0-3764 GCA_963989605.1 uncultured Roseibacillus sp. | reverse complement strand
TACGGCGACCACCGAGATCTACACCTCTCTATTCGTCTGCAGCGTCAGATGTGTATAAGAGACAGGCGGAGTTCGGCGTAATGACTGGCTAACCGTTTCCGGAGGTAAGATTGGCATAGAGATGGGTATTGGACATCAGCTTGGTAATGCGGTGGATGAGCCGGTATTGATTCTCAAGAGTGCCATTGGTAATCGCTCGCTGGGATGGGACCTTCTTCCTCCCGGTAGTCCGAGGCACGAAGTTGAGACCACAGACCGAAAGACTGGAAGGAAGGTGACATTGGTGACCCCTGGTTATAATGACGAAGTCCGACATCCCAGCTGGACAAAGGGGGAGGTCCCCGATCCTCCAAAACATAACTGGCACGCGGGCCTGCAATTCGAGGGAGATGTCGCCCGGGCGAAAAAAGTTCTTTCAGATTTGCCTCAATACTATCCCGGCGGACCGTTGCTTTCCGGGCTGCCAGCCTACGAAGTTGTGGGCTTCCTCTGGTGGCAGGGTGACAAGGACCGCTACAATGCAGCTCATGCTGCCATGTATGAAAAAAACCTCACCCAGCTCTTCAAGGCCCTCCGTGAGGAATTCGACGCGCCAAAGGCCAAGATGGTCGTGGCCACTCTCGGGCAGACCAATAAGGATACCGCCAAGGGCAACGAGAAGCTTATCATCGATGGAATGTTTGCGTTCGGTGATGCTCACAAGGGCGAAGTCGCCATCGTTTACACTCACCCGCTTTCGATGGGTGGAGCCTCCAACAGCCACTATGGGGGCAACGCCAAGACCTACATGAACGTAGGCCTGAGCATGGGTGGAGCCATGGTCAAGCTGATGAAGGAGAAATAGACGCCGGTCCCGGCGCGGCGAGATCGTGATTCGTCTTTTCCTCGAACAGAGGCTGCGGTCTTTTCCTGGTTTCAGGATAAGCCATTGCCATCTCGAGTATGGCAAGGCGCATGCGAGGTAGCCCTGAAGAGGAGGGACTTCGTTGCAATTGAACCGGGAGACCTATTCTTCAACCCCGGGACGTCGCAGAGTCATAATGCCGTGGTCACCTTTATCAGATTTGTAGGAGGCATCGAAAGATTTGGGATCAAGTTTGCCCTCCAGGGAGTGAGTTCCGAATAGCTTGGGAAGGGCCATCTCACCCTTGACCAGGTACGAGCCATCAGGATTTTTCTGTGCTGGAATGGTGTGCACATAGTTTCCGAACTGCAGGACCCCCCATCCTGCCCGGTAGCGAAAATCGTAGACGCCCGGTTTCTCTGGAGTTGGGGTAATGATGCACCAGAGAGGTCCCTCGTGTCCGTTCCAGTTACTCTTCCATGTTCCTTTCCAGGGGCCGGTGATGTCTTTTGGTGCCCCGGCGACCGCAGCCTCTGCGGCGGCCTTTTCAAATCGCGCGTGATAGCTCAGGCAGGAGGGTAGGCTGAGCACAACGCAAAGAAGGAGGAGCGACCGGCAGAAGTGCTTCGTCATATCCCTGGAATCAAGGGAAAGGCCCCCAGCCAGGTTCAGAACCCAGCTGGGGACCATTAACCTGAAACGATTTAGATTTTGGGCTCCCAGCCCGGGCGGTAGTCGCGCTTCACAAGTCTGGAAGCTTCTGCGTTATCCTTGGACTTCATATTAGGTCCATCCCACTCAATCGGACGGCCTTCTCCGATCCGCTGGGCCAGGCAGCCAAGGAGAATGACTTCGTTTAGATACGCGGCAATTTCGAAGCTGGAATAGGCCGGCTTCTCTGGATCTTTCATCATCTCGAACCATTCCTTGACGTGGCCTGGTGAGCGAGGAATGACCTTGGGGACATCCTTGCACGCGGGGTGGTTGTTGATGTTGGTGTAGCTCTTTTCTCCCTTGCGCATCAGGAAGACATTCTGCCCATAGTCATCAGGAGAGTAGATTTCACCTTCCGATCCCTTGATGAGACAGCAGGCTGCTGGGAGCTTGTTGCCCTGAGCGCCGACAAGATTGGCGGTGATATCGCTGTAGGGACGAATCGGAGCCTGCCGGTCACGGGGGTTTCCATCATACCACCAGAACTTCATTGCAGGCCAGTCTTCCCGGGCGGGGAAGTCGAAGCGAACCCTTGAGCTGAGAGGGAAGGTTTCCTTGTAGGGGCGGGAGGCCATTTCACATTCGATGCGATCCGGATACCCCAGTTTGAGAGCGCGGAAGGGCATGTTGACGGTGTGGCATGCCATGTCGCCTAGCGCGCCCGTGCCAAAGTCGAACCATCCCCGCCATTTGAAAGTGTGGTAGACACCTGCCTTGTAAGGCCGAGGAAGTGCTGGGCCGAGCCAGAGGTCCCAGTCAAGACCAGCGGGGACCTTGTCCGATCCCTCGGGACGGTCGATGCCCTGAGGCCATACTGGCCGATTGGTCCAGACGTGAAGTTCCTGTGGCTCGCCAATCACGCCGGAGTGAATGACTTCTACTCCACGACGCAGGCCTTCGTTCGCACTGCCTTGGTTTCCCATCTGGGTCGCCAGCTTTTTCTCTCGTGCAAGATTCCGCATGATCCGGGATTCCCAGACCGTCTGCGCGAGAGGTTTCTGAACATAAGCATGCTTGCCCATAGCCATGGCGGTAATTGCGGCAACGCCGTGGCAGTGGTCCGGGGTAGAAACAGTCACCGCATCGATCTGGTTCTCCATCTCTTCGAGGAGTTTCCGGAAATCCTTGTATTGTTTGGCCTTCGGAAATTTCTGGCCTTTGCGGCGGAGCATATTGGGATCGATATCGCACAGGGCCGCGATTTCTCCCCCTTCGCGCGCAGCGTTATCGGTGTCGCTGCTACCTTTTCCCCCGACCCCGATACAGGCTACCCGGATCTTGGAGTTGAGATTCTGTCCGCTCACGATGGCGGGGAACCCTAGAACTGATCCGGTGGCCAAACCGGTGTTCCTGACGAATGTACGACGCGTGACTTGCTTCATGAGTAGGCGCAGACTGTAGAGGGAGCGGCGAGGGTTGGAAGCCCATTTTTGTGCCTAAAGGGACGAGTTTTGATCGATTTCCTCCTGTGGGGGCGTAAAACCGCCCGGAAGACGGGTTCCCACAGGCAGGGCCCGTCGGGAACCCAAGAACTGGCAGAAGTGAGAATCTCAGGAGAAGGACAAGGAAAGTCGGGGGTCTTCGGGGCGAACCGGCGATCGTTTGTGAAAAAGGCGACGGGTGCGGGCGTGTTTCAGATTGTCGCGCCCCATGTGCTTGGTGGGCCTAAGTATACGCCTCCCAGCGAGACGTTCGGAGCGGCCCTGATCGGGGCAGGAGGAAGGGGCCCGGGGACACTTGGGGATCTTGGACGTAAGCACAAGCTGGCCATCAGAGAAATAGCCCGCTGTGACGTCAAGTGGGTGGGCAGGTCTGACGACAAGACCCGCTATACGGATTTTCGGCGCCTGCTGGAGCGTGATGACTTGGATATGGTCGCGATTGCGACTCCGCCTCACTGGCATGCCCTCATTTCCATTGCTGCCATGGAGGCCGGCAAGGACGTGGTCTGTGAGAAACCGATGACCCGGTTCCTCGCCGAAGGTCGGGCGGTGGTCGAGGCCTCGCGACGGACCAAGCGAATTTTCCAGATAGGAACCTATGGTCGCTTTGGTGTGTCGGGACGGAGAAACGACATGCGGAAGATCGTGCGGGCTGGTCTCGTCAATGGGAGAAAGGTCCGGGTAGTGCATCGCGGTGGGTTCACTGTCTCTTATACACATCTGACGCTGCCGACGAATAGAGAGGTGTAGATCTCGGTGGTCGC
>CAXEFH010000318.1:0-3765 GCA_963989605.1 uncultured Roseibacillus sp. | reverse complement strand
AAGCCAAATCGACGCCCAAACCCCCGAGTCCGCCCCGTGCAGCGCCTGAGGCTCCGCGTGCAAAAGGACCCTCTCACCCCGCTCGGGTTCTCCGCCGCTATCAGCCAGAATATCCGAGGACTGCTCGTCGAGACAAGGTGGAGGGTCGGGTGATGCTGGATGTTCAGATCACCACCCGGGGTCGGGTGGGTTCCGTTCGTGTGATCAGCAGTTCTGGAAGCCCGGTTCTTGACTCCACTGCAATCGCAGCGGTGAAGCGCTGGTCTTTCGCCCCGGCAAAGAAGGATGGGAACCCGGTAAGTTCGCAGGTTCACGTTCCCTTCCGATTCTCGCTGCAGTGATGAAGTCAGAGATCGGTGGCCTCTAGCTTGGCACGCATTTTATCAACCTCATCAGTCAGTTCAGACCACTCGCTGAAAGCTTTCTCGAGCTGATTTCCGACGGACTGGAATGCTTCGCTGGTCTTACGTAATTCGTCGGGGTCACTTGCGACCTCGGGCTTGGACATGTGCTGGGTGAATGTTTCGCGGGCAGCTTCGAATTCCGTTATGGTGGCTTCCAGGTTTTCGAGGCGCTCTTCGAGGGGCTTGAGAACAAGCCGGCGTTGCTGCCGGGTCTTTGCCTCGCGCCGCCGCTCCTCTTTTCTCGTCAGAGATCCATCTCTCGTGGTGGAGGAGGATCCCGTTATGGAGTTTGCTTCTCCACGCTGGGTTGTCCGGTTCTCATCCTCAGCGACCTTGTCGAGGTAATAGCTCAGGTTTCCGTGATAGAGTCTCGGTTTTCTTTCCTGCCTGAACTCGAGAGTGCGTTCCACCACCGGATCCAGAAATGCTCGGTTGTGAGACACAATGATAATGGTCCCGGGATACGCAGTGAGGGCTTCCTGCAGCACATCCTGAGACTGCATGTCGAGATGGTTGGTTGGTTCGTCCAGGATCAAGAAGTTGGCAGGACGAACCAGCATCTGGACCAGTGCCACACGAGAGCGCTCGCCTCCTGAGAGAACTCCGACCTGCTTGAAGACATCGTCTCCCCGGAAAAGAAAGCACCCGAGAAGGTTACGCACATGGGCCATGTTTTCCCTGCTGGCGGCTTGCTCGACAGTCTGGAGGACGGTTTTTCCTGGATCCAGTTCGTCGGCGTGGGTCTGGGAAAAAAAGGAGGGAAGCACTTTCGATCCCAGTTCGAGGAGTCCATCAGCGGGAGATTCTTTTCCGGTAATCAGCCGGCAAAATGTTGATTTTCCTGCGCCATTCGGGCCAACCACTGCGATTTTCTGACCCCGTGTGATCTCGAAGTCAAAGTTCTCAAAGACCGTCAGGCTGCCATATCGCTGAGCGCCTTTCTCAATCCGAGCCACGCAGTGTGCGCTTGGAGGGGGAGGGGGGAACGTGAAGTTCATCCTCCCTTCCTCTTCCTCAAGTTCGATCCTCTCCATCTTCTCGAGCTGCTTGATGCGGCTCTGGACCTGGGAGGCTTTTGTGTTCTTGGCCCGGAACCGGTTGATCCATCGTTCGGTCTTCTCAATTTCACGCTGTTGCGACCGATACTGCTTTTCGAGAATTTCCCGGCGCAGAGCGGATTCCCTGACGAAGAAGGAGTAATTACCCGCATACTCGGCTGCTTGTCCACGCTCAAAGGCGATGGTCCTGGTCGTCAGGTCATCGAGGAGCGATCGATCGTGGGAAATAATCGCGATGGTGCCCTTGTAGTCCCGCAGGAACGATTCCATCCAGCGCTGCGCGTCCACGTCAAGGTGATTGGTAGGCTCGTCGAGAAGCAGGACATCAGGCTCTTGCAGGAAGAGCTTGGCCATTGCGATCCGCATCTGCCAGCCACCGGAAAACTCACCGCAGTCTCGCTGGAAGTCACCTCTTTGGAACCCAAGTCCTCCAAGAACGGATTCGATTCGCGGTTTGATCCGGGTTGGATCGAAATGTTCCAATCTGAGTTCCAGCTCTCCAATCTCCTGCAGGAGATCGGAATAGTTCGAAGCACTGGGATCGAGATGATCCAGTTCTGCGGAGAGCTGGTCGATGTTGTGCTGCAGTCTCTTTGCCTCCGCAAATGCTGATTCTGCCTCTTCCCAGAGCGAATGGCCGGTGAGATGGATTCCGTCCTGCGGTAAATAGCCGGTCCGGTGTCCCTTCGGACGGGTTATCTGTCCGGCATTGGGCTCAATTACCCCGGCAAGACATTTCATCAGGGTCGATTTGCCGGCCCCGTTCGGGCCCGCAAACGAAATCCGGTCATCCTTAGCCAAGACGAAAGAGAGCCCGTCAAACAGAACGCGGGCTCCTACTTCGACACGGAGTTGCTGAACGGCCAGCACGGCGCGGAGGTTGCGTGATTGTGAGCGCGGGGCAAGATTTTTGAGGGTCGGCGTAAAGTGAGAAGTGTTCTGGCGGGGAGCTTGACCCGCGCACGAGAGAGAAGATCAGCCGCGTTGTTCCCGGTCAAATCCTCGATATTAACAAGTTTCGGATGAATCTGCCCAAACCATAAGTTGACGTCAGGAAGATTAGGAAATCTATTATCAACAGGATCAGGCGTCGAGGACGCTTGGTATAGGTGGGTCACGGCCCGCATTCCTCACAAATAGCACCCCCAGAATGAAGATTCATCTCAGATCCCTGCTCATCGCTTCGATCGCTACTTTTCTAGCGGTTGGCACTTCCGCCCCTGTCTCAGCCCAGAAAATGGAGGTTGCGCCGCTGGTGGACGGACTGGCAGATCTTCGGAAACTGAGCAAGAAGCTGGTTGCCCTCTCCGGGCCAAGTGTGGCGGCTACGGTCTCATTGGTTTCGACAGGAGGAGGCGGAGCTGGGAGCGGTGTTATTGTCAGTGAGGATGGCTTGGTCCTGACCGCGGCACATGTGGTCGCATCTCTTTCGGATGACGTGATTGTCATTTTTCCTGATGGAAAGCGGGTGAAGGCGGAAAAGCTTGGGGGTGATTATGACCGGGATGCCGCCATGGTCAGGATTACGGAGGAAGGGAGCTATCCCTTCGTGAAGGTGGGCGAAAGCAAGGGTCTGCTTCGCAACGAGTGGTGTGTTGCCTTCGGTCACCCCGGAGGTTTCGATTCAATGCGGTCACCGCCGGTCCGACTTGGTCGAGTGCTGGGTAGCGGTCAGTTCGTTACAACGGACTGCGCGGTTGTGGGAGGAGACTCCGGAGGGCCCCTCTTTGACATGCAGGGCGAGGTGATTGGAATTCATTCCAATATCGGTTCGACCCTCAGTGAGAACAGGCACGTTCCCATCGGGGTCTTTACCGGAAGCTGGGATGACA
Source organism: uncultured Roseibacillus sp. (assembly GCA_963989605.1). GTDB lineage: Bacteria > Verrucomicrobiota > Verrucomicrobiia > Verrucomicrobiales > Akkermansiaceae > Roseibacillus_B. Next base: position 471 of record CAXEFH010000318.1, on the reverse strand, counting down.
TGGTTGCCGGGAAGCGAACTGGCGCACGCTTTGCGGGAGGCGAAGAGCAGATCGATCCCAACCGGCCGGTTCTCGGGATCAATCTTGCCGGTTCCGCGGAGAATGGAGGAGTGACTCTCGAAGGGGTCATGGAAAATTCTCCGGCAGAGAAAGCCGGTTTGCAGGCGGGAGACATTGTTGCGGAAATCAACGGAGAAGCCGTCGACAGCCCGGAGCAACTCATCCGAGTCGTTGGGGAATATGACTCCGGGGAGACTCTTAAGATTGCTTACCGGAGGGGGGACGAGAACAAAGAGGTTGAGGTAAAGCTTGCTCGTCTCGGTGAGCTCCTTGATGGCTCGCTGGAAGAATCTGACGAGGAAGGCTCTGATGAGGAAGGTTCTGATGAGGAAGGCTCTGACTGTCTCTTATACACATCTGACGCTGCCGACGAATAGAGAGGTGTAGATCTCGGTGGTCGCCGTATCATTA
>CAXEFH010000317.1:0-3768 GCA_963989605.1 uncultured Roseibacillus sp. | reverse complement strand
AGTCGATGACGGCCCGTGGAGTCGAAGTCTAGAAGAGTGGTCCCCGGGATGATCTCGCACTTTTCATTGTCACGGAGCTCACCGACAAGGTCCGCGCTGACGAAAATGGTCTCCAGATGGAGGGTGTTGGGAATAAACATCCAGCGTTGTTCTCCGTAGCGTTCGCTCATGCGGTGGATCACCTCCTGCTCATTCGTTAAGGTGCATGGAATTGCCATGCGGCGCATGTCGCCGGTCGTGAACACATTGGTGAAGGTCTTCTGTTCGTCGATGGAGTTCCTCAGACGGCGGGTGATGAAATCCGCGAGGCCTACCCCGATGGCGTTTCCCTGGCTTGCCTCGGAAAGGGCGAGGGCGGCAATTGCCTGGATACGGGGACGGGTCAGGTCCTCATAACCATTGACCCCCCGGTAACCGATGACGTTCGTATCCATTCCGGTTCCGCTGAAGGTCTTCCCGATTTCGTTCACGACAAGCACGTTGAGGTCATCAACGGGCAGCGAAGGAAAATAGGAACGGTGCTTCTCCAGCAGGGCAGGCTCGCGCTCCAGAATCTCCCCGGGGGGCACCGCATGAATTTCTGCAGTTCTGTCAAAACCGTCCTCGAGAAGTCCGAGTCCTGCGTAAATCTTACCGGATCCAATCACACATTCTCCCATTTCGAGCAGCATGTCCTTCATCGTGGGCGTGGGTGCGGAGTGAAAGGTCTCAGCCGATTGTATCTTTCCCATGCCGACGACCATCATCTTGGTAAGGCCGCTCTGTACGGGTCCTGAGAAGCAGGTATGAAGTTTGATGCGGTTGAGGACGAGAACTCCCGAGGCCTCGAAGCAATGCCGATCCATCCATACTTTTCCTGTCCCTACTTCTCCGATCTGGACTACCTCCATACTCGACCGAATCTCCATTCCGGTAGCTTCCTCGGTCAGTCCCAGGGAATTGATCATGGAACGTTGCCCTTCCGCTGTAGCCCCGTTGTGAGAGCCCATGCATGGTGTGAGAAAGGGGATCGCTCCGTTTTTTCGGAGCCAATCTCCGGCCGCCCGGGTGATAGCAACGATGTTATCGATGCCGCGGCTGCCTGCCGTGATGGCTACTTCTCCCTGGGGCGGGGGCAATCCGAGGGAGTCCAGTTCCCGGTGAACCTGCGACTCCAGATCGGATAGTGGGTTCGAAATCAGGTTCTGGTGAACTTGGTGGACCTCCATTGGCTCTTTCTCTGGTGAGAGAGGGTGGCAGGAGGCCGGGTCAGCGTGAAGGATTGATTTTCTCGCCAAGGCAAGAAATTGTATGCAGCCTGAATTCCAATGCGTTTTGTTTTCATCGCGATTACGATCGGGCTTTTCTCTCCTCTGTCCTGTGCCGCAGGAACGCCGAATGTCCTTTTCATTTCGGTGGATGACCTGAACGACTGGGTTGGTTGCCTCGGGGGGCACCCCCAGGCCCGGACTCCTCATATTGATGCCCTCGCGAAGCGGGGGACTCTTTTCGAGCAGGCCCATTGTGCGGCTCCATTGTGCAGTCCCTCGAGGACTTCAGTCATGATGGGTCTGCGGCCGTCCACGACGGGTATTTATGGGAACCGGAACTGGTTTCGCGACATGCCGCTTTACCGGGAGTGGGTGACTCTCCCCCAGTATTTTCGGGCCCACGGGTATGTGGCTTGGGGCGGGGGGAAATTATATCATCAGCCCCATGGGAAATTTTCGGATCCGGCGTCGTGGGATGGGCAGTACAGTGTTAGAATGGGGACGCCCCATCCGCCCGTGGATCGGCGTTACCGGCATGGACTGAAGAAGGAATTCTCTAACGCCATTCTTGCCCGCCTGATTGACTGGGCGCCAATCGATCAATCTCTCCAGGACACGGCAGACTGGAGGACCGCTCAGGGAGCGGCCCGATTCCTCAAGCAGGCTCATAAGAAGCCCTTTTTTCTGGGCTGTGGTATCTACCTGCCACACTTGCCATGGTACCTGCCCCGGGAATATTTCGACATGCACCCGCTCGATACTATCCGGCTGCCCTCTCACCGAGTCGACGATCTGGAGGATATCCCGGATGCGGGGCGGCGGATGGCAGGGAAAGAAGGAGAGATCCTTCGTAACAGCGGTAAGTGGAAAGAGGCAGTGCAGGGGTGCCTGGCAGCCGGTTCCTTTGCCGATGCCTGTGTCGGGCATGTTCTCAAGGCTCTGGAGGAAAGTGGTCATGCCGACAACACCATCGTGGTCCTCTGGGGAGACCACGGCTACGATGTCGGAGAGAAGAAATTCGCCAAGTCCGCTCTCTGGGAGCAGAATACGCGGACTCCTCTGATCATCCATCTGCCGGAGACGCTGGGAGGCAATCCGAAGGCTGGTTCCTGCAGTCGTCCGGTGAGTCTCCTCGACCTCTATCCCACCTTGCTTGATCTATGTGGATTACCTCCCAATCCCAAGGTTGAGGGACGATCCATAGCTCCTCTTGTGCGCGATCCGCAGCTTAAATGGCCTTTTCCAGCAGTGATCACCCACTCGCCCCACTGGCATGGCTCCAGTCACGCGGTCCGCTCCGAGTTGTTTCATTACATTCATTATGGGAGGGGAGGGGAGGAACTCTACGACGTGTCCCGGGATCCAAACCAGTGGCACAATCTGGCAGGGGATCCCGAATACCGAGAGACCAAGAAAGTCCTGAGGAAATGGCTTCCGAAAAGCAATGCGCCGCACTTTCGCGCTAATTGATATTAACGCTGGGGATGTCGTTTGACTGGCAGAGCCTTTCTCATACGCTGGGGTGATGGTGAGTAGATTGTGTCCCGGGTGCATGACGATTGTTTTGCTCCTGGTCATGCTTGCAGTTGGAGTCTCGCCAGCCCAGACAGGCCTCGACACTCTCGAAGAGAGAGCGAAGAGCTCCAAGGTCCGTCTTGAGACGGGGCCTGCGCGGTGGGCGGTCAGGGCCACTCTTGAGACCGGTGCGACATTCGGACTGAGGGTTGTGAGTGACCCGCCAGATTTTGAGGTTCGTATCATCCTCAAGCCGGATGCGGATAAACCAGAGCCTTTTGCGAGAGTCGTGGCTCGGGCAGGAAAATGGACGGTGGAAGAGATCGGCGGTCTCAGGGGAGTTTATCAGCCATGGGAAGCTCCTTTCTCCTACGAGGTCGTTGCCCTACTCCTCAGCGAGGCATGGCCCTCACCCTACCTCCGCGGTGCTGAGCATGCTCTGAGCAGGCGGGTTGGAGAGACCATCGTTGTACGGTCTCCCCTTTCCTCCTCGCAGAGGGCTACTGCAGAATCGTTTCTGCAGAAGTCGGAGACAGCGCGGCTGGAACCCGGGAGTGAGCTGGCCCTGAATCTGGCAGAAATACGCCGGCGTCTCAAAGATGGAAACCAGCTCAGGGTCGACGAGGTGACAGGTTTCATGGAACGAGTCACGGCAGGGACTCTCGATCTGGAATATAGCAGGGTGGAATGGCTGGAGGAGTCGGCTGAGATACCGTTGATCAACTCATACCCGGATTACAGCGCTCCCTTACCTGCGGACCGGGATGGACTCGTCATGATCAGCCGGTCCGGTGCATGGCGCCCCGGATACCCGGAACTCGGGTCGGGGGGGCACCTCCTTAACCTTGATACGGGCAAGCTTCTCCGGATTCCTTTTGCCGGAGGTTCCTGTGTTCCGGGGTGTTTCACGGACCAGCGGAGCAAGGTGGTGGTGAGTGCGCCCGCAAGAGACGGATCCGGGGTTGATCTCTTTCTGGTAGATCTACTTCAGGGAACACAGATG
>CAXEFH010000316.1:0-3798 GCA_963989605.1 uncultured Roseibacillus sp. | reverse complement strand
TTTCAAGCAGAAGACGGCATACGAGATTTCTGCCTGTCTCGTGGGCTCGGAGATGTGTATAAGAGACAGCAATAACGCCTCTGCCTACATCCGCTACAAGTTCACTGTTCCAGATCAGGCTACCATAGACTCACTTGGTTCCGTAGCACTCCGCCTGCGCTACGATGATGGCTTCATCGCTTACCTCAATGGAGTTGAAATTGAGTCTCGAAACGCTGGACCGCAGTCGTGGAACTCCGGGGCCACCACCACTCACAGCGATGCCCTCGCTGTCAACTTCGTCACCTTCGAACAGACTGAGGCCCTGAACCTCCTGCGGCCTGGCGAAAATATCCTCGCGATCCACGGCCTCAACCGCACGACGAGAAGCAGTGACTTTCTCATTCAGGCAGTTCTAGAAGGTGATACCAGTTCCGCTGGGGGGACTCTCTCGTCCTCTGCCCAAATCTATAATGGCAGTATTTCCCTGGAAGAGTCAACCTGGCTCAAGGCCCGCTCCCGCGGTAATGACGGCACGTGGTCAGCACTCCTTGACATCCTTTATCGAATCGGGACACCCGCATCCTTCGAGAACCTGAAGATCACCGAGATCCACTATCACCCGACTGATCCACAAACCGAGGCTGAGCAGGACGTCTCAGGATCAGACAATGACTTCGAGTTCGTCGAACTCCGGAACATAGCGGATGAACGTATCGACCTGAGCCTTCTCAGCTTCCGGGAGGGAATCGATTTCCACTTTCCGGTCGGCAGCTTCCTCAACGCCGGCGAAAGAGCCCTCGTCGTGAGTAACACTGCTGCTTTCCTTGCCCGGTATGGTCCCTCAATGGAACCTGCAATCTTGGGGGAGTTCGAAAATGACACCAATCTTTCCAACAAGGGCGAGCGTCTCGCGCTGGATGATTCCGAAGGGGAAAAGATTTTCAGTTTCCCATACGATGACAGTCCTCCATGGCCAACGCTTCCGGATGGAGACGGCCCAAGTCTTGTTCTGATCGACCCTGGCAACACCCCGGAGGAAGAACTCGACGAGGGATCCCGCTGGAGGCCTGCACACCTTGACTTCGGAGCACCAAACGCCTCGGATGACTGGTCCTACGACCTGTGGACCCGCATGCAATTTGGACCTCTGGCAGGAGCCGATCCTCTTGTCTCCGGCCCGGACTTGATCAGCGGACCCGGCGGTCTCAGCAACTTCATGCTTTACGCGCAGGGCTTCGACCTCGGGGCCACCGCAGCTGACGAGTTGAGCATCGTGGACATCCAGAGCCTTGATAACTCACGCTACCTGACCCTCACCTATCAGCTGCGATCCGAACTACCGATCGCCACAGTAACGGCAGAAGTCAGTAGCGACCTGCAAAGCTGGAGCCCAGACGTGATCATTCTCTCCCAGCAGGACAACAATGATGGAACGTTCACGATCACGGTAAGGGACTCACAGCCCACCACAAGTGAACAGCGTCGCTACATCCGCGTGCGGATCGAGGAATAGGGGCCCCTCACAAAGCGCCCGGGAAATCCGGGTCTGCCCTTACTTCAATTTGACCCGAATTTTTTTCTTGGTCTCAACCGCGACCCCCTTGACTCCCTTCAGGGACTCCGCAATGTCCGCACGCTTGGCGCCGTCCAGCTTCTGCAACGCGTTCAACCCCTTCGGGTTCTTCATTATCTCGTCGAAGTCCATGAGCAGGAGAGTCACCGTATCATCCTTGAGGTAAGTGGCGTCAGACTTCTGGATACCGGTTGCAGTAACGAGCTTGGTGCTGATTTTCATACCCTTGAACATCTGCGCCATCATAGCCTGCATTGCCTCGTTTGCTGGGTCTACCTCCAGAGCTGGCTGTTCCTCCTCCGCGCTCTCGGCATCCTCTCCCACCGCGGGTTCGGGCACAGTGACGGTCAGCACCCCACCGGCGTAGGCAAACTGAAGCGGCTCCTCCTTGGGTCTCCGCTCCTCTTCGTCAAGGTCCTCCATCGGTGAACCGGGAGTGAGCACCACACTGTTGATGTCCTCAAAGGTGTAGATGGCCTTGACGCCCTTACCCCCGTTTCGCTCAACCTTTTCCATCCGAGAATAAACCACTCCCTTTCCGAATTCTGCAGCCTTCGCCTTGTATTTTTCCGGGTCATACAGATCTGCGAAAGGATTCTCCGCCCCCGCGCCTGCAGGCAGTCCTTCGAGCATCTGGACAATCTGGGCACCCATGACAATCTCCTCAGAGATCGTTCCGGAGCCATCTTTTTTCAGCGTGATTACCTGCTCGACCTCCAGGCAACTCGGCAGGCCAAGAAGCGAGAGAGCTCCAACAAAAAGAAGAAGAATACGACGTTTCATCATGAGTTGAGGCTCGCAGGTGGGATGAGTTGTGCCACTCTAAAATCAAACTAATCCTGTGAGACTGCGGAAGAATCTGGCCTCCTGCAACCAGTTCAATTCCTGCTGAGGAATCAGCAGACCGCCTTTCTACCATTGCCTGTGATCGGCAGCCCGTTATGCTTCAATGAGATGAGCGAGACGCCGGCGGTGCAAGTAAAGAGCCTCGTGAAGGACTTCAAGGTTACCTTCAGGAAAGGCCGCGTTCGAGCCGTCAACAACGTTTCCTTCGAGATTGCCCCCGGCGAGGTATACGGACTGATCGGACCTAATGGGTCTGGAAAATCCACGACCATGAAAGCCCTTCTCGGTCTGGTTTCCCCTACCGAAGGGAGCTGCTCGATCTTCGGCCGGGATTCTTCCAAAGTGGACTCCCGTCAGGAGGTCGGATTCCTGCCAGAAAACCCCTACTTCTACAAGCACCTCACCGGGGAGGAGACGATTCGGTTCTACGGGAAACTCTGTGGCATGAGGGGAAAGGCGCTGCGCGATCGTAGCAGGGAACTTCTGGAACTGGTGGGCCTCAAGGACGCCCACTCTCGACGTCTGGGGGGCTATTCGAAGGGCATGCTTCAACGGATCGGGCTGGCTCAGGCCCTCGTGCAGGACCCACGCCTTCTTATCCTCGACGAACCCACCGCCGGCGTTGATCCAATCGGCTCGCGCCAGATTCGAGACCTCATCTTTGAGCTCAAGGAGCGAGGCTTTACCGTTTTCCTCTGCTCTCACCTTCTCGAACAGGTCCAGGAAGTATGTGATCGCGTGGGCATTATTCACAAGGGATCTCTCGTGAGAGAGGGACCCCTTGAAGAACTCATAGCCATCGAGGATCAGACGGAGATCATTCTGCGGAACGCCACCCCCGATCTTCTCGATCGCATACACGAGCTCGCCCACGGCGAGAAAGGTGTCCAGCTTTTACGAACCGGCAATCCGCGGACCACTCTCGAGCGGCTGTTCCTGCATGAAACCATGGGCCGGGAGAAACAAGAGCGTCCCAGGGGTGGGAGAACCGCGCCTGGCTCTCCCGGCGCTTCAGGAACCAAAGCGGGAGAACGACCATGAGCTCCGCTCCCTCGAACACTCCCCTGTTCTCCCTCAGTCGCGTCTGGATCATCACCGGCAACACGTTCACGCATCTGGCGAGGATGAAGATTTTCTATTTTCTGGTCATTTTCGTCCTGATCTGGCTCGCCTTGAACATATTCACGCTCCCCCATAATGCGGGACCGGAGAGCGTCGGCGGCACTGGTGGAGAGGAGCTCCGAATCCTCAAGGCCCCCCTCGTTGGAACAATGAAGCTCTTCGCTCTGATTATGGGGGTCGTGGCTACCGCCCTGCTGATTCCCCGGGACATGGAGGATCGCACTCCTGTCTCTTATACACATCTCCGAGCCCACGAGACAGGCAGAAATCGCGTA
>CAXEFH010000315.1:0-3823 GCA_963989605.1 uncultured Roseibacillus sp. | reverse complement strand
TCTCTATTCGTCGGCAGCGTCAGATGTGTATAAGAGACAGATTAACAATGTTCTCTTCGACCAGGAAACTGATGAGGCAGTCTGTGTGATCGACCTCGATACCGTTATGCCCGGGCTGAGTCTTTATGACTTCGGGGACCTCGTGCGGACTGCGACAAACCCAGCCGCAGAAGATGAACGTGATTTGACGAAGGTGCGACTGCGCGCCCGTGTCTTCGAATCCCTTGTGGAAGGATATCTTGCCTCCGCGGGACGAGTCCTCACGAACGAGGAAGTATCTCAGATGGCCTTTTCCGGACGTCTGATCTCACTCGAACTCGGAATACGCTTTCTCACCGACCACCTGAATGGAGACGAATATTTTCGGGTCAACCGCGAGGGCCAGAACCTTGATCGGGCCCGTACCCAGTTGTGTCTTGCAGAGCAGATAGCGGAGAGCGAGGAAGAGATGAAACGCTACGTGTTCAAGGTTGCCCGAGCGAGGTAATCACGCAGAGCCCCGTTCAAGGGTTGCGACACACTCGAGGTGCTTCGTCTGAGGGAAGAGGTCAAAGGGTTGAAGCCTGCGGAGGGTGTAGCCATTGGCTTCAAATGCCTTCAGATCCCGTATCTGGGTAGATGGATTGCAGGAGACGTAGACAACGCGCTCGGGATTGAAGAAGAAGAGCTGTTGAAGAAAATCCTCCCCGCAGCCTTTGCGGGGAGGATCAATGATAACGGAGGTCAGGTTTGCAGGAAATGTGATCTGTTCAAAGATCCGCTCAGCAGAGGCAGTAACGATTTTGACATTTGCGAGGCTGTTGTGAAGGGCGTTCTGCCGGGCCCAGTCAGCCGAGGATTCGGAAACTTCCACCCCGACAACGGATTCGAAATGTCCGGCCAGGGAGAGTGCGAAAAGCCCGGATCCGCAGTAGGCGTCCACGAGAAAACGATTGCCGGTTGACGCTTCCCCGGCAACATAATCAACAAAGGAGGGAAGAATTAAGGGGTTGTTCTGGAAGAAATCCCCGGCAAGGAAACGGAACCTGAGATCTCCCATTTCCTCTTCGACGACTTCCCTCGGGTTGGTGTGAACACTTCTGTTTGTGGCACGTAGAAGAAGGGTTGCACCCTTTCGGAATTTTCCCTGAGCGGCAGTTTGCTGAATGCGGTTTCGTTCTTCGGGGAGGGCATCATTGAGAGCATTCATCGCGATAGCGCAGTGCGAAACATCGATGATACGGTTACGCGAGCCCGCCGCCAGGAAACCAATGTTGAGATCCCGGTCTGGGCGAGGCTTCTGAAAGTGAGGAGTGATCTTGGACCGGTAGTTCCACTGTTGTGGGGAAGGAATGGGATTCTCAACAGGATGCTCAATCCCGGCCATGCGCTGGAGCAGTTCGCTCACCTGTTGTTGCTTCCACCGGAGCTGCTCCTGGTAATCGAGATGTTGATACTGACATCCACCGCAGGTGGTAAATAGCGAGCATCGAGGTTGCCGGCGGCTGGGGCTGCGGGTAATGATTTCCACCAGGTCCGCGTGGGAGCAGCTTGCCTCGTTTTTCCAGATTCGAGCTCTTACCCGTTCGCCTGGGAGGCTGAAAGGCACAAAGACGACCCAGCTTGCCTCGTTTTCTTCTCTTGAGGCACCTGAGTAGTGGACCCTTCCCACCCCTGCGCCGAGATTGGAAAGGGAGTCGATCTGGAGTTCCACGATTTCATGGTAGCCGAAGGGCTCGGGCCTGAACTTTCTAGGGGGTTTCATAATTTCGGCCATTCGCCCGCTTGGTTCAGGTTGTCAGGATGGCTACCACCCTCTAGCCTTGCCCGACATAAATGCGTTTTCAGATGAGATTGTGGGCAGTGGTTCTTGGGTGTCTGGCTCTCCCTAATTTCCAGGCGGCCGCAGAGAACGCTGATGGAGAGGTATGGTATGATGCTTCCGGGGAGGTGGTCAAGCGGGTGAAGCAGGTCGGGAAGGAGTTGGCGGGGAACCGGGATTCCATGGACTGGGCACCTGCATGGGTCGTCCGGGAGCGTGTTGCGGTGAGAAAATCGTGGCGGAGAAACAAGTATATTTCTTCTAGATCGGGATATGGCCAGACATGGTTCCGTTGGTATGCATCCAGATGCCAACTTGGAACCCGGATGGGTTCTGCAGGAATTTACGCTGCCTCCATGATCCTCCCTCGCAAGGAGACCCGGGTTCAGGTCCTTCGTTGTCCCTTCACGCCTTTCTTCCGCTGAATCCCATTCTCAGCGAAGTCATTCTACCTCACCAACCGGAGGAGAGTTGGGCGTGGGTGCTGCCAGTGATGCTTCTTCAGGAGTCGGGGTCGGGGATGACTGTGGCGTTGTGGAAGGCTTGAATGAGTGAGAGATACCAGGGAGGGAGGTGGTGACATCGGGGGACCTGAATGGATCTGATTGGGAGAGAGGCCCTGAAGGTCCGACGTTGTTTTCACCCTGTTCTTCCGGGGATTCAACGGGTGGGAATTCCCATTCGTCCTTGTCGTCCGGCGTTGCCGCGCAGGAACAGATGAGCAGGGTCACCCCGACTCCGCTAACTGCTCTGATCAATGATTTGCTCATCTTCCAAACTGCTGAAAGCTGTTCATATTCAACCCCTCATTGCAATCGTAATGTTACTCTGCTGATCAGGGGCCCAGAGACTCGATCCATTGGTTGATATGGGAAAGAACCCGCTCTCTCTCATGATCGTAGAACAGGAGGTGATAACTCTCCGGGTAAGAATGCAGAGTGACCCCCTCAGACTGTAAAAATTTCCTCGCTAAGGACTCAACGGCGCTTGTCTGGGAGAAAAGATCGTGTCCTCCATGCAGAATCAACACGGGCTGAGTTACCCTTTGTGCATACTGGGGCGATGATTCGATCATCGTGCCAAGAGTGTTGAGCAGGCGTAAGGTGAATGCGGGAAGGTGATAGGTATTTTTTGCTGCCTGCTCCTGATGGATTGAGTCTCTTGTGACACGGACCTCGTTTTTTCCCGAGAGAGTTTCCATTGATATTTTCATCCTTGGAAGAAGCCGGGACGCAAGTCGCAGGAGATGTATTCTCCAGGCGGGGATTTGCTCGTGAGTTCCCACAATGGGAGATGACAGAATAAGGGCATCGCAGGTGAGCTGGCCGTCCGGGCTAGTCGCAAGGCTGTGGAGCGCTATGAGCGCACCCATGCTTTCACCACACCAGATGATGCGGGCCTGTGGGTGTTGCTGCCGGACAAGACTGGTGAAGGCATGCAGATCATGGAACCATTCCTGCCTTGATTGGATGTCTCCACGTCGGGAGGCCTCTGGATCAGAACCCTGTCCCCGAAGCTCGGGGGCGTATACCGCGACATCCTTCCTGGACCTCTGGAGGTATTCACCGAGGACGGTGAAGTCCTGTGAAGCCCCCGACATGCCGTGAAGTGCCACCACGATTTTTGATGGCTTGGATCCATTGAGTGGAAGCCATTTCCGGAAAGGAAAATGGCAATCGTCGAATGAAGAGTAGGACTCCGCTTCAAGAGCAGTCCCTGCTGGATGGAGAGGTTCTGCGCTGTATGCGCTTTCTCCTTGGGAGTGCATCGCACATCCCTGCAGAATCAATCCAGACAGAAGGATCAGAAACTGCAAAGAGAGAGCCAGCGTTGTCCTGCAGCGGGTTGCGGTCCGTCCGCCGAGGACGCCCGGGGCGGAACGAGCCAGCAGACGTGAGGAATTGTTCAAGGAATCGTGCCGTGGAAGATCCCAGGATCACCAGACAGAGCGCTGGAGAAGCCTTTACCCCTACATTGCTTTCGGGGCTCCCTCCCGTGGCTTCGGTGGCTCAGGCGTGGGCT
>CAXEFH010000314.1:0-3856 GCA_963989605.1 uncultured Roseibacillus sp. | reverse complement strand
TCGCAATGCCCCGAATCTCCCAGCTTGGAATGATGTCGCTAACGGCAGCGTGAACGAAAATACGAACACAGGAACGATCGATGTCTCCGCCTTCCTTGGAGAGCTGCAGCAGGGCGACAACGTATTTGCGATTCACGGCCTTAACCGCTCGACAGGCAGTTCGGATTTCCTGATTGATGTTTCGCTCGAAGCCAGTGTCACGGGTAGTGGTCCATTGTCCTTCGGCTACCTTAGTTCTCCGACGCCGGGTCTTCCGAACTCCGAAGCTACCACTCCCGGGCCCGTAATTCAGAATGTTTCTCATTTCCCTGCTCAGCAGCCTCTCTCGCAGGAGGATATCGAGGTGACCGCCGAGGTCGCGCCTCGGCTCGCTACGATCACAACGGTGAACCTGGTGTATCGGGTCGACTTCGGCACGGAGGTTGTCATTCCTATGACCGCCGGAGTGGGCAGCTATACCGGCACCATCCCGTCGTCGGCCTACCGATCGGGGGATATGGTGCGCTGGTATGTGAGCGCCGCTGATGCAGATGGAAATGTCGGGCGCGTTCCCGCCTTCCTCGATCGCACGGGGAACAATCAATCGCCGGAGTATTTCGGCACGGTAGTCCGGAATGCCCGCCTTGTCTCACAGTTGCCCATCTTCCAGTGGTTCACTCAAAGCGAAGCAGCCGCCAACACGCGGAGCGGGACCAGGGCCTCAGTGTATTTTGACGGAAGATTCTATGATAATATCTTTGTTCGGCAGCGTGGTGGAGCGACCAACGGTAATTCCCAGAAATTCGACTTCAACAAGGGAGACGATCTCTACATCAACAGCGAGATGTCCTCGGTGGGCGAGATCAACATGAACGAGCGAGGATCCGATAGTAGCTACGTGCGGCAGACTCTTGCGTTTGAAGCCTACGAGATGGCTGGGAACGCGGCTTGCAAATCGGCTCTGTGGTATATGCAGTTGAACGGAACCTTTGATCGCGTCGGCGTTTTTATCGAGCAGGTGGATGAAGACTTTCTTGATCGTAATGGATATGATCCGGACAGCGATCTCTACAAGTTCGTCCAGCGGAGTAACTTGAATCCGGTGTTCTTCGACACGGTCACCGGGATCGAAAAGAAGACCGGCGACAAAAACGATCTTACCACCGTTCAGAACCTGGTTGCTGGCCTCAATCGGAGAACCAGCACTGCACGCCGCCGCTACGTTATCGACAATCTGGACCTGCCACAGGTTGTGAACTACCTTGCCGTGCGCTCGATCACCCAGGATGCTGACGATGTTCGCAAGAACTTTTACGGCTATATCGACAACCGGGGCGATCAGCGGCTGCGAATCTTCCCGTGGGACAAAGACTGGACCTTCGGTGTCACTGGAGACGGTGGCACCCACCTGCCGCATCCCTTTTTCGGGGACGAGGAGCACGCTAAGCAGAATGCGAATCAGTGGAACGTTCTCTACGATGTCCTCTTCGAAGAAACCACCACCCAGCGACTTTACCTGCGTCGCTTGCGCACGGTGATGGACGAGGTGCTGGAGTTGTCCGCCACTCCGCAGGGACGGCGCTATTTCGAGAATCGCGCAGCGGAGATCATTGCCCCGGCCAGTCCACCGCTGAGCTCGAATATCTCATCGGTCAACAACTACCTGAACAGCAGGCGTAGTGTACTCTTCAATAATTACCCCAGTCTGATTCCGGCTTCGCAGCCGGCAAATCCCGACATTCGTATCACCGCCGCGGAACATAATCCGGTTTCCACCAATCAGGACGAAGAGTATATCGTCCTGACCAATCAAGAAGCGACTGAGATCGATATTTCTGGGTGGAAGATCACCGGGGGCGTGGAGTTCACCTTTGAGCCGGGGACGGTGATTGAGCGGCGGGGCGAGCTCTACCTCTCTCCAGACACGCTTGCTTTTCGGAATCGGTCGACTTCACCAACCGGAAACGAAGAGCGTCTCGTGGTGGGGCCTTATGCTGGGCATCTCTCCAACTTTGGAGAGACTCTTAACCTCCTGAACACTGCGGAGGGGATCGTTTCAGTCTTCCGGACTCCGATTAATCCCAGCGATACGCAGCGCTACCTCGTGGTGAGTGAACTCATGTATCATCCCGCCGATCCCAATCCCGATGCCGAATTCATCGAGCTGATGAACATCAGCGATTCGGTGACGCTTGATTTAAGCGGAGTGCATTTCACTGCCGGCATTGATTACACCTTCCCCGTTGGAACTATGCTCGGCCCCGGGGCGCGCATTGTGGTCTCCTTCCCCGATTTCCAGAATGGGTCCCGCCTCAATAATGGCAGCGATCGCATTAAGTTGGAGGATGCCACCAGTAGCACTATCCGGGAGTTTGCCTACGACGACGAAGCGCCGTGGCCAACCGGTTCCGATGGTGGTGGCTTCAGCCTTGTCTTGAGAAATCCGGTCGGCAATCCCGATCACAATGACCCCGCAAACTGGCGTGAAAGCACCCGACAGGGCGGTAATCCTGGAGGCAGCGATGCTGTTTTCTTTGCCGGGAATCCCAATGATGATCTCGACCGCGATGGTCTCGGCGCATTGCTGGAACATGCGACCGGTTCATCGGACCGGGTCCCCAATGGAAGCCCGGTCTCCCTTACGACCACTGGGGACGGTCGCTTCGCGCTCACCCTGCAAATGAACCAGGCGGCCGACGACGTGACCCATCGGATCGAGCTGTCAAGTGACCTCGTCAACTGGACCGATGCCAGCGCAAGATTTTCCCTGCTCTCATTCACCAATCATGGCGATGGGACTGGGACTCTGACTTATCAAAGTGACCCTGGGCTAGTGAGTGCAGCACTGCGCCGGCACTTTGTCCGGGTCGAGTTCTCCAGCGAGCCCTAGGGGCCGTCCCGGTGCAGTTTTCTCCGTAGATCCGCACCATCGGGAGCGGGGAGACTAATTGCTCTACTCCATACTGGGTCATTAGCGCGGCTCGTCCTTGTTATGTTTTCAAGGCCCTCGGCTCCCGGTCAAAGAGGTCCGGGGACTGCTCCCGCGGCTTCTTTTACCCTTGGGATGGCGAGGCACACCATTCCCCGGGCGCACCGCTTGGTGACTCGGAAGCTGCCAATATCTAAAACCGTAGGCTTCGAATGGAGGTCTACACAGGCTCCCACCACCTTGGAGCGGGGTTATCCCTGGAGGCGGACAATGAGTTCAGACTGGCTGAGATTTAGAGCGTTCATTGATGCATGGATAGAGTGCGATTTGGTTGCGCGGTTTTCCCCGCGTCAGGCCGTTCAGGAGGATTGAATAAAGTCGGCCGCAGTTCTTCGCGTTGTCCTTCAGTGGCTGAGGCAACCCGTCCAGTGACTCAACGGGTGCGCCCATGCTTCGGAGCATAGGTATGTATTAGCCTGAGACCTGGTAAACTTGATCCAACTTGTTGGTAGTGATTCGCCACAATCCAACCTACCAACGGCAACCGCCCCTCAAAAGGTTCTCACGCGAGAAAACCTTTCTCATGTTGCACTTTTATTCCTCTTTCGGATGAAGAACCGCAACTGAATGGTAGGGGACAAAGATCTCGTTAAAAGCTAACTGAGAGCGGCCCCCAGCATTAACCAGTCCGTATCCTCCATTAACGCTCTATCACGCGCCAACGATCGACGCTATTTTTCCTGGACCGAGGCGGGAGCCTCGGGCTTCACGGTTCTATCGATTACGGCTGGGGGCGGAACCTGACTTCGATCCCTCCTCTTGACAGCTGGCGCATCTTCCTCCGGCTCAGGCGCGGGTTCTGGAGTTACCTCCGGTTCAGGCGCTGGCTCTGGCGCTTCCTGTCTCTTATACACATCTGACGCTGCCGACGAATAGAGAGGTGTAGAT
>CAXEFH010000313.1:0-3864 GCA_963989605.1 uncultured Roseibacillus sp. | reverse complement strand
TTTTTCAAGCAGAAGACGGCATACGAGATTTCTGCCTGTCTCGTGGGCTCGGAGATGTGTATAAGAGACAGGTAGGATCCTGCTCAGGGATCGCAGCTACGCTTTGGAGATACTCCAGCCGCCCTCTGAGACGCTCCTCGAATTTTTGGTCCATACTCTCATTCCCACTCCGCACCATAATCCACACCATGGACTCTCCAGCGAGAATGCGACGCAGGAGCTCCGCGCGGGCAGGCGAGGACAAAAGCGAGGATGCAGCTCCATCAAGATCTCCCCTCCAGACTTCCTGTCCAATATCGGGCATGACCAAACGGGAAGGTGCTCCCGGCTCTGCAACAGGGTGAACTTCAATCTGGGCCCTGCCTTCCTCGATCAATTTTCGCAACTCATCCCCGGCCTCACTCGCCAGCCAACCCACCGGAGCCTCCAGCCGATAAGCATCCGGAGGCCAGTGGTCCAAGGCGTAGCGAAATACCGGGACCGTACAGGCGAGGGCAAGCCCTCCGCCCAAGACCAACATCACAAGCGACAACCGGAACATTTTCTTCACCTGCATACGCACCCTTACTTCCGCCCGAACTTGTGAACTTTTCCATCCTTGGTCGCCACGAAGAGACTTCCATCAGCGACCGCCATCCCGTCCCAGACTGGGAGGGCATCCAGTTTGAGCTCCTCGTTCTGATCTCCGGTCGATACCGACACGGAAAGCAGCTTACCTCCAGCGGCGCCCTTGAGAGCCTCATCCTGGGTCTTGAGAATTCGGTCTACTTCCTTATCCTCCGCCATGATTCGCTCAAAGGTATATTCTTCGTCCATGATGTCAGGGGGGCCGGCAACCAGCAGAGTATCTCCTGCCAGCACCATTCCCTGCGCGAACAGAGGCACCTGACGATCCCAGTCCCGCTCTACGTAGGAACCACTGTTCCTCTGGTTCCCACCCGGCTTTCTTTTTCCCTTGCGGAACCAGATCGCCTTGCCGAGGCGGCCCTTCCCAACCTCAACCCCGGACAAGGTTCCATTATTTTTCGCAGGGGATTCATCCTTCGCACTGGGAGTGTCAAAGGAGAGAGCCAGCACGGCCCTCGCATTGCTGGCACGGGCCTTGAGTGGATCCGCATGATTACCTTTGATCTCTTCTGGTCCTACCTCCCGAAATGAGACCCGTAACTCATCCATCAACCCGGTGTAGACGTGATCAATTCGATACTCACCCACCGAGGACCCCGAATCCATGGCCAGATCCAGACCCTGGGCCGGGGTTTGCGCCACCAACCCGCTGGCCTTGCCCTCGGAGACCAACGCACCGTTCACATAAAGCCGCATCGATTTATCGGCACCGAGGACCGCGGCAAGATGGCTCCATCCCTTCTTCAGAGGAGCCTTTCCCGAAATAATCGTCAGCTTTTCATCTGAGCGAACCTGAAAACTCGGCACCCGCTTCTTCAGCGTCACGGCATAGCCATTCAAAGGTCCCCCATGGGCAAGAACCACCCCGGAGGCGCCATCCGGAAACACCCAGCACTCAACACTCACCGGCTTGCGCGTGGGATCCAGGCTCTTACGAGGCTTGAATCCAACCAGAGCGCTGGAACGGGGTCTCCGCCCACCAGCGACTGGCTGGGGTGCGTCCGGGATTTCCCGTGGTGCACCAAAGAGCTGATGCTCAATGGTGGTTGTCCAGCGAAGATACTTAGGATCGCGGCCGAAGCCGTAAACCTTGTCCTCGTTGAATACCAGCATGCGGCCAGCGGGAGCATACTTGCCGGCCTGGTAGTAGCCGTTGTGCCCCCCCGCGAAATTCTTTCCATATACCCAGTAGGCCCGGTGGAAATACGTGTCATCGAGAAATCCCATCGGAGCAAAAAGGTGAGTTCCCTTCCCCTTCTGGGCTCCACCCTGGGCCGCCGCATTTCCAGAAATAGGCCCTACCTCGAGCCGGTCTCCGGTCTTCTTGTCAATTTTCTGGGAGCGTAGATAGGTATGTTCACCATCGCTGCTGAGAATATCGGGAAGTCCCACCTGCATCTGGAGAGTTTGAAGTCGATCCTGAATGTCATCGCCGGTCTCCGGGTCCCGGTGATCCATCAGACGCTCCATCAGCTTGCTACCGGTTTTCACATCAAGCTGGATGTAGCGCAGTCCATGGTCGAGGAAGGTCGAGCGCCCTGCCACAAAGGAGGCAACTCCCTCTTCTATGAGGACTGTCCCGTGTACCGGCCAAACACTCTCAATCTGCTCGAACGCCATCAGACGTCGGTCCACCGGAGCGGCCCGGAATCTCCAGATGAGGGCTCCATCCTTTGCCCGGAGGCAATAAACAGACCCATCTGCAGAGCCAAAGACCAGTCGTCCTTTCCAGTATGCCGGGGGTGAGTCGATACGAGCACCAGCCGTGAATTTCCATTGCTTCTCTCCCGTCGAGGAGGAAAGGGCGTGCAGGGTATGCTGGTCGATTTGTGCGACGTAGACCTTGTCCTTGACGATCGTCAGGGCGCTCAGTCGCCCCCCGAGTTCAGCATTCCAACTTTCATCGAGGTTCCCGACGAGGTCCGTGCCAGATGCACCACTGCGCTGGACGTTCCCCCGGAAGGTCGGCCAGTCTCCCTCCGTTGCGATGACTTCCTCGACCGGCTCCCCGAATACCGGCCCCTCGGACAATCTTCCTTCCTCCGGGAGCTTCTCGGGGAGTTGGAAGGTCTTCGAGGCAGGAGCGAGGGCATTGAATCCATACAATTTCGCCTCGGGATAACAGGCGCAATTGTGGGGTGGCGCGTAGGTCAGTCCATTTGCGGGCATGATCCCGTAAAGACAACCGCCCCTCACCCAGTGATTGATATCCCAGTCCTCCTTGTCAAAATCCACAAATTCAATTCCCGTACGGGAGGGAATGAGAAACCGCTCCGTCGCCTTGGCGATGTAGCACCGATGATGAAACCAGTAGGTCTTCACGTTGGGAGGGAATTGCTTTTTCACCTCTCCGGTCCGGGGATCCCTTCCGGTGTAAACCCCACTATGACCCCCGCTGGTCAGCGGTGCGGACCATACGAGTCCCGCTACGACGAGCAGATCCTGGGGGGACTGGTAGCCAGAAGGATCGTGAGTAGCCTCCCAGAGCCTCTTCCCTGTCTTGAGGTCATAGCTCTGCATCCGGTTGTCTCCACCCGCGTAGAGAACCACATCCTCGTAAATCACAAGTCGGGGAGCGAAGTTGAAAGGAATCAGGGTCCGTCGTCCCGCCTTTTCACTCCGCCAGCGCTGCTCGCCGGTACCGCGATCGAGACAGGCGACATTTTCTCCATCATGATAGACGAGGACATCACCTGCCATGGACAAACTGAGGGGAGAGATCTTGTCCTTCTTCTCCCACAGAAACTTTCCGCTTTCAGCTTCGTAGGCGCGGATACTCCGGGGTTTCGCATTCCACACGAACTCACCTCGAACCCGGGCCTGGTCGCCCGTGTTATGCTTTGGCACATAATCTTCCAACTCGGACTTCCCCTCCCTGACGAGGGCGAAAAGAAGCCCCTCATGATGAACGATTTCCTCCGCTCTTTCCGAGCCTTGGGAAATCCCCCGGGTTTCACCAGTCGCTGCGTCAATATGCTCCACCGGACCCGTGATACTCCTGGTCACGAACAGGCTGTCCCCGTCAACCACGAGCCGACGCGCCAGCTGACTCGGACCACTCTTCAGAGGCCACAGCTGGCTGTGCCACTTGGAGATCGGCCTCTTCCAGAGAACTGCCCCGTTGAACGCATCCCGCGCGATGAGCTGCCAGCTGGAAGGAAGCTGGATGGAGACCCTCGAACCCTCGTCCATGATGTAAAACATTCTCCCCCCCCCGGAGCCCAGGGCGCTCATAGA
>CAXEFH010000312.1:0-3935 GCA_963989605.1 uncultured Roseibacillus sp. | reverse complement strand
CCCCCGCCCCCCCCCCCGCCCCGCCCCCCCACCCCCCCCGCCCCCCCCCCCCCCGCCCTCCCCCCCCCCCCCCCCCCGCGCCCCGGCGCCCCCCGCCCCGCCCCCCCCCGCCCGGTTGTCGCATTCGAGAGCGTAGGGGATATCCCGATCTGAGAACCATGCCGGTGCACAAGAGAAGAATTGATGGGCCCAGGAACCACTGGAAGAGTGGATTCGCAATTTGAATTCCAGAGCCCTCAAGTTCAGCGGATTTCATCCGCTCGACCGCGGTTTCCACCTGCGAGAGAAATTCCTGACCTGCCCCCTCCGAGTAAGTTCCTCCAGTTGTATCAGACAGGATAGACAGGCCTTCCCTATCGAGGGAGCTGATAACAAGGGATCCTTCACGGTCATAAAAATTTCCGTCTGGAGATGAGGAGTCCGGGATCAATGATCCTGCAGTGGTTCCAAACCCTACTGGGAAAATCATAATTCCTTCAGCGGCGGCTTCGTATGCCGCCTCCTGGATACCCTTCTGATGAGTTTCTCCATCGCTCAAGATAATGAGGGAGCTATCAGGTTGTTCGTATGTTCGGAGTGTTCTCACTGCGAGCCGGACAGCAGATGGAAGATCAGAACCGTCTCGGGGAATCCAGTCGGTGCTCCCGGCAGTAGCACGCCCAAGTTGTTGGAGGGTGGTTCGAAGAGCATCATGATCGAGAGTTAGAGGAGCTTGGACCCACGCATTTCCGGAGAATGCGATGAGTCCGATCCGATCCTCTGGAAAGCGCTCGAGGAGCTCAAGGGCGGCGGCCTTCGCAGCATCCAAACGGTTGGGTTTGAGATCTGTGGCGAACATGGATCGAGATACATCAAGGGCGATCATGATGCTGCGTGCCCTGATTTTTTCCCGAGCCTCCCGGTATCCTGCACTGGGCGAGGCAAGAGATATGATTACTAAAGCCAGAGCGATAATCAAAGAAGACAGAGTCGCCCATCCTCGCTTCACGCTAAGAGGCTGGCAAAGGATAGCTTGAAGTCTCTTTCCGATCAGGAGTTCTGTTCGGCGAGCGACTCCTCTTCTCGAGAGAGCGGCTCCCAGACAAAGGATCGGCAGGGTCAAAAGCAGAAGCAGGTATTCGGGAAGAACGAAAGTCACCGGGTCAGGGTAGGGTAGGAGGACTGAGCGAGAGGGATCCGACGGAGAGAAGTCCGAAGAAAAGAGCAGCTCCGAGAAACCAAGGATAGAGCTCGCGCGAAATGAAAGCGGGCGCTCTTTTTGCATCGGATTTCTCCAGCGCGTCGATATCCGAGAAGGTTCTACGGAGACTTTCCATGTCGGTGGCTTGAAAGAATTTACCCCCGGTGGTGGTTGCGATATCAGCCAGGGTTCTGGAATCGTAATCGGCACGGGTCAGGCCTGGTATATTCAGGGTGTCTTTTTTCTTACCGGACCCGATTGCGACTGTGTAGATTCGAGTTTTAAGGGATGCAGCCGCATCCGCTGCCTGAAGAGGAGTCAGAGAGCCCGAATTGCTCGCGCCGTCTGTTACCAGGAGAACGATCTTGGTTTTCGACTGGCGGGTATCGAGCCGGGTGGCAGCCGCAGCAATAGCGGAACCGATCGCAGTCCCGTTTGAATCAAGGGCGCCGACTCTCAGTTCGTCCAGCCTCTCGGAGAGCCATGTATGATCCAGGGTGAGCGGGCAGACGGAGTAAGGTCTGGCTCCGAAAGCGATTAATCCTATTCGGTCGTTCTGGCGCTGTTGGATAAATCTCCGGATCACTTCTTTTGCAGCCTCAATACGCTTTTTTTCGCGACGGAACGTAGCCGCTGAATTGCTTTCAAAATAATCCCCGGTCTTCATCGACTCTGAAACGTCCAAGGCGATAAGAATATCGATGCCGCTGACAGAGCGATCAAGCCGAACGTTGCGCCACTGGGGTCGTGCCATCGCAATACAGCAACAGATAATCGTAAGGGTTAACAGGGTGTGATGAAACGCGCCATGTCTTTTGCGTATGCGTTTCCCAACCGAGGCCAGTATTCCCAAGGATGAAAACGTGAGCGCTGAGTTTGTTCCTTTAACGTTACGGAGAAAGCACAGAGGAGGGACAACGATGAGGGAGAGAAGCCACCACGGGCTCCCAAAGCCAAAATGGTCGAGGAAGTTGCTCATTGTATCTCGCGCCCCCTGGTGGATTCAAGGCCGTGGAGGATTCTGAGTGAGTCGTCAATCAGCTTTGCGCTCTCGGCGGGGTCGGTTCCGCTAGGTCCATATTTGCACTGTGCTAATTTGGAGAGAAAGGGTTCAAGATGATCCCGAGCACCCCTAGGAAGACGCTGAAGGGCTTCTGGACGAAGCAGGAATTCATCATGTGTCTCATAGAGAGCCTGCTCGTCGAGGTTGACATGGAGGTAGGTTCTGAGCGCGAGAGAGCATCGAGTGGCAACCTCGGCCAGAGATAAACTCGTCAGCTTCTCTCTGGATGCATTCAACTCTATCTGGCAGGCAAGGTAAGAAGTGCTATCAGTGGGAATCACACCAGACGTGCGAGCGAGTTTTCTTCTCACAAGCCATGCAAGCGTAATGATGGATATCACTGTTAGAAGCCAGCCCCACCATGCGATCCTGACTCCCGGAAGAAGGCTGTCAGGATCCGGTATGTCGTGGAGCTCGAGCATGATCTTATACCATTGATGGATTTCCAGAGAGTAGCTGAGGGAGGAAGATGCCTCTTGGGAACACAACAGGGGCTGTTTAAGAAGCGGCGGGGCAACGCTGTTTCAAAAGGTGTTGCAAGGTGGGAAGATAGTTTTCGGCTGTGGAGAGACTAGCGTGGTCTATTCCAAATCGACGAAATTGCCTCCGCATCCCCTCACGGTAACGTCGGGTAAGTTTCCGGTAGGCCATTCTGACGTTGGAATTAGAGGTGGTAACCAGGGTGAGTTGGCCATTTTCACTACTTCGAAAATTGACCTTTCCAACTGCCGGGAGTTCCTTATCGAGGGGGTCGGTCAAATGAAGGGCGATCGTTTCGTGTTTGTGGGCGAGCGTCGCAAGGGGTTGGCCCAAATCGGTGTCCATGAAGTCGGAGATGAGGAAGACAAGTGATCTTCGACGGACTGAGCGGACAAGAAAGTTACAGGCAGCCGGGAGATTCGTGCCAAGGTTTTCCGGCTGAGCAGTCAGGATCTCCCTGATGCTTCGCAGGATTTGTTTGGTCCCCTTGGCCGGTGGTAGAAAGAGAACGGGTTCACTCGCGAAGAGGAGCAGTCCCGTCTTGTCGCCATTCTTCTGCGCACTGAATCCAAGAATCGCAGCTAGCTCGGCAGCCAGTTCGATCTTGCTCAGAATGCGACTGCCGAAGTGAGAGGATCCAGAGACGTCGACAGCGATAACCATTGAGAGTTCTCGTTCTTCCCGGAAAGTTCGAATGTAGGGACTCCCCATCCGTGCGGTCACATTCCAATCGAGGAAGCGGACGTCATCTCCATGCTGATACTCACGGAATTCATTGAAGTCCAAGCCCTGACCCTTGAAAGAAGAGTGGTATTCACCTCCGAATGTCTCGGAGACCAGCCTCTTCGCGCGGATCTCAAGGTGGCGAACCTTCTTCATGGTGGCCTCCACAGCGGCTGTTTCAGACATTGGTCGAGTAGGGGTGATGCTATTTAATTCTCGCAGAGATCGGTCCGGGCGCAGAGGCAGGGAAAGCGGAGCAAGTTACGCCGTGATCATGGCACTGGTACTTTGGAGAGGATTCGCTCTACGATCATGTCAGCGTTCATGTCTTCGGCTTCGGCCTCGTAGGAGAGAAGAATCCGGTGCCTGAGGACGTCACGCGCGAGGGTTTTTATGTCCTGCGGTGTTACAAACGCTCGACCCTCCATAAAGGCACGGGCTCGGGAAGCGAGAGCGAGATTAATGGATGCCCTAGGTGACGCACCGGAC
>CAXEFH010000311.1:0-3935 GCA_963989605.1 uncultured Roseibacillus sp. | reverse complement strand
CCTCTCTTGTGGGCGCGGTAGGCCGCCATGACGTTGCAGCCCTTGGCGTTGGTCGACAGGTAGAAAACGTTGCCGTAACCACCAGTGGCAAGCACCACCGCGTCGGCAGCATGAGCGGAAATTTCCCCCGTCACCATGTTTCGAACAATGATCCCCTTGGCGTGACCATCCACTACTACGAGATCGAGCATTTCAGTGCGCGAGAACATCTGCACCCCCCCGGTGGAAATTTCCTTTGAAAGTGCCTGGTAGCACCCAAGGAGCAACTGCTGCCCTGTCTGCCCACGTGCGTAGAAGGTTCTCTTGACCTGTGTGCCACCGAAAGAGCGGTTGTCCAGAAGCCCCCCGTATTCCCTCGCAAATGGAACTCCCTGCGAGACACACTGGTCGATGATATTGACAGACACCTCGGCAAGGCGATGCACGTTTGCTTCGCGGGAACGGAAATCTCCCCCTTTTATGGTGTCGTAAAACAGTCTCGAGACAGAATCTCCATCATTCTGGTAATTTTTCGCGGCGTTAATACCGCCTTGGGCGGCGATCGAGTGGGCTCGGCGGGGGCTGTCCTGATAGCAGAAGCACTTTACTCCATATCCAAGTTCCGAGAGCGTTGCTGCTGCCGCCCCACCCGCAAGGCCGCTTCCTACAACGATGATGGAATACTTCCTCTTGTTCGTCGGGTTTATCAAGCGTGACTCCATCTTGTGCTTAGTCCACTTCTGGTCAATTGGACCTGAAGGAATTGCGCTCTGGAGGGAGAGAGACATCGCTATATCTAATAAACAGCAGTTGAAAGCTTATGCAAATTCCTAAGTGCGCCCATATCCAAAGAAAAGGATTGCGGTGGGGATCGAGAGAAATCCAAGCCACAGCAGCAGAGCATATGCCCAACCCGCCCGCATTATGAGAACCTCGTTTTTGTGCGATCGGAGGCCTAGGGTCTGGAAGACAGACGCAAACCCATGCGAAAGATGGGAGCACAGGATGGTAATCGCTATTATGTAGAAAATGGTATTCCCGATGTGAGAAAATCCGTCGATCATCATCTGGTGCACGTTGTGGACATCCCCCTCGTGGCCTGGCAGAGAGGTCAAGTAGGCCGTCCCGTTATAATCATTCCCAATTCGAACAGTAAAATGGCTAATATGGTAGATGACAAACGCGAGGATGGTAAGACCACTCCATATCATCATGCGGGATGAGCGACTTGCTTTCGCTGTTGCCGGGTAGCTGTATTTCTGCCGGACGGCGCGGTTGCGGATGGTTAGCTGAACTGTCAGCAGAATATGAACCCCCAGAGCGCCGAGGAGGCCAAGGCGGGCAACCCAGACGCCTGCCCCATGCCCTAAATTGTGGAGCCACAACGCATATTCGTTGATGGCATCCTTGCCGGCGAATAGAAGCAAGTTCCCGATCAGGTGGCCCGGAAGAAAGAGAAGGAGAGCAATACCGGTCCCTGCAACCAGGATTTTTTTCCCGATGGAGGATTCCCAGAAGGATAGAACCGCGCGGGTCAGGGCGTTCATAATCCGGCAGGCCCTGCAGGACGAGCCTTCCTAGGGTATAATGATCGCCGAAATTAGCAAGCGGTGATCGGTTCTTCCCTGCAACTTTTACCGAAGTTCCCCCGTGGGCAAGATTGGTCCGAATCGGTTGCTCTTATTCCTTGCTCGCTGGCGGAACAACCTGGACGGGGGGAGTGGTGGCGCTGGCACGCTGTGGAATCGCGATTGGTGGCGAGACGGCCGTTGTTCCCGGTGCATTACCGGGTTGGGCTGCCGCCGTTTCGTCCTCGGGATCCTCCTTCTTCTTGACGATTCCATCTCGCGCCTTGTCGAGGCTGCTTATGGAAAAGTTGGCAAATTCATAGATCTGCCCGGAAAAGACTTTCTCGAGTTCGAGTTTGTATTTGAGATTGTCGAGGGTCGCTTTGAACAGTTTGTCGGCATTTGCTGCCTCTTCCTCAGTTTCCCCCTCCTTCTTCGGTCTCTCGTCGAGCAGCTTAGCGGTGACTGTTACGGTTCCGACATAATTAGGAGAGGGTGGTGGAGGTGCATCATCCCCGCTGGCTTCCTCCTCAGACTCCTTGGGGGCAAGATCCACGGTGTAGGTGAATCCGTCAAAGGTGGAGAGGACAGCTTTTCTGGCGCCCTTAGAGGCCTTTGCCTTTACGAAAGCGTCTTTTTCAAGCACATCCTCAAACCTGAGCGAGTTGAACAGGGAGCTGAATGAGCCCGTAGCCGCGGTATCCATTTCCTCGTCTTCTTTCAGATCTCCGGTTGAGAAATCTCCATTCTCATCTTCACGGGACACCGACCAACCCTTGAATTCATCATCGTTTGGCGCGGTCAGCGTGATACTCTGAAGCTTTTCAACCTCGATGAACTTGTAGGAAAGCCAGGAGGTCGGATCCGATATCGGTCCCCGGCGTTTGTCGGTCTCGCGGGACTCCGCATCACCAGTGCTCTTGTTGAGGGTTCCGAGTGCCTTCCAGATTCCGGGGTTTTTGGCGGTACTCCTGATGACGAAACCTCGGGGTGCCCGGGAGGCGATCTCTCCAAATTCCTCTCCGAGGATCAAATCGACAAGGGGCGATCCATCGGAGGCTTTCACCAAAAGATGAATGCCCCTGGGATCTGCCGGGCTGGCGTCACCTTCTTCCTTGCGCTCTTTCTGGTAGGCTTCCGCCTCGTCGCTGTTCTCGGGAGCGAGGAGTCCGATCTGGGCATAATGCTCTGGTTCTGCAGGAACCTCGAGGCCGATTCTTAACAGCAAGAGAGACGTCAGGAGCTGTTTGACTTCCCCAGGGTTGTCGATCGGGTAGTTCTGGCGATTCGCTACGACCCAGCCGTTTTCAGTCTGCTTCAGGATCGTCTCATTTTCGGCGTCCTTGATCCGAATCTCGGCAACGGCTTCCTGTTTGAAGGTTTCGACGAGAGGATCCCCGATCTGTTCATTGTTGGGGCTGAAGCGCTCACGGGTGTCGAGCAGCATGCTCGTTGCTATGATTGCACTGATGGCGGTAACTCCGACCAGAAATAGAAGGGGTCTATTCTTCATTTTGCTGCCGTTTTTAGTTTGCGTTTGGCTCCAACAATCATCCCGATGATCAGAACAAGGGCTGGGGTGATCAGCATGTTCCGCCACTCGAATCTGTTGATGGCGGCTTGAACGTCCGTGCGCTGCTCCCTGCTGATCTTATTTTCCTTTCTCTGCAGGTGACGGATCTTTAGCTCGATTTCCTGAGCCTTTTCAATGCTCTCTTCGCTTTGCCCGATAATCATCAGGCCGCCGCCAATGTCCCTGCCCTCCTGCCCTTCCTGAAGAGTCTGCCTGACTCTTTTGATCTGCTCTTCGATCTCCGCGCGTTTGGGAGCGGCCTTCGCTGCGGCGTCTTCCCGAATCTTATTAATATAGATAAAACCCCGGCTGGTGGAGTCCCTCCCCCGGATATTCAGGAGATCCTGATCCCCTGCGAGGTTCTCAACCAAGTTCATGATGAAATCGATGTTGTTGTTATCGCGTGATGCTCCTCGCTCGGCATCTCCCATGAAGTAATCAAAGAGCATATCCACATCTGAAATGATGGCGATTGTGCCTTCTTTGGTACCTTCCGCCTTGTGGTGGTCCTCCTCGACAGGCTCGGCTTGGCCCTCGGTCTCAGGTTCACCGGATGACGATTCACTCGCCGCTTCATCTACCGGCTCTGGGGTCTCGGATGTGCTTTCATTGCCAGTGAGAGTTGCCGGCTCGAGCTCCTCAGTTACAACCTTGTCTGTAGCTGCCTCCTGGTTGGCGGCAGAGTCTTGGCAGCCCCCTTCCGTGCTTACAGCTGGTGCATTTTCGGGCGCTTCTTCTTCTTCTTCTGCTGGTGCTTCTGCTGCTTCTTCTTCTTCTTCTTCTCCTTCTTCTTCTTCTTCTTCTTCTTCTTCTTC
>CAXEFH010000310.1:0-3935 GCA_963989605.1 uncultured Roseibacillus sp. | reverse complement strand
GGCATACGAGATTTCTGCCTGTCTCGTGGGCTCGGAGATGTGTATAAGAGACAGTTATTGATCCCTCTGCAGAGGCCACCCCGCGATTTAATAATTTCCTACGCAAAACCTACCGGTTTATCACCACTTATCTCCCACGCACATGGGAGTGGATCTACGACAGTGTAGAGCAGAGGGACTTTTCACAGCAGAAATTCCCCTTCAGACGCAAGCTCCAGCAGGCTTTTGCTCTTCAGGTAAACACGTTCAACCCGGATATTATTGTCTCCACCTTTCCACTGTATCCCTACTTTTTTGAGCACTATGTTAAAGACGGAGGACGCCCACGGCCTGTGATCACCATCGTCACTGACTCGATTGAAATTAATGCCTCCTGGCGAAAAGCCCCAACCGACTTCTGGCTTGTCACCGATGAAGAGACTAGGAAAGCCATGTTGGCAAAAAACATCAGAGAGAGCAAAGTTGTGAATACGGGTTTTCCTGTAAACCCACTTCTGGCCACCCTTGAACCTCTTTCTTCAACCGACCCCGCTACTCCTTTCCGTATCCTGTATTTCCCAACCCCCAGCAAATCAGAGATGCGTAAGACTGCCAGGGCTGTCCTCGAGGAAAGACCATGGCCCACGGAACTGACTTTTGTTCTTGGAAGAAACGTGCGACGACTCTACCGCTCTGCCTCCGAGATAAGGGAGCGCTACCCGGGCAGGGTTCTCATTAAAGGATGGACCCGCAAGGTTCCGCAGTTGCTCTGTGAACACCACCTTGTAATTGGAAAAGCGGGGGGAGCGACAGTCCATGAATCCCTCGCCGCGTGCTGCCCCATGCTCATCAGACATCTGGTGCCGGGCCAGGAAGAGGGAAACCTCGAGCTTCTTTCCAATCTAGGAGGAGGGTCCCTTACCCACAACGAGGCGACTCTTTCCCGGGCACTGGATGAAATGCTCACCGATCAGGCCACCAAGTGGCGCCAGCAGAAAGAAAGCCTCTCTCTTCACTCCCGGCCCGATGCGGCAAGGGATGCGGCAACTTTTATTCTGAAAACTGCCCGCAGGAACCTGCGCTCCTCCACTGAAGGGTGAATCGATCCCCTCTCAAGGGTCATCCTCTCTCAGGGCCTCCGGAGTTCACCCTCCTCAGAGAAAAGGCGCTGCATCGAGTCCATATAAACGCCAATCGGACCCTCATTTTTCCCAGACATGGCCTCCAAGCGTTTCTTCAATTCAATAAAACTATCGAACTCGCCGCTCAACTCCTCCGAGCTGGTAATTCGATACCACTCCAGATAATCCCGTGTTCGCTTACCCAGTGCAAGGAGACGATCTCGCTCATTCTGGAGATCCTGAAGCCGTTGTGTTATGCGATCATCCTTGTCGGAAGCGATATCGTCCAGAATCAGAAGATATTCCTGAAGAGCTGGGCGGTGGGCCGGAAAAGCCCGGTAAAAAAACTCACGAATTCTCTCAACAGCGGGGAGAATGCAGGCCTTCCTCTCGCTCGCAGGAAGCGCTAGAAGGTCCCGGAAATCCCGCGCTCCTACCGCAATCAGGCTTCCGGAAGATTCTTTAAAGCGCACCATCAGGAGCTCCCCGAGCTGCCTCTCTGTTTCAACGATGGTGAGCACATAGGGAAACGGTTTTTCTGCCATCTGTGCCAGTTGCAGCGCCCACCACTTTGAGAGACTCTCGGGCCCCAGATTCATCCCGGGGAAATGCTTCCGCAATAAAGCGACTTCATCACCCTCGAACGTTGATAGCTCACTCAGCATCGAACGCATCGACTCCTGGCCGCCTTCCTGCTCCAAAAGCGACATGACCAGAGCCCCGGAAGACGTCTGGAAAGCAGCTTTCGAAATAGGGTCCATGTCATTGCGGCGCCTGACCTGCAGGATACTGTCCACTGGATATAGCTCGTTCTTTTCAAAGAGCGCCTGATACATGGCATGCTCACGCATACCGTCTCTCCAACGGAAACTCTCCCGCATTCCCTCGACGAGCCACAGGGGAACACCTACCGACTCTACCGCCTCGCCAACCCGGCCCCTGAGTCCATATTCAACCAGCAGAAGCTCCAGAAGAGCTCCCTCCAACCCGGCAGGCTTACCACGGGCAAGAGAGATCTCGATCTGCATTCTGTATCCCCCGGGCACCTCGTAATAGGCCGTTTTGATTGGGCCATCCTTATCGCGCAACTTTATCACGATAGGATGTTCCCATTCATTATCTCCTCGCCCAATCGCCCTTCCAAGAGCCGCTCGCATCTTTTCAGCAAGAGAGGCCAGCGCTGCGCGAGTCGAGAAGTTTCCGCCATAGACAACGAACTGGCGCGACTCACTCTCGGTCCTCTCAGCCTTTGTGCGAGAATCACTCTCCACGGAGAGGTCAATCACTGTCGGCGGCTCCGGGTCCTGGCCAACGGTTTCGGAACGCTGCTCGGTCGAGAGCGATGGAACTTCCTCCTGACCTCGGACTTCCGGAAAGATAAAGGTAATCCAAAAGGTGCAGGCAAGGGACCAACTGACAATATTCACAGATACAGAAGCGGTCACTGATGCCCTGGAAGCGCCGGATTGCAAGAAGACAGCAAATTTGAGGATACCCGATCAACAGCTAGCCGGTTTCTCCTCTGATCACAAAATAGGCCAGGTTCAAACATGTTCAGGACTGAGCCTTGAGGAGATCCTGCTCGGGTGGAGATAACTCAAGCACGCCATCGGACACCTTGATTTGAAACCGTCCCCGAAACATATCCCAAATCTGCTGGGTCTCCGTCGCATAGGCCTCACGAAGAGAAACAAAGGAAGAGTTCGTAAGAAGCATGAAACCGTTGAGAACCTTCGCACGGCCCCACTTCCCCTTTTTCCTGCTCACATTGGTGTTAATCCGCCCATCGTCCTGCGCCGTCTGTTCAGGTTGCAGCAGCATCGAGATGGTATGAGGCCTGCCCCAGACTTCCCGCTCGATAATCACCTCAACGACATTTTCCTGTAGTCTCACCCATACCCCGCGAGCTTCGACGAAACTCTCAAACCATCCGCCCTGCTCGAACTTGAGAGTCCGGCGGATATAACTGTTAATTTGTTCCTCGGTAATACGCACTCCATTCTTATTGCGCGCCGCGTTTTCCAGAAGATTGGCAAGATTAGGCCCCGCTGGCGCTATCGCCAAGGAGTTCTCCACGTAGCCATCAATATCCGAAAGGTCCTGAGAGTCAAAAGACAGATAGGCCAACAAACCGATCACCACTAGACCAAGAATGGAAAGAAGAAACAGGTTTTTGAAAAATGTTCCCTTCCGCGTCGGCGGCGGCACCTTGCGGTCTCGCTTCGTTGCCGCGCTCTCCTTTCCCTCGTTATGGTTGTCCTTTTCGCCCATTATCCTGACACGAGTATTTCGTATCATGGCCGCGCTGTCGAGGCTTCAGACCTCCGATGGTCTGCGATCACTTCAATCAGGCTTGGAGGGCTTAGATCCACTCCCTGAGCCGCCGTCATTCTTTGAACTCGATGCCGCGGCGCCCGATGACTTCGACTCCTTGGCCTTGGATGCCTCCGATTCCTTTTTAGCACCGCTTTTATAGGACTCACTACGGTAATCCGTCTCATAAAACCCTCCACCCTTGAAGATGATCCCGGCACCCGTGCCCAGCAAACGCTTCACTGGCCCGTCACAATCCTCCTTCGGGCATTCACGCAGCTTTTCATCATTCATGCTCTGGAAAAACTCAAAACGGTGTCCGCAGCTCTCACAGAGGTAATCGTAGGTCGGCATGAATCGAATGTAAAAAACACCAAGAACCAACCTTTGCAAGTTGGATGTCATACGGATCCTCTTGCATCCACGCAAAAGGGTGGGACACTCGCCTTCCCCCGCCTCCTTACTGAAACGAAGACCCATGGGTCAACCTGTCTCTTATACACATCTCCGAGCCCACGAGAC
>CAXEFH010000309.1:0-3953 GCA_963989605.1 uncultured Roseibacillus sp. | reverse complement strand
ATGATACGGCGACCACCGAGATCTACACCTCTCTATTCGTCGGCAGCGTCAGATGTGTATAAGAGACAGCTCTATACTGTGAGAGCTCATGGGAAGGCTTTCAACCCGGGCGCACCGAGAGGGAGGTCCTTTACGGTCAAGGCCGGAAGAGACCGCGCGTCTGATGTCATTTTAGAGAAGGCCAAGGCCGGCGGAAGTGCCCGTGAAATACGGCTCAAGTGACCAGACCCCGATATCAGGACGACGACGGCTGGACTGAGATCTCCACGGCCTTACTGGTCGGAGTGTTGGATTCACGGGCCGTGGAATCGATCGGAATGAGAGGGTTTGCCTCGGGGAAATAGGCGGCGGCACTGCCACGGGGGATCTCGTACGGTATGGCGTAAAAGGATCGAAGCGTCCGCTTCTGCTCCTGCCAGTGACTGGTGATATCAACCAGTGCCACGGGTGCAATTCCCCGTTCCTTCATGTCGTCTGGGCTCATGAAAAGAACCCGCCGCCCGAGACCAACTCCCCGGTAGCGATCATTAAGACCGTAAACGGTGGTGTTGAACTGATCATGGCTGCGCAGGGTCTGGAGGATGAGGTGGCCCTCTGGGACCTCGAATTGATCGAAAGGCGCCGCCGAGAAAGAGGCTCTTCCGTCGGGGGTGTCCCAGCGCCGCTCTTTGGCAGCGTTGGGCAGGTAGAAGCCTCCGTCCTCTCGGGCCCGCTCGTTGTAGCTCTCGAATCCGGGGACCACTCGCTCAATGGTGTTCCGGATCTCGTCATAATTTTCACGAAACCGTTGCCATTCCACGGCGGTTTGCTTCCCGAGGGTAGCCTCCGCCAGGCGGGAAATGATATACGTCTCGGATCGCAGTGCGGGCGAGGCGGGGTCAAGGTTTCCCCGGGATCTTTGGACAACGCCCATTGAATTTTCGCAGGTGACGAACTGAGGGCCGGATTTTTGCTCGTCATGCTCGGAGCGGCCCAGGCAGGGAAGGATCAGGCCGATCCTTCCCGTATGAAGGTGCGAGCGATTGAGCTTGGTAGCAATATGAGCGGTCAGGCGACAATTTTCGAGAGCGGTGGCGGTGAAATCCGTGTCGGGTGCTGCTTGCAGGAAATTCCCACCAAGGGCCACGAACACCTGTCCGGATTTCTGGTGCATGGAAAGGATCGCGTTGACGGTATCATGGCCATGATCCCTTGGGCACGTGATGCCAAATTCCCTGTCGAGGGCGGCGAGGAATGCCTCAGGCATCTTTTCGAAAATCCCCATGGTGCGATCCCCCTGTACATTGGAGTGGCCCCGAACGGGACAGAGGCCGGCACCTGGTCTGCCGATGGCACCGAGTAACAGGTGAAGGTTGGCAATTTCCCGGATCGTTGCTACCGCGTTGCGGTGCTGGGTCAGTCCCATTGCCCAGCAGGTGATAAGCCTCCTCTTGCCGCGCAGGATGGTATCCACCAGTTCCCCGATCTCTTCCCGGGAAATGGAGCATTTGTCAGTCAGTTCTTTCCAGGGAGAGACTTCACAGATCGCGCGGTAGGCTTCGAAATCCCTGGTGTTCCGCGTGATGAATCTTGTATCGATCACAGTTCCAGGCTTGGCCTTCTCGCGGTGAAAGAGTTCCTTTCCTAGAGCCCGGAGCAGGGCGAAATCACCGTTGATTTTCACCTGAAGGTATTGAGAGGCGAGTGGGGTCGCCTTGTTCAGAAGGCCGCTAATTTTCTGAGGGTGGGCAAAGCCGAGAAGGCCAGCCTCCCTGAGCGGGTTGACGGCAACGATCCGGGCCCCGTTTTTGACGGCCGTCTCCAGAGCCGACAACATCCGGGGATGATTGGTTCCGGGATTCTGGCCAATACAGAGAATGGTTTCTGCCTCATAAAAATCGTCGAGGGATACGGTTCCCTTACCAATGCCGATGGAGGCTTTCAGTGCGGCCCCGGAGGACTCATGGCACATGTTCGAGCAGTCTGGCAGGTTGTTTGTGCCGAAATGCCGGACAAAAAGTTGGTAGAGGAACGCCGCTTCATTACTGGCACGCCCGGATGTGTAAAAAATGCCCTCGTCAGGCGAAGGCAGGGAATTGAGTTCTCCAGCGATGAGGGCGAAGGCCTGATCCCATGAGATCGGCTCGTAGTGAGTTGCCCCCTCCCGGAGGATGAAAGGCTCGGTGAGGCGCCCCCGCTGGTCGTGCCAGTAGTCCGATTTCTCGCGGAGCTCAGCTACCGAGTATTGAGAAAAAAATTGCCGGTCAACCCGGCGAAGGGTGGCTTCGGAGGCAATGGCCTTTGCTCCATTCTCGCAAAATTCAGTTGCGGCGCGATGCCCATCCGGGTCGGGCCACGCGCAGGAAGGGCAGTCGAAACCATCAACTTGATTGAGGTCGAGGAGAGCTTTGGTCCCCCGTGCGGCCCCGGCGGAGCGAAATACGTGGTTGAGAGAGGAAGCGACAGCGGCTGCTCCTGCCGCCTGTTCCTTGGGTCGCGAAACCCTTGGTGGTCGTTCGGAGGCCATTCTTTGTCAGGCTCTGCTCACAACGTCCGTCCTGCAGTTGCTCGAAGGGTTTGCGACCTGCTCCCGGAATTGCTGAGGCATTAAATCGGAACTTCCTCGACTGGTGGGAGGATAGGACGGGAGAGCGAACCTCTGTGTGAATGTTTATGGCCCCAAGCCTCGTGTCTTACGTCACTCAACCGGAGCCGAATGGAGAAGGCTTACCCTTTCCCGGTGGCGCACCCCGGTGCTAACGGCGACTTGTGATTGTGTGACTTCCACTTGTCCCCCCAAGGTCCGTGCGTGAGCAAGGGTGACGAGGATGCCGCCTGCTTACTCGGAGACCTCGTTGGTCTTGCCCGGGACCTTGGCGTTGCCTTCGATCTGGGGAAGGAGACCTGCTTCGAGAGCTTTCTTAAGTGAGTCTTCGGGCTTCCGACTCCAACGGCGGACTGCGGCCTTACTGAAGAGGTAAACCGTCTTTCCCTGGACCTCAACGGTCGGGGATTCCGGAGTGACTACTCGATCCGGGTAGACTGGACAGAACTTCTGCGGGAGAAGCTTTACCTCTTCCAACCCAAGTTCCTTTTCCATCCCTTTGAATTGAGGAAGCAATTCGCCCATTACCTTGATGTAATACTTTGGAGACTGATTCCACAATTTGACGCAAGTCCCACAGCAGAATTGAACCGTCTTTCCCTCATACTCAGCGACTTCGTCCTCATAGGCCTCGTCTTCGATCATAATGGGGCATAACTTGTTTTCGGAGAGAGCTAGGGGGCTCAGGCCGAGGGACGCAAGGGCGAGCAGGCTTAGGAATTTTTCTTTCATTTTTCAGTCAGGGATTGAAGTTTCTGAGTTGGACCGTTCGAAGGTCGTCTTGAGTGTTATACGTATATCAACCATCGATTATTCGGTCAAACGCTGAAGTTTAACCCATGGGGGGCCAATTTTGAGCCCATCTAGCGGAGAACCGATGGACAATTTTGCGCTAAACCGGTGCAATTTAAGAGCAGACGGGATTTTAAAGTGTGTCATTATTACCCCGTGAATAGACCGTTTCTTCCTTTAGTTGTCAGTTTGGTAGTCCCCCTCGCTTCCTGTGAGCAGGGCGGAGCAGATGCCGGCACCGGTTCCAGCGAGCAGGCACCAGCCGGTGGGCAAGCCCAGATAAATGAGAGCACCGCATCTCCGGCAGAAGTAGTAGCACACTACGCCAAACTTGTTTCGACCACTTACAATGACGCTCTGGCCCATGCCAAGGTGATGCAAGGCGACGTCAATGCCTTCCTCGCCGAGCCAACTCCGGAGTTGATGCAGAAGGCGCGCGATTCTTGGACAGCAGCGCGGCTCCCCTATCTGCAAACGGAAGTCTTTCGATTTTACGAAGGCCCCATTGATGACGAAGATGGTCCGGAAGCTGTCTCTTATACACATCTCCGAGCCCACGAGACAGGCAGAAATCTCG
>CAXEFH010000308.1:0-3978 GCA_963989605.1 uncultured Roseibacillus sp. | reverse complement strand
GGAATGATATCGATGATATGAATAGAGACAGGAGCACCATCGAGCTCGGAGCGGTTGTTTTCGGCGATCGTGATGTAGTGCGAGCCGTTGATTGGGTCAGTCAGCAGGGCGGGGTTTGGAACGAGTGCTGACCCGACCCCCAGACTGTCAAGATGCACATAGTATCCCTGCTCGTGGGCTGGAACAGGACTTCCAACGTAGGTTAGCTGGTCGTTTACCCACTCAGCTCCACCACTCAGAAGTTCATCCTCGGCAGAAATCCAGTCGGCGTGAGGGTTGGTCTGGGCGGGGGGTCTAATTCCAAAGGCTAAACCTAGCATTTCCACCCAAGTGAGTGGTGGCCTGACCCAGGAGCGTGCAACATTTGGTTCATACGTAGCCCAGTTTCGCTCCGCGAAAAGCGTGTTTAATCGATTTAGACGAGTAACTTCAGCTGCGGGAAGACCTGTATCGTTCAACGTCACGGCCGGAATTTCTTTCATGCCGTTCGAAATACCCCCAGAGGCAGCTCCACCCGGGACAGGGATTTCCGCACGCACAATCTGCCCCAGATTATTAAATACGCGGATCGGGTTGGGGTTCCGCGACATATTGTAGATGGTGGTAACCGCTGCCGTCCAATCTTCCGTTTGTGTTCCACTGCTTCCAACAGCTCCCAAGACCTTTGTCTTCTCGTCAGAGGTCATCACGTTGGGCTCGAGAATGTTGACAGGGTCCGGACCGACGGTGAGATCCCCATCGCCGCTTTCCTTGTCGTTGAGATAACCCCGGAAGACAAGTTTCTCAGCCAGCGAATCGTAGTAGAAGCGTCTCTGGAGAGATCCTGGCAACTCTTTGAAATACCAGCGCTCAGCAACGACCATTGTTGTATCGGCCGCAGGGGTAAATCCGGCCTCGGCCATCTGCGGTAGGCTGAAGGGCGTTTCGCGCCGGTCGAGGGGTCGGATAATCCGGGCGCTGTAATTGTTCACGTTAGTGTTATCAATGACCATGGAAGGCGTAGCGGAATCATAGACGATCTCGGCAGCCGCCATCGCGACGAGGGCGGGGAGTCCGTTTGATCCCGGGGTTTCATTGAAATACTCGCCCCCTTGGTAGGTGAGGGTCTCGCCCCGCTTCAGCTTGGGATAGTCTGAGCGCCAGTTCGTCCGGTAGGTTACCTGCTGGGGTGAGGGGCTGTCATCCACGGGAGTGCCAGCCGCGTTGTCACCGATGAACCTGCGGTCAGAGGAGGCGGTGGGTGGCACCCAAGCGATGGGAGCGCCAAGTGCTGCGCCATCCTGATAGAAGTCAGAACGGAATGGGTAGAAGAACTGATACCAGAAGCTTCCTCCACCGGCGACAATCCATGCATTGCCGCTGACGTCACGCCATAAACTTTTCGTTGCTCCCACGCTGCCACCTCTGGCGTCTGCCATGGAGGCATTTCCAATTACCCGGTTAAGCGGGTAGGGTGGGATGAGGAGGTCCCCAGCCGAGGCCTCGTAGTTGAAGTGATAGGTGAAGTCATATGTCTTCTCCGGGTCGATGGTTAGGAACCGATCCTCCGGATTCTCTGCACTTTCGTAAGCGAGGCCCTCTTTGGCATTGACGACGCTATCGTCGGGCCGCGGGAAGGAAATGGAGCCCTGCCGGACCTTTTACTCCTTGTAGGCTGACATCTCCATTTCGCCCGTCTGGAGGTTGTCAAAATCGACGAGGACCCATGGATGCGAGGTGTAGGTGCTTCCGAGGGCAGTAACATTGATGTCGTTTTGGAGCGCGAATGCCGCCAAAGGAGGATTGTTTGGCAAATCCTCACCAAGCCCCTTGATCTTCAGGGCAGCGCGATAGCCAGCGGTCGCAAGAGCATGCTCCTCGTTGGGATTGTAGCCGGGCTGGTTGCGCAAGGGCTGGTTGTAGATCTGGAAGTTTTCATAACTCGCGAGATCGTAAATTTCCTGTGGGGCACCAGTTTTATCAACCCCCTCTGATCCGAGGCGGCTCGCAATGTAGATCGCCTTGGCTCTGTGAGGTCCATAAGTGGGATACGCAACCTCGTCGTAGGCCACTGTTTCGTAGGGCCAGGCTACGTTGGGGTGGGTCATTGCGTCACGCCGGAATGGGTTTTCGTAGTAGGCGATCTCGAGTCTGCGATTCGTCTGCGTGTAGAGATGGCGGTGATTCACCGGGTAGATTGGTCCCCACTCGCCAACCTGGGCAGCCCGGTTGTAGATATTCGCATTGTAGTTCGAAATCTGGTTGAGGATATATCCGCCCCCGGAAAAGCCGGCCTCATCGAGGGAGCTGTAGATGCGGGTTGCTACCTCCTGAATATCGTTGCGACTCCATAGGAAGGCATTGGTGCTTGAGGGGGATCCAACAAGAGCGAGATCGTAGGTAGGGCTGGCAAGAGCCATGCCGGAGGCGCTTCCTTGGTTCTGGAAATTCCCCGCTGTGGGCTCAGTTTCAAAATCGAAGGAGATCTGAGGCGTGATAGTTAAACCTCGTCGCAGTGAGAGATTTGGCCCTCGTTGTGTGCGCAGGGTCTGAACCTCAGCTGGAGTCAACCATGGGTCAGTACTGGAAGCCCCGGCGGGATTAGCAGTGGGGAAACTGCCAATCATGCGGAACTGATCAATCCTTAGATTGCTGTTGATATCAGCACCAACCCCGAAACGAAGAGAGCTCGCCCCAGAGGCACTGGCGTCGATCGCGATTGAGGAGTTGGCCTGACTGACTGAGGCTTCCTCCTGCCTGATCCCATCCTGATAGAAATTAACCATCGTCAGCGGGACAAATGAGAGACCAACGTCGCTTGGGAACACGTGGATGACATAGTGGCGCCAGTCGATACCCGCGGTCGAAAAGGGATGACTTACCTCCGTGCCATGATAGTTGACAGTAATCCGGCTACCAGGGTCCCGGGGATTCCGTAATTGGATCTGAACCAGATCCCCTGCTGAGCTTGCCGGTGTATCCTGAATGGTAATGCTGCCGTTGGGAGCCCCGACGGGCTGTCCCTGTGCGAGGGTGTAATCGGTGGCTGATACGAGGGTCGCACCAGTTGAAACATTGGTGACCACCAGCTCGGAGGAAGAGGTAAATCCAAAGGGAATCTGGATCAGTCCTGTCTCGGACTGCAATGTGGTAGAAGTCTCCGAGATGTTGTTGCTGAGAGTAACCTTGAGGGCATCATTGGCCGTTCCGAAAATCGTAACGTCCCCATCAGTTTCCCGGAGCTCTTTTGCGTTGAGCCAGAAATCTACTAGGAATGTATCTCCCAAGGCCTGTGTGCCACTTCCCGTCAGCTTCAGATTGACATTATCGCTTAGCCTTAGGGACTTGCGTCCAAGAACAAGCTTCTCATCCGGGTCGTTCATAGTGACCGGAGTCTTCGTCTCGCAACGGACTACGCGGACCACGAGGTTTTCTTTTGTCAGGTTTCCGTTGGCCGCTTCATCGGGATTTGGTCGCTTACTGTAGAGAAGGACACATCGACCCTCACCCCGGGGGGTAAACCCAGTCCCTTCAACACCGTTATCAACCAGCGGGTTAACGCTTGAATCGGTGTAGGTTACCTGATGGTAGTGCCACTCATCCGTGCTGAGAAGATCCAGTCGCGATGGAGCCTGGCGGGCGCTGTTCAACTCGAAGAGATGGCGGTAGTGTGCGTCGGGAAACGGACTTTGCGTGCTGCCAGGGAAGTCTGCCCCTGCGAAATAAGGATCCTCGTTGACCCTCGACATGGTCGTGCTCGTCACAAAATAGAGAGGCACGGCTTCAAGAGGGTTGGCGCCAGTGAGATTCGGGTTAGGGGGAGTAGGAGGGAAGAGGACCGCTTGACCCGCGCTATTGAGAACCGGCATGGAAGTCACCGTGGTGCTTGTCTGGCGTGAGGAGTCACCGTTGCTGCCATCTATCTTTACCCTGTCTCTTATACACATCTGACGCTGCCGACGAATAGAGAGGTGTAGATCTCGGTGGTCGCCGTATCAT
>CAXEFH010000307.1:0-4056 GCA_963989605.1 uncultured Roseibacillus sp. | reverse complement strand
TCCTGGATGCTTTTTCTCAGGGTGTCTATCGAGGTGTTGATTTGGGCCAACGCGCCAGAGAGTCGGGCGATTTCTTTTTCCAGTTCAGAAATCAGACTTGTCCGGTCTGATATCGAGCTCTCAAGCTCAAAGAGGGAATTCTCGGCGTCTTTTACGGTTCTCTGAGCTTCTGCAAGAGCTTGTCTCGCGGTGGCCGTAGACTCGGGGACCGTTTCAAATTGTTCCTGAAGTTCAGAAATGCGTTCGGCGATGCGGGGAGGATTACCGCTCAGTTGTCCAACTTTCTCAAAAGTGTTTCCGTCCCAGGCCTCAATGATCCCATTCCAGTCAGCTGTAAAAACACGCTTTCCGTCATTGGTTATCGCTGTTTCGACGACCATTTCGCTGAATCCCGTGAGACTTTTCTTGAGGGTGAAATCAGCTTTCCAGATCTTGACTTCCCGGTTGCGTCCCGAAGTCACAAATTCGCCAGTCCGGGCGTAGTCGAGCGAAAGCGTTCCTCCCGCATGGGCGTTGAGCTTCTTGACCTGCCCCCCGTTGTTCATTTCCCAGAATATTACCTGACCGTCCTCCGAGGCAGTCCCCACGATATTTGAGTCGGCTCGCCAGGATACTGCGGTAATTCCTCCGGTATGTCCCCTCAGGGTGTGAAATTCGTTTCCTGTTCCAGCCTCCCACACCCACAAGCCACCATTGCGGTCACCGGTCGTAAGGAGGACTCCATCGGGCGAGTAGGATACAGCCGTGACCCAGTCCGTATGCTTCTTGATAGACTTTATTTCCTCTCCGCTCTGAGTGTCCCAGAGCTTGATGAGCCTTGACGGACCGCCAAGGGCGACGCCTCCCAGGTCAAGGCGGAGGCTCGTGGCCAGGACGGAGTCGAACTCTCGTCCATTCGACATGAGCATCCTGCCCGTTGTAATGTCCCAGGTGTAGGTCGAGCCCGACTTTCCAGGAACGCCGCCTCCGGCGGTCAGATACTTTCCTGTCGGGTGAAAAGAGAGAGTTTCAGGAAAGCCCTCGGGGAAGGGGAGAATTCCAGCAAGTTTCAGAGTGTCCGTATTATAGAGAAGGACCTGCTTCTGGCCGGTGACAGCGAGAAGGGGAGCCCACGGGCTGGCAGCCATGTCATTGACAACCGTGTTGCGTGTTGAGGTGACTGAAGGTTCCAGGCTCAAGTGCTCGGGCATGGGCGGTGGTCCATCTGGTCTGGCAGAGGGATCGACGTCCAGCTTCGCAATCCGAGGTCCACTCGGCTTTTTTGCTCTGGAGCTCTTGTTTTCCAGCATGCCGCCAGAGATCCAGTCGCGGACGAGATCAGCATCCTTCTTGGAGAGCTTTTCTCCCCTTGGGGGCATGAAGGGTTCAAGGCTGTGAACAATTGTTCCGTAGAGTATTGAGTCGGCGCCTTCGCCGGGATCAGCCACTGTTCCTCCAGCTCCTCCGGCCATGATTCCTGAGAAATTCGAGAGATCAAGATCCCCCTTTTTCTTGTCTGCATTGTGGCAGTTCAGGCAGGCAGACTCAAAGATGGGGAGAATGTCGTCTTCATACGTAATCTTCTTCTGAGCGTAGCCTCCGGATACCATGACGAAGAGCGCAGTCGCCATGCTTGCGATGCTGCGAAACGCGCAAGGTCGACATGTTACTTCCTTCATCAATGATTGAAGATGAATTCCTTGGAGTTGAGAATGGCCCAGAAAATATCCTCCAAAACTTCCTCTTGGGGACTATCTCCTTCAAGAGATTCCAGAAGTTTGGTCTTCTCGGCATCTGTAGGAGCGCGGCTTAGGCAACGGAAGTAGAGGGATTCGATGACGGCGCCGGGGTCCTTCAGTTCCTTAAGCAATTTCCGAACTACCCCACCATTGCGGACGCGATTGTGAACTGCATCGCCGTTGAGCAGGTGAAGCGCCTGAGATAGATTGGGTTCCATTTTCACCTCGCACGAACAGACGGTCTGACGGGTTGCCCGTCCAAAGGTAGTGAGGAAATAAGTGGAGGTATTCCCGTCTGCAATCTGGACCGCACGAGCCCCGAGTGGAAGGCCCTGGAACTTGTTCGGGGTTTCGGTTACCTGGGCGAGGGTGTCGAGGAGTACTTCGGCGCGTAATCGCCTGATCAGGGAGTGAGAGAAGTTTGTGAGATCTTCTTCATTGGTCTCGTTCGTTCGACTGGATCGCTGGTAGGTTTGGGAATTGCAAATATCCCGAACAAGCTTTTTGAAGTCATAGTTGTATTCAACAAACCTTGTGGACAGTGCGTCGAGGAGCTCCGGGTTGCTGGCAGGATTGGAAACCCGGACGTCGTCCACAGGGTCCGTAATCCCGACTCCAAAAAAGTGAGACCAGACGATGTTGACTACGTTTCTGGCAAACCATGGGTTTTCGTCGGAGGTGAGCCATTTTGCCACGGCTTCCCGTCGGGTCAGGCCGTCCATTTCTGCTGGGCTATCGGCTCCTAGAAATCTGGGAATCGCATTGGCCTTGGTTACTGGATGGGCGATCTGTCCGCCGCCATCATAAATAATCTGCTCGTGGGGGTCTTCAGCAGGTTTCTTACGGACTTGAGCAAAGAGCGCGGCAAAGCCATAGTAATCGTCCATGGTCCAGCGGTCAAAGGGGTGATTATGGCACTGCGCGCACTGAATGCGGGTGCCCATAAAAACCTGAGCGACATTCTCAGTGCGCTTCATGACATCGTTTTCCAGCTTGAAGTAGTTCGTGGCAGGATTTTTGAAAGTGCCGCCCCGGGCTGCCAGCAGATCGAATATGATCTGATTAAATGGCTCATTACTGGCAACCTTGTCTCGGAGCCATTCATACCAGAGAAGGGCGGATTTGTAGCTGACCTGATTCGCATTATTCCCGGTGGAGCGAATCTGCAGGAGTTCGGCCCACTTCATGACCCACATCTCTGTAAATTCCTTCCGTTCCAGGAGACTGTTAATCAGGGCCTCTCGTTTGTCTGGATTCTGACTTTCAATGAATTTCTTTCTCTCCTCTTCCGTTGGGAGAACTCCCGCGATGTCCAGATAGACCCTGCGCGCGAAGACTTCATCACCGCACGGATCGGAGGGGTAAATTCTCAGCTTGTGAAGCTTGGAATGAACGTGCGTGTCGATGTAGTTCGACTCGTCCAGCAGGGGTTTCTCGTAGGCAATATTTCCCGGGACAACTATGGTCTGTGTTCCTTCGGTGAAGGTGTGGAAGCGGGCCAGCAGGAATGCCTCCCCACGATTCTTGGTAGTTGCCCTGCCAGAGGTCTCCTCAATGCTGACACTGTTGTCGTTCGAAGAGCTGAAGCTCGAAAGACTGGTAACATCTCGGTCTGTCCCGTCCGAGTAGTGGGCACGAACGGTCAATGGAACCTCGGTGGCTGTGCCTTTCAGCACATATTGCTTCGGCTCAACCTCAATGCCGATGGGCGAGGCGATATCTTCCTTGTCGTAAGGAGCGCCTGCCTCGATCCAAGAGATCAGCGTTTTCGCATTCGCCGAATCGCGTGAGAAGAGCTTGCCTCCAGTATGGGGTACATCACCAATGGCTTTGGTCACCAGGAGAGATTCCTCTGGCAGGGCGAGGTTCACCCTTCTTCCGGAGAGCTGTCTTGTGATGCGCTGGTAGTCGCCCTTCGGATCGTAACCAAAAAGGGATAGCATGAAACCGTCCTGTCCCCGTGCAGCTCCATGGCAGGATCCTGTATTGCAACCCGCCGAGGTGAGGACTGGCATGACGTCGAGCTGGAAACTGATAGGCCGGGCTAAGGAGGCATCCCGCACTTTTACTGGAATGGTCGCGGAGTGATTTCCCAAAGAGATGGTTAAGCTTGTTTCCCCATCTGCAAGCGGCTTCAGCAGGTTTTTCTCGAGGCTGGCAATGGTAGGATGCTCGAGAGAAAAAAGGGACGAACCGGTGACATCGCGGGCCGTGGCGTCCTCATACTTCCCGATGACAACCATGCGGTGGAAATCAGCAGCAGTCTCCCTGTCTCTTATACACATCTGACGCTGCCGACGAATAGAGAGGTGTAGATCTCGGTGGTCGCCGTATCATT
>CAXEFH010000306.1:0-4085 GCA_963989605.1 uncultured Roseibacillus sp. | reverse complement strand
TTAATGATACGGCGACCACCGAGATCTACACCTCTCTATTCGTCGGCAGCGTCAGATGTGTATAAGAGACAGTCGCCAAGCTTATCAGCATCCTTGAGAGCCTCAAGACACTGGGGCGCGTTGTAGGCCCAGAGCCCGATCATGGCGTCCACCTCGGGATACTTGCTGAGGGTATTTTCAGCGTTCTTCTTCGCGAGAGAGCGGTCCCCTCCATCCGTCATAACCTCATCGAGGATGATGAACTTGCCATAGGTTTTCCCCTTCAGCGACCCTTCATCACCGCCGCCCTTCTTTCCACAGCCCGCCAGCAGAATACCAAGTCCGGCAACAGCGCTTAATCCAATCCGAGATGCGATAGTCATAATGGCCATGCAAGGAAAGCCCCGGGATCATGTCCAGCAGA
Source organism: uncultured Roseibacillus sp. (assembly GCA_963989605.1). Classification (GTDB taxonomy): domain Bacteria; phylum Verrucomicrobiota; class Verrucomicrobiia; order Verrucomicrobiales; family Akkermansiaceae; genus Roseibacillus_B. The sequence goes on along the minus strand of CAXEFH010000306.1, from coordinate 3,682 downwards.
ATTGCGCCCTCGCCGGGGGGCGGCCAGCCTCCCCTGCCTTAAAGGTGTATTTTCACGGGATATTCCGGCCGAGCAACATCTCCGAGTGGCTGGAAAAGCTTTCTAGCTGCGCAGGGACCTTGCCGTCGCAACGTCTTTTAGGCGTGGCGCTGCCCCAGCCATATTCCACCGAGAAGCCCCACTAGATGAGCCTCCCAGGAAATATGGTCTCCTTCCGGGAAAAGTCCTCCAATCATCCCCCCGTAAACCACTGCAACTACGATACCAACCACCGCCCACACCATCCGTCGCCCCCAGATTGCCCGCGCGAGAATGTAGCCAAAGTAAGAGTAGACCAAACCGCTTGCACCGATATGAATGGATTTTCCATGACCAAAGTCGGCAATAAGCCAGGTTCCAATTCCGCTGACTAAGGCAAGAACCAGTGTCGTCATGGCAAATCTCCTCCCCTCCGCCAGAATCACAATGACTCCCAGTCCGAGGATCGCAATGGTGTTGTCCAGAAGATGATCCCAGTTCGCGTGGAGCCACGGCATGCAGATAATCCCCCTCAAACCCGTCACGCTCCTCGGAAGAACCCCATACTGATCAAGTCTCAGCTTGAAATGCCAGTCAATCAATTCGACGAGCCATGCAATGACAATCAGAGCAGCCAAAAACCCAAGGCCCGGGTGGCCCTTTTTACCCCCGCCTCCTGTTCGTGCTTCTAGTTTCCGGGTGCTCATCGGGCAATCTCCATATTCTGACACCTGTTTAACAGACCTTCTCCTTTTCCTCAGTATGCCTCGACCACACGTAACTTGAAACCTTCAACTTGAACCCCGAAACTTTTCCCATGCGAACGCGCTTCGCCCCCAGCCCTACCGGGCCCTTGCACCTCGGTCATGCCTATGCAGCCCTCGTAGCCCGGGACCTTGCGGAACATCATGGTGGATCTTTTCTCCTGCGATTTGAGGACATCGACAGGACCCGGGTAAGACCAGAGTACTACAATTTAATTGAGGAAGATCTTGGATGGCTGGGCGTTACATGGGACGAGGAACCCCTGCGACAGTCCGATCGACTTGAAACCTACGCGGACGCTCTTTCCGCCCTGCAGGAGCAAGGCATCATCTACCCCTGCTTTTGTACACGCCGTGCGATCGCAGACGAGGTATCACGCATGACCAATGCTCCCCATGGCCCTGAGGGTCCTGTTTACCCTGGAACCTGCCGCTCCATCAGTGCTGATGAACGAACAGCGAAAATCTCAACAGGGGAACCGCATTCGTGGCGCCTCGATTCTGCGAAGGCCGCTGAAAGTTGCGGCGACCTCACATTCCAGGACCTTCTTCTTGGCACTATCGCCGTCAATCTCGATACTATGGGGGATGTCGTTCTTGCACGCCGGGATATTGCGACTTCCTACCATCTCGCCGTCGTGACAGACGACGCCGGGCAGAAGGTCACGCTCATCAGCCGGGGTGAGGATCTCCTCTCCTCAACCCATATACACCGGATTCTTCAGGATCTTCTTGGTTATCCTGAACCCCTCTATCTCCACCATGAACTCGTCTGTGATGCGGCCGGGGAACGTCTGGCTACCCGCAATGACGCCCTCTCCATCGCCAGCCTCAGGTCCTCTGGATACACTCCCGCGGAGGTCCTGGAACGCCTGCCACCCATGCCCTCTCTTCTGGGAAACCTTCCCGGTGGAACTTGAATCTTCCAACTTCCTCCCTAAAAGAGAGCCATGGATGACATCAAGATCACTCTCAACACTTCCAAGGGCGCCATCGATATCTCGCTTTTTGCAAGCGACACTCCCGTTACCTGCGCCAGTTTCCTGAATCTGGCTTCCAAGGGTTTTTACGATGGCCTGATCTTTCACCGCGTGATTTCTGGCTTCATGATTCAGGGCGGCTGCCCCGAAGGATCGGGTCGGGGCAATCCAGGATACCAGTTCGAAAATGAGTGTCTCCCTCATCGTAGCCATGATAGTGCCGGAAAGCTCTCCATGGCCAATGCAGGTCCGAATACCAATGGCAGCCAGTTCTTCATTACCCACAAGCCGACACAGTTCCTCGACGGCAAACACACCGTCTTTGGCGAAGTGACCGGTGAGCTGGGAGTCGTCGATGCGATTGCCAATTCCGCCACGGGTCCGGGGGACCGTCCCATGGAGGACATCACCATCGACTCCGTGACGATTCACGATTCCACCGAGGACCTCTTTGAGGCTCAGCAGTCCCGGATTGCTGACTGGAATTCGGCGACGGGCTAGAACCTCATTCCTTCCGCAGGAGCTCCAACCTTTCCTCGAGTTTCTGGAGCCTTCCCTCCACTCTCCGGAGTTCCTCGAGAACTTCCTCCAGCTCCTTGTCTCTTTCGCTACCCCGATCGGAGGGAGCGGGATCCGAGGGTGCTTCTGCCACCGGAGGTTCGGAGGGCTTGCTCGCATTCAACTCGTCCACTGATGAGAGCAACTTGCGAATGTCCGTGGTAGGAACGGCAAAGGTCTTCACCCGACCAGCCCGGGATACATTAATGCCGACACAGCGGCCCTGGAGATCAAGCAGCGGGCCCCCGCATACCGAGGGGTCGAGGGGTATATCGTGCTGCAAAGCCAGCGGAAAGCCCGACAGGCGATCCGACAGTGGCCCGCTCATTTCGTTCATCCGCCTGAAACGATCAGAACTCTGCTCCTCGGGGCGGGAGGCAAGCTTCACACCGATTTTCTCCTCCTCTTCTCCCCGGCGATAAGTGAACTCCACCTTATCTCCCGCTCGGTACGTCCGGATCTTGCTTCCGAAAGCAAACGGGTCCTGAAGGGCCTCTCCATCAACGTGCGTGATGACGTCATCGGCGCGCAAGCCAGCCTCTTCCGCAGGGCTTCCGTTGACAATTCGCACGATCACCACTCCGCCCTCTCCCTCACCGGCCTGTATTCCAAGGAATCCGATCTCGCCCAGAGCACGCGGGAGGACACTGACAAGGCCGATCCCAAGAGGTTCTCCATCAGGATCCGGTGAAGTCAGAAGAGTCCCAATGGGGGACTTTTTCTTGCTGGCCCATCGCACAGGCTCAAGCCCTTCCGGCGCTCCCTGATAAAGCGCAAGATCCCGCTTTGGGAAACGCTGGATGAGCTTAAGGCCTACCCGTCCGCTCGCCCCGGGTCGTGACACTTCGCCTTCGAGAGTCTCGGTGTTCTTGGTCAGAATATGGCCGCTGTCAGAAACCACTGTCCCCAGAGCGACGACTTTTCCATTCACCTCTACTGCCACCACTGAGCTCGCGGCCTTACTGGTCACCGGTTGGAGCGCTTTCATGGCGGATGCAAAAAAGTCATCTGGTCCGCTCTGAATTTGCATCTCTAGCATGTCGCGAAGAGCTTCCGGACCGATGGAGTCAGCCATCTCCCTCAGGGCACGCTCAAGCTCCGCCATCCCACCGAGTCTTTCCAAGTCTCTTTCATTCAGATCAAGATTCCCCCTGCGCAGCGATTCCCGTAGCAGCTTTTGTAAATCCATCCGGGCCTCATCTTCGTTCTGCTCTTCAGGGTCTTCGCCGCCCTGGGCTTCAGAGCCTTCCTCATCAGAGCCTTCCTCATCAGAGCCTTCCTCATCAGAGACTTCCACATCAGAAACAACCACATCAGAGAGCAACACAACAAAGAGCAAAACACCACAGAACCAAACACAAA
>CAXEFH010000305.1:0-4117 GCA_963989605.1 uncultured Roseibacillus sp. | reverse complement strand
GACCCGAACTACGGAGACCATTAGACAACTCCCTGTCAACACGATCAAACTCAACCATCTCAGCCTCACTATACCCAGCTTAACTACATCCCGCCCCGCGCGCGCTGATGTCGCCCAGGGGTCGTCTTAGAGCCAGCAAGGCATGGCGACGAGTAAATCCTGTTGTCGTCCGGCGGGGACCTGATTGACTTTTCGAGGTGGCCGCCGGCCGGAAGTTGTATACCATATATTTTAGAAAATGATCAGGATCCTCTTTCTGGGCGATGTGGTTGGTGAACCTGGTCGAAAGGCGGTCATAGCCCGGCTCGCGGGGTTAAAGGAGGAAGAGGACATCGATTTCATTGTCGTTAATGGCGAAAATGCTGCTGGTGGACGGGGAATCACCTCGAAAATTTCCATAGATCTCCTCCGGGCAGGGGCAGCGGTGATCACAACGGGGGACCATGTGTGGGACCAGAGAGAGATCGTCGATTATTTTCCCACGGAGCCGCGTCTCCTCCGGCCCGTCAATTATCCCGAGGGGGCCCCGGGGGCAGGAAGCGTAGTGCTTGAGACCCCGAAGGGTAAGATAGGAGTCATCAACGCACAGGGCAGGGTGTTCATGACCCCCCCTCTCGAAAGCCCTCTGGACGGGGTTGAAGCGGTAGTCGAATCCATGCGGGCGGACGGGGTCCGCGTCATATTGCTCGATTTTCATGCCGAGGCGACCAGCGAGAAAATTGCCATGGGCAGGGCGATGGATGGAAAAGTCTCTCTGGTCGTTGGAACCCACACCCATGTCCAGACTTCGGATGATCAGATTTTCCCCGGCGGAACCGCCTATTTGACGGACGCAGGTATGTGCGGACCCGCAGAATCGGTCCTCGGACGCGAGATTGCGTCCGTGGTCTGGCGCTTGCGGACGGGAATGCCTACCAGATTTCCGGTAGCTAAGGGCCCGGTGCGGATTTGTGGGGTGATCGTGGGGGTGGATGAGGAAAGTGGTAAGGCGATGGAGGTAAAACGGGTTGATGAATTACATTCCGGGCCCAATAACGGACCCGAAATGGGTTAATTTGCAGTTAAAACAGGCCCTGAGTGAAAGGTAGAGGGCCGATCCCGGGTGCGCCCGGGATATAAGAGCGTGGGCCCCCCTGATTTGGGGAGTTTTAACTAATTTCTTTCCATTCTACTTTTTTTTTGACAGCGTAGAGGGCTTTGATAGGTTCCGCCCGCTTTTGGCGGCGCTGGCCATTTCCTTCTGGGGCACATTAAACCTATCTCAGGGGTGAACTGTCCACGCGTCGCAGGAAGCAAAATACCTCGCTCATGTAGCTCAGGGGTAGAGCGCGTCCTTGGTAAGGACGAGGTCGCGGGTTCAATTCCCGCCATGAGCTTTGAGCGAAGAGAATAAAAGATCCACAGGAAGCAAGCATATGGCCAAAGAACAGTTTGAACGGACCAAGCCTCACGTAAACGTCGGCACGATCGGTCACGTCGACCATGGAAAAACCACCCTTACCGCCGCCATTACGATGGTCCTAGCGGAGAAAATGGGGAGCGGTGACGTCAAGGCTTACGACGAAATCGACGCCGCTCCGGAGGAGAAAGAGCGGGGTATCACTATCTCGACAGCTCACGTCGAGTATGAGACCGATAATCGTCACTATGCACACGTCGACTGCCCCGGGCATGCCGATTACGTGAAGAACATGATCACGGGCGCGGCCCAGATGGACGGAGCGATTCTGGTTGTCTCTGCTGCAGATGGCCCAATGCCGCAGACAAGGGAGCACATCCTTCTTGCGAGGCAGGTGGGTGTTCCCGCAATTTGTGTCTACCTGAACAAGACTGACCAAGTTGATGACGAGGAGCTTCTTGAGCTGGTCGAAATGGAGATTCGTGAGCTGCTCGGCCAATATGAATTCCCCGGCGATGATATCCCGATCGTGAAGGGCTCAGCCCTGAAGGCGATTGAGGGCGATGCCGGCCACAAGGAGTCAATCCTGAAGCTGATGGAAGCAGTTGACTCCTACATTCCGGAGCCAGAAAGGCCCGTCGACAAGGATTTCCTGATGCCCGTTGAGGACGTCTTCTCCATTGAAGGCCGGGGCACGGTAGCTACTGGTCGTGTGGAGCGGGGAATCATCAAGAAAATGGAGGAGGTTGAGATTATCGGGATCAAGGATACCCAGAAGACCACGATCACCGACATTGAGATGTTCCGCAAGCTGCTCGACGAAGGACGCGCGGGTGACAATGTTGGTCTGCTTGTGCGGGGTGTTAAAAAGGAGGAGATCGAGCGTGGGCAGGTTATCGCCAAGCCCGGCTCTGTCACGCCTCATACCAAGTTCGAGGCAGAAGTCTACGTTCTCTCCAAGGACGAGGGCGGTCGCCACACCCCCTTCTTCAGTAACTACAGACCGCAGTTTTACTTCCGGACGACTGATGTGACTGGAAGTATCGTGCTACCGGACGGGGTAGACATGGTGATGCCGGGAGACAACATTACCCTGAACGTTGAGCTCATCACTCCGATCGCGATGGAAGAGACCATGCGTTTTGCTATCCGCGAGGGTGGTCGGACGGTTGGTGCCGGACGGGTCGCAAAAATTGTCGAGTAACGACCTATCCTATCCTACGAAACAATAATCGAATTAATCATGGGGCACCTGGGCGATCTGTCGGGGTGCCCCTGACGCGCCCAAAGGACAGTAGCTCAATTGGTAGAGCATCGGTCTCCAAAACCGAGGGTTGTGAGTTCGAGTCTCGCCTGTCCTGCCAGCTCTCTCCCCCGGGTAAAAAATCATGCTGAAGAAATTTTCTACTTTTATTGGTGAGGTCAAGGGGGAGCTGCGCAAGGCCTCCTGGCCTTGGGATCCGGACCCGAAGGTCAAGGGCTTCAAGAAATACAAGGAGCTCGTTGATTCCACGGTGGTGATTCTGATCGCTATCCTTCTGCTTGCTGCCTATGTGGGTCTCTGGGACCTGGTACACCGCGAAGTCGTTGATTTTCTCACGCAACTTGGACGCTGATCGACCCAATGCCGACTATTCCCCCATCCAAGCAGCAATGGTACGTAGTGCACGTTCTCTCCGGGCAGGAGCAGAAGGTTGCCAAGAGAATTCGTGCCCTGACTGAGCAGGAAGAGCTCAAGGATAAGATTTTCGAAGTGCTGGTGCCAACTGAGATGGTGTCCGAGGTGCGTCGTGGTAAAAAGACGGAGACCAAGCGTAAGTTTTACCCCGGCTATATCATTGTTAACATGAGCCTTTTCACCGAGGACAACCAATTGGTCGAGGATACCTGGTATTTCGTTAAGGAGATGGATGGGGTGATCGGGTTTGCCGGTACAAAGGACCGGCCGATACCCATGCGCCAGCGGGAGGTCGAAAGCATGCTCGCGCAGATCAAGGAGCGGGAAGACAGCGTTCGTCCGGCTATCAGCTTCGAGGTTGGTGATACGGTCAAGGTTGCCGACGGTCCCTTCGAAAGCCAGAACGGAGTGGTGGAAGAGATTGACGAGGAAAAAGGCAAACTCCGGGTAGCCGTTACAATTTTCGGGCGCTCGACACCGGTTGAGCTTGAATTCTGGCAAGTCGAGCCTGGCTAGGACATCGGCAGTCTAACCGCAGCCTTCTTGAAGGGCACCATTCACGTAGGCAGTCAAAACACTCACATTCAGACCCACTCATCTCATGGCAAAAGAAGTCAAAGGCACTCTCAAGCTTCAGATCCTTGCAGGTCAAGCGAATCCCTCACCTCCGGTTGGTCCCGCTCTAGGTCAGGCCGGAGTGAATATCATGCAGTTCTGCAAGGATTTTAACGCAGCCACTCAGCAGCAGGCGGGGGATCTGCTGCCCACCATCATTACTGTCTATACCGATAGCAGCTTTGATTTCGTGACCAAGCAGCCGCCCGCGGCGGTCCTGCTCAAAAAAGCAGCAAATATCGCATCCGGGTCCGGAGAACCGAACAAGGAGAAGGTCGGTAAGATTACCAAGGACAAGTTGATGGAAGTAGTTAAAGTGAAGATGCCAGATCTAAATACGAATGACCCCGAAAAGCTGTCTCTTATACACATCTGACGCTGCCGACGAATAGAGAGGTGTAGATCTCGGTGGTCGCCGTATCATT
>CAXEFH010000304.1:0-4117 GCA_963989605.1 uncultured Roseibacillus sp. | reverse complement strand
ACGGCATACGAGATTTCTGCCTGTCTCGTGGGCTCGGAGATGTGTATAAGAGACAGCTACACAGGATGATCATGATGAGTGCGGTCTACCGCCAGCAGGGAAACTCCAATCAGATGGCCATGAAGGTGGACCCCGAGAACAAACTCTGGTGGCGCCGCGGCGCCACTCGCCTCGAGGCTGAAGTGATTCGTGACTCCCTTCTCTCGGTGAGTGGAACCCTTGATAAACGGATGTTCGATAAGGGATCCGTGGACCAGCGACACGCTCGCCGAAGCATCTATCTCACCGTCAAAAGGAGTAACCTGATCCCCATCCTCCAACTCTTTGACGCTCCTGATGCCATGCAGGGAATCGGGAAACGGGTTGCCACCACCGTTCCTCCCCAGGCGCTCGCAATGATGAACTCGCCCTACGTGCGGGAACTTGCTGAAAAATTCGCCCTGCGCATTCGTCCGGACGATAGTGTATCAATTCCGGATGTTATCCAGAAGGCCTACTCCTATGCACTTTCCCGGCCTCCCACGACTATCGAAGAGCAGCAAATGGGCACGTTCATCCAGGGACAGGCTGAGTCCTACGGCACTACCCCAGAGGCCATGAAAATGGCAGTTGCCGACTTCTGTCAGACCCTGATCTGCCTAAACGAATTTATCTTTGTCGACTGATATGACCAATTCCCAGTTCTATGCTTCCCGCCGCAATTTCCTTCAGAATGCCGGCCTGGGTTGTGGTTCTCTCGCCCTGACCAAGCTTCTCAGCGAGGAAGGCCTGCTCGGGCAGACAAGCTCAGATCCGGAGAACTCCTTTAAATTTCCCGGGCCCCACTTTGCTCCCAAGGCCAAATCCGTGATCTGGCTCTTCATGCCTGGCAGTCCTTCTCAGGTCGATACGTTCGATTACAAACCAGAACTCCAGAAACGCAACGGAGAGAAACTCGTCGGAGCGGATCCCAAGACCGGTTTTTTCACAACTGACGGGAAGATTCTCGCCTCTCCCTTCTCATGGAAGCAACACGGAGAATCCGGAACCTGGGTCTCGGAGATTTTCCCGAACATGGCTCAGCACGTTGATGACATGGCCTTCCTCTATTCCTGCTACTCGCAATCCAATAATCATACTCCGGCCATGCTGGAGATGAATTCCGGGATGTTCCTGCAGGGTCGCCCCGCCATGGGATCGTGGGTGACCTACGGCCTCGGTAGCGAAAACGAGAACCTCCCCGGATTCGTGGTCCTGCACGGTGCCATGCCACGCGGTGGGAAGCCCATCTGGGCGCCCGGATTCCTGCCAAAGAAATTTCAGCCCACTGCAATCAACGGAACAAATCCCATTGGCAATCTTACCCGACGCACGAATATGGGTGATCAGCACCAGCGTGCCCAGCTTGACATCCTCAGGTCAATGAACCGGGCACACGGAGAGCCTCGCTCTCTCGAAAGGGATCTAGCGGCTCGGATCGAATCCTTCGAACTCGCCTACCGGATGCAGACCGCTGCCCCGGAAGCGATGGACGTTGACAAGGAGTCGAAGGTCACCCAGCAGGCCTATGGACTCGACCAGAAGGAAACTCAACTGGTGGGCCGCCAGTGCATCATGGCTAGACGTCTCGTTGAGCGTGGCGTACGCTTCGTCCAACTCTACGCCGGAACCAATGGCGGAGGGGGAGGAGTAGCCGATGTCCCTTGGGATGGGCACAACGATATCGGGGCCAATCACCGGATCGCAGCCAAGAGCGTCGATCAGCCCATCGGAGCTCTCCTCGAGGACCTGAAGTCAAGGGGGATGCTGGACGACACCCTTGTGGTGTGGGGTGGTGAATTCGGCCGAACCTCTGACGCCCAGAGCGGGAAGGGCCGGGACCACAATCCCAATGCCTTCACCATGTGGATGGCTGGAGGAGGTATCAAGGGTGGGTCCCACTACGGTGCGAGTGACGAATTTGGGTACAAGGCCGTGGAAAACCGGGTTAGCGTCAATGACCTGCATGCCACCATTCTTCACCTCCTCGGCATCGACCACGAACGCCTCACCTACTTCTTCAATGGCCGCAACTTCCGCCTCACGGATGTGGCGGGCAAGGTACTCAGCGAAATCCTCGCCTGATCAGCGCCAGCAAACATGACTTGTGGCAGAACTCTGAGGGGTCCCATGACCGACCCCTCACGATTTGTCGGCAGCAAAAACCTGCTTTCCCGCTGGCTTGATCTTCTCTCTGTATTCCAGAACTGGCGGACTATCAGCAAGCTGGTTCCAGCTCATGTAGGGATAGTCGAGTAAGGGCATATCCTCCAGCAGCAGAGCATCCGTCTCCTACAGCCTGCCAGAGACCTCGGAATCCATCGCAGGGTCTCGTTTCACCCTTCTCTTCCCTCAAGGGGACCCCGGGCTATTGGCGCCCGGTAATGAGAGCTGAAAACCTTGCTCTCGTGTCAGCATGTTCGGGCAGACCTGAAAGATTGGACCATTCGTTGGGATCCACCGTCAGGTCGTAGAGTTCCTCTTCTCCGTCAGCATAGCGAATGTAGCGCCAGCGGTCACTCCTCAGGGAAACGTTACCACGATCAAAGGTGGTGGTCACCACCCGTCCCGTGGGTCGGGAGGGTTGGCGCAGCAAGGGCCCCAGAGAACGTCCGTCAAGGACTCCGGGAACCTTCAGCTTGCAGAGTTCAACCAGCGTCGGATAAAGATCCAGTAGACTCACGGGCTGCTGACAACGTGATCCGCCTCCCGCGAACTTCCCAGCCTGTGCTCGAGGGGGTACAACGATGAGGGGAACTCTGGTCGACCTCTCCCATCCGGTCCATTTGCCCCAGTGCTCCTTCTCTCCGAGGTGCCATCCATGATCGGACCACATTATGATCCAGGTATTTTCTCCGCTCTCGCTCTGGTCCAGAGCAGCGAGCAAGCGCCCAATCTCATGATCGACATAGGAAGTACAGGCAAGATACGCTTCGACCGCTTTCTGCCACTGCCCGTGTTTGATTACTGTGGCATGGCTGCCTGCCGTAACGGCCCTCCGCGCCCATCTGCGGCCAACGGTCCCCAGATCATCCAGGTCGCCCTCCTTGGCTGCAGGTAGTTTCCCCGGGTCCCCTTGGAAACGTTCAAAAAACCGCTTGGGAGCCCACAGAGGAATATGAGGGCGGTAGTAGCCTACCGCGAGAAACAGAGGTCGCTTTCGCACTTCCTTTAACTTCCCGATCGCCCAGTCAGTAATCTTGGTATCTCCAAAATCCACATCCGGGACATCCCACCCTCCCCAATCGAAAGACTCGCCATCAGCCTGAGCCGGCTTGCGATCCGAGGGCATCCGGTTGAGGGGCAGAGTCGCCTCGCGGCCAAGGCTATCCGCTACCAGATGCCTGGGATTATCTGTCGCCTTGGTAGGAAGCTCCTTTCGAGTATACCTCACCGCCTCCTTGGATAAAGGGCTCCAGCGCTGGTTCACTCCAAAGTATTCCCCATATGATTTTCCTCCTTGGGAGTGGAGAAGTTTACCCGCCCCGAGAGTGTCATAGCCCGATCCCGCAAAGGTGGTGCTGAGGAGACGGGCCTGCGGATAACACCGCGCGAGCGATCCGCTCTGATTGGACCACACCCCTGTCACGACCGGCCTCCGACCACTGAACACGGCCGCCCGGGATGGATTGCAGGCTGAGGCCACACAATGGGCATTGGTGAAGAGGATGCCCCGGGCAGCCAGGCGGTCAATATTGGGGGTAAGTGCCTGCGGATGCCCCCCGAGGCACCCGATCCAGTCGTTCAGGTCGTCTACTGCAATGAATAGAACATGAGAACGCCCAGCACTGGGGTGGCACGTCAGGATCAGAGCAAGGAAAAGAGAAGCCAGAGAACGCATGTCGGGGAGCCATGAAGTCTTAGCGCCTGCCCTTCTTCTAATCAAACACATGTATGCTCCGACTCTGTAACTTCCCGAAGGACCGAGCGTCCCCAGTAACTCCTGGTCCCAATACTCCCCACCTTCCCATAGGGAGGATCAGTAGCCGGGTTTCTGCTTCCAATCCCGTGAACCTTCACTCTACTTCCTGTCTCTTATACACATCTCCGAGCCCACGAGACAGGCAGAAATCTCGTATGCCGTCTTCTGCTTGAAAAA
>CAXEFH010000303.1:0-4120 GCA_963989605.1 uncultured Roseibacillus sp. | reverse complement strand
AAGAGACAGTCTGTTTATGGCGCCGATCCCTTCCTGTCTGGTTCATCATTCCTCCCGCTATTGTGATGCTGATCCTCCCCGGAATCGCCATGACAATCAAAGTCTATGAATTTTTCCAGAACTCTCAGTTCCTGCTCGCCATCCTTGGGCTTGCCACCATCGCCCTTCAAATCTGGATTATCATGGAGGCGAAGATCGCATGGCCTCGGGCCCGCGGCGTGATGGAAGACCTTTCCGGGTCGACCGAATCTCTTCCGGAGGGGGGAAGAAGCTGTTGACGGCATCACCCGCTACCACTCGCCCGAGACCTGCCACTCCTCCATCAATTCAGCAGGACAATCATCCAGAAAACGAGAGGGCCTCTGGATCACCTCGCCGGAGTAACTCTTAGGATTAATCTGCGGATAGGTGAGATAGAGTTCATCCTTCGCCCTCGTAATCGCGACGTAAAAGAGCCGGCGCTCTTCCTCGAGCATATACTCATCATCGGCATCGAGCACTCTCCCGTTTGGAAACATCCCATCTGTCAGGGAAATCACAAAGACGACCCGCCATTCCAGCCCCTTCGCCTGATGAACGGAGGAGAGCACAACCTGCTCAGTATCTAACTCGGCCTTACTACCGCTGGGATCTCCGTCCACCGCCGACATGAGAGAGAGTTGCGCGAGGCATTCGAGGACGTCGTCAAATCGATCCGCATAACTCATCAGTTCCTCGAGGTCCGACCGCCGGTGCTCGTAGTTGTCAAACGACTCACGCATGACTTCATCGTAAACCCCTTCGAGGACACTGAATATCATGTCAGCAGGCCTGGCGAAACCATCGTCGCTGACCAACTCATCAAGAGTATGTCCCAACTGCTCCCAGTGGGATGTCGACTTCCTAGGAACCGGGAGTTCCGCAAGAATGTCCGAAAACGCAGTGGGGGGAACCTCTGCGGCGGCATGGGGAGAGTCTGCCCAGCCTCTCCATAGCTTGTCGGCACTCTTGGCGCCAATGCCCGGAAGAAGACACGCCATACGCTTGAAACTGACCTCATCCCGGCGATTGGTCACAAACCGCATGAAGGCGGCAACGTCCTTAATATGGGCCTGCTCAAAAAAGCGCAAGCCACTCGTGATCTGGAAAGGGATGCCTCGGTTCCTCAACTCCATCTGCAGGGTCATGCTCTGGTGGTGGGCTCGATAGAGGACCGCGATCTCCTCAAGCTCCACCCCCTCTTCACGCAATTCCAGAATCCGTTGGGCCACAAAGTGCGCCTGCGAGTTAGGATCCTCGAGAGACACCAGTGCCGGCATCATTGCCCCTCCTTCCCGCGCTGCCTGCAGATCCTTCTCGAAGCGATGCCGGTTGGCCTTAATCGCTGAATTTGAGAGCTCAAGTATTTCCGGCACACTGCGATAGTTCTTTTCGATCCGGTAGACCTGCGCCTTCGGATAACGTTCCGGGAAGCTAAGGATGTTATCCATGTCAGCCCCTCTCCAGGAATAAATCGACTGGGCATCATCCCCCACCACCATGAGGCTCTGGCCCTCCCCTACCAAGAGGTCTACCAGCTCGCTTTGGACGTAGTTCGTATCCTGAAACTCATCCACCAGGACATACTGGAACCGCTTCTGATAGAGACTGCGTAACTCCTCGTTTTTCTGGAGCAACTGCAGGGTCAGCACGAGGAGATCGTCGAAGTCCATGCAATTAATCAGGCGCTTCTTCACCCTGTAACGCGCCTCCACCCGTGCGATCTCCTCAGCCCACTCCTCAAAATACGGATAACGCTCCTCAAGGAGGTCCTCAAGCCCAACACCCGTGTTCTCGATCAAACTGAACATTGAGATCAGAACATCGGGCTTCGGGAACCTTCTGGCGGTGGTGTCAATCTCACACTCCGCGATCACCGTATTCATCAGTGATTTCTGATCATCCCGGTCCATAATGGAAAAGGACTTCGTAAATCCAATCTCTTCGGCGTGGCGTCTCAGTATCCGGTTACCAACCGAATGAAAGGTTCCTCCCCACATCTCGCTGACATCCCGGGGAACCAGCGACCTGACCCGCTCAAGCATTTCCTTGGCCGCTTTATTGGTGAAAGTCAGCAGCAGGATATTGCGAGGTTCAATTCCCCGGTCGAGAAGGTACGCCACCCGGTAGGTGAGGGTCCTGGTCTTGCCAGACCCTGCTCCCGCAATCACAAGAGCCGGTCCGGGCGGTGACGACACCGCTGCCAATTGCTGCTCGTTGAGTTCCTCAGCGAAGTCAATTCCGGACCCACCACTGGTGGTAGGACGCTGCAGGGTATATTTGCGCGCCATCGAATCAGCTTATCCCGCTTTACTGGTCCGGAAAGGCCTTTTCGGCAGAAGCATCCGCCTCCGCAAGAGACGATCCCGCATCAACCCGCTCGGCGAAGTGTTGGAACTTGGCATATTCTCTCCTGATGATCGGAATCATGAAGTAGACGCCGATGAGGTTCGGAATACTCATCGCAAAGAGGGCCGCGTCTGAGAAGTCCACCGCATTGCCAACGTTTGCGGAGGCTCCCGCAATAATGATGAGACAGAAGACTGTCTTGTAGGTAAGCTCGAGAGTCTGGCTCTTTCCGAAAAGATACTGCCATGCCTGAAGACCATAATAACTCCACGTCACCAGAGTGGAAAACGCGAACAACAGGACACATACAAACAGAAGATATCTGAATCCGGAATTTACAGTCTCAAAAGCTGCGGATGTGAGTCCTATTCCAAACGAAGAGCTGTTATTCGCACCCCGACCTAGTTCAAAGGCTTGTCCGTTCACCGTAAAATTGGCGGTTTCACCATCGAATTGCATCGTGGTGACAATGACGAGCGATGTCATTGTGCAAACCAGAACGGTATCAACGAAAGGTTCCAGGAGAGCCACCACACCCTCGGATGCGGGCTTGCGGGTCCTGGCAGCAGAGTGAGCGATGGGGGCGGAGCCGATTCCTGCTTCGTTGGAAAAAGTAGCCCGCCGCATGCCCCATATGAATGCCGCGAGGATTCCTCCCGTTACCGCGGCCCGAGGCTGGAAGGCCTCCGTGACGATCATTCCAATCGCTCCCGGAATCGCCTCGGCGTTAACCACAAGCACAAGAATTGCGCTCAAGATGTAAATAACGCACATCGTAGGAACCAGCCTAGAGGTGACCTTGGCGATTGATTTAATCCCGCCAATGATCACCAGCGCTGTCACGAGTGCCATCATCAACCCGAAAACCCACTGGTGTGATGCAAAGAAGCTATTCTCCCCGGCAACATTGATAAGCTGCTGGGTGACCTGATTCACCTGGAAGATATTCCCGCCCCCGAAAGATGCAAACACACAGAAGATCGCAAAGAATACCGCGAGGATCGCCCCCACGGGACCTAGACCACGCTCTGCCATTCCTCGCTTCAAATAATACATGGGACCACCCTGAACCGTTCCCCCTCCATCAATATTTCGATATTTCACCCCAAGGGTGCACTCCGCAAACTTGGTAGCCATTCCGAGAAACCCACTGAGGAAGAGCCAGAAAGCAACTCCCGGGCCTGCGATGGAGATACCAATAGCGACTCCCGCGATATTCCCCAAACCAACCGTTCCCGAGACCGCAGTGGCGAGTGCCTGAAAATGCGAAATGTTACCTGGGTCACCCGGGTCGCTGTATTTTCCCCTGACAGTGCGCAGCGCCAGGGGGAAGGCACGGATATTGATCGCCTTGAAAACCGCCGTAAACACGACTCCCGCGGCAGCCAACCAGAGAATGACCCAGAGCACTTCATAGTTCGCGATTTTAATAGTAGAGAAAATCGACTTTACGAACCAGCCGGTTGCCTTTCCGAATCCCTTATTAATTTTCTCATCGATCGAATTACTCTCCTCGGTAGCAGGCGAGGCTTCTTCTGCTGGCGCCACCTCTTCAACCTCTGACGGAGAATCCGCTTCCACCTCTTGAGCCACAACAACTGCACCCCCAAGCAGGAGGACGGAACCGAGAAGCAGTAATCGACGTATGCAACCGGAAAGGACCTTCATAGGCTAAAGCTGACAAGTCCCACTCTCCGGAACCTGTCTCTTATACACATCTGACGCTGCCGACGAATAGAGAGGTGTAGATCTC
>CAXEFH010000302.1:0-4132 GCA_963989605.1 uncultured Roseibacillus sp. | reverse complement strand
TCGGCAGCGTCAGATGTGTATAAGAGACAGTCCCAATCCGGCACACTTCTGGGTCGCCCGCCTGCCGCACCGGGTCAAGCCCGGGAACAAGAGAAATGTTCTCAGTGCCCCTTACCCGAAGTCACGCACCCCGGGAGCGATGTCCCGACAATCATGAGAAATCATCGAGGACGTCCTGCTCAACGTAACTGGTCAGCACACATTTGATCAGGGCCTGTCCACTCTCCTGTTCATCGTGAAAGACATGGTCCGCCCCTTCCTCACGTAGCCGATCCGCCTCCCCGGTGAACTTCGCGCGCGCGTAGACGAGAATCTCAGGATTCCGCTGTCTCGCGAGACGCATTCCCGCAATCGCAGCATCCACGTCAGGAAATGTGAACGCGATGCCGCGAGCCCTTTCGACACCTGCCATCTCCAGAGCTTCAGGCTGCCTCGCATCCGCATAGAGCCCCAGTATCCCATGCCCTACCATTTCATGGACCGTATCTGCGTTGAGTTCCAGAATGAGTGCTCCTATATTACACTTCGCCAAGGACTCCTGCAGGACCCTGCCGACCGGTCCATACCCACACACGATCACATGCCCGCTGAGGGCTTCACGCTCTCCCTCCGGTGTAAGCTCTACGACGGGATCCGCTTTACCCTGGAGCCACCCACGACGCTCTAGGGCCGGGACCAGCCAGTCGGAAAAACGCATGAGCGCCGGGACAAATCCCATTCCGATGGCAGTTGAAACCAGAAGGACCTGTTCCAACTCGGGCCAGGACTCGAAAACTCCGAAGTCCGCGATCCGCTCAAAAAGCACGAGAGAGAACTCTCCTGTACTCGCCAGCGCCGCGGCCGCAAGAAGGCAGGGACGCAGGCCGACACCCAGTCTTTTCGCCGCCAGAAATCCCGCGCCAAACTTAATGACAAGAATGATCAGGGTTACACTGGTGATCAGTGCCCAGTTGGAAGCCACCTCTCCAAGGTCAATCAGCAAACCGATGGAAACGAAGAAAATGGTAAGAAACAGGTCTCTGAAAGGAAGGATGTCTGCGAGGACCCGGTGACTGTAGATCGACTCGCTCACAACCAGCCCTGCAGCAAAAGCACCCAGTGCAGCGCTCAGGTTGAGTTGCACTGCTCCGAAAGCCACGGCTGCGCAGAGCCCCACCACTGTAACGGTAAACAGCTCGCGACTACGGGTTCGCGCCACCGCATGCAGGATCTGGGGAATGCCACGCCGGCTCAGGAACCAGCAGGCAGCGAGAAAAAGGATCCCTTTCAGCACCGCGATACCAATTCCAGCAGTCATTGAACCGCTTCCCTGCCCAAGCAGCGGAGGCAATATGATCATGAAGAAGATCACAAGGATATCCTGAAAAATAGCGACTCCCAGGGCCAGACGGGCGGCGGGACTGTCCGCCATCCCGAGATCGTGGAATGCCTTGATGCTCACTGCCGTGCTGGAAAGGGCGATCGCCACTGCGAGGGCAATTGCTACTGGAAATGGAAAACCAAAGAACACGCATGTGGCTCCTGAAACCAGACCAACAAGACCTACCTGAAGGCCTCCTCCCAGAAGAGCAACCCGGCGAAGGTGTTTGATTTCCGTAAGCGAGAACTCGAGTCCGAGGGTAAAAAGAAGTAAAATGACCCCGAGCTCCGCCAACCGGTCAAGGTCACTGGAGTCTGCTCCCACCCAGTCAAGCAACCCGCTGTTGGCAAGAAGAACGCCTGAGAGGAAGTATCCCACGAGAAGTGACTGGCGAAAACGCAGGAGGATCAGGGATACCAGAACGACACCCACAAGAACAAGGGTCAACAGCCCGAAAAGGGGAGAAATTTCGCCAGCACTGGCGAACGGCATAGCTCGACAATTGAGCACGACCAAGTGTGGCCTGCCCGCTTGCACCGCTCAATCCCAAAGGGAAGAGAACGGCATATGCCTCCACCCAAACGGCATCCTACCGCGCTGGAAGCCAACGAAGAGAGCCCTGGAACCTCTACTTCTGGCCCAGCGTCCCCACAATCACGCCCACGTTATAACGGAACATCTCCTCGATGGAGCTGCCACCGTCCGCGATGAGAGGCTTTCCAACCAAAACACCGGCACCTTCCGCTACCGTCTTCAGGATCTTGGGATTCGAACGCTTCTCGGGGAAAAGCGCCCGGACTTTTTCCTCCCGGATTGCGTCTACCACCTCGGCCAGAAATTTGGGAGAGTCGATTCGTTCCCGGTTGAGTCCCTGGACCGCCAGCATCTTCCATTTGTGTTCGTTGCAGAAGTAGGCGAACGCAGCATGAGCGGTCGCGAGGGTCCTAGATTCCGGGGGGACCTTTGCCAGTTCAACGCTCGCCCACTGTCGCAGACCAGCAAGCTCCTTCCTTACCTGAGAGGCTCTCTTCCGGTAAAAATCGGCGTTGTCACCATCGATCGCAGACAGTTCCTTGCGCACCCGGGTCGCAGCCCGCCGCCAGCAATCGATCGAATGCCACCAGTGGGGGTCGATTTCCTCATGAGTGTGGGCATGTCCATCATGATCGCAGAGAACCTCAGCCTTGAGGGTGGGGAGGGTCTCGCCGACCTCGATCACCTTCTGAGCCCCTGCCGCATCCCGCAATTTAGGGAGATAGGGCTCCAGACCCTTTCCACACACAAAATAAAGTTGTGCGCCCTGCGCCTGACGGAGCTCCTTTGCTCCCGGCTCAAATTTGTGGGGGTCTCCACCAGGTCCCATCAGATCCACCACTTCAACCCTCTCGCCACCGACTTTCCCAACGAGATCCGCAAGAAGTGGATGAAGCACCGCAACTTTGACTTGGGCACCAGCGAGGGAGCCGAGAGCCACAAATAAAAAGACTTGAAGTCGCACGATCGGCATCTGGGAGAAATGCCTTCTTTTCCCAGAGATTGCAAGTAATTTGCATTAGTCGTCCTCTGGTAACTTTGGAAATCCTGGCCTTTCCCCTGAGCCACTTTTACCCAAGACTTCGAAGGTCCTCCCCCCCTCGCCGTGATCCATCCCTCTGCAGTTGTCTCACCCAAGGCCGAGATCGGGGATGATGTGGAAATCGGTCCCTACTGCATCATCGGGGATGAGGTTCGCATCGGATCCCGGAGCCATCTGCACTCTCATCTCGTCCTTGAGGGCCCCGTCACTATTGGAGAGGACAACGTGTTCTATCCCTTCTCTTCCATCGGGGCACGGAGCCAGGACCTCAAGTATGCCGGGGAACCCACCTATGCGGAGATCGGCAATCGCAATACCTTTCGGGAGTTCGTCACCGTCCACCGGGGCACCTCCCCGGAATCGCCCACGAGGATCGGATCCGACAATAACTTTCTTGCCTACACTCACGTCGCACACGATGCCGTAGTCGGGAACCACTGCATTCTTTCCAACGCAGCGACCCTGGCAGGCCACGTCACAGTGGAGGACCACGTCATCCTCTCCGGGATGGCAGGGGTTCACCAGTTCTGCCGGGTGGGTGCCCACTCCATGATCGGAGGCTGCACCAAAATCGTGCAGGACGTCCCGCCCTTCACCATCGCAGATGGAAACCCAGCTCAGATCCGGGGCCTCAACCTCATCGGCCTGCAGCGCCGCGGTTTTGACCCAGAAGACATCCGGGCACTCAAAAACGCCTATAAGACCCTCTTCCTGAAGAAGAGAATCAATCTCGCGTCTCAGCTTGAGACCTTGCAAGCGATGGATTGTGCCAACAACGAGAAGGTCCGGCAGTTGCTGGACTTCCTCGGGTCTTCCGAGAGGGGAATCGTCCGTTAGAACTCATTGAGCGCCTGATCTCTCCGATGCGCCGGGACTTCTGTTGCTAAAGTTCTTTCCATTACATTGATATTTTGGGATACTTAAGCATAGAGCAACGTTCACCCATGTTGTCCACCCTGACTTCCCCCACCCGTTCGTCCGTCGTGCCGAAACCTCTCCTGGGAGCTCTCCTGGGAGCTTTCCTCATCAGTGCGGCGTCTGCTGCATCTGGACCCACGCCCCCAGACGCTCCCTTGGTTCCTAGCGGAGCGTTCGGCCTGTCCGACGCGGTTCCTGAACCTAGCTACTGTCTCTTATACACATCTCCGAGCCCACGAGACAGGCAGAAATCTCGTATGCCGTCTTCTGCTTGAAAA
>CAXEFH010000301.1:0-4138 GCA_963989605.1 uncultured Roseibacillus sp. | reverse complement strand
ATGATACGGCGACCACCGAGATCTACACCTCTCTATTCGTCGGCAGCGTCAGATGTGTATAAGAGACAGGGAGTATCATTCATCAGCCAGAGGTATTTTGTCATGAACACCGCCAAGATGGTTTTCATCCCATAGAAGCTGAATCTCTCGGCTGCTTCGTTACCGATGATATAGGGAATGCCCGGAGGCATACTTTTCAGATCCGGGTCCGGGGAAGTGCGGGGATTTGACATTACGGGTCGAGAGTAGGCGCTGGTCAGTTCAATGGAGTCCCGCCCCGGGTGCAACCGGAATTGAGAAAACATCTCAACCCGCCTGCGGTAGCTACCAGCGAATGGCAGCAGAGGCCCAGGTCAACCCCGCGCCGAAAGCTGCCATCACAATGTGGTCCCCGGGTCCGAATTTCTGAGCGCGGTGGGCCTCATCGAGGGCAATTGCGCAGGCAGCGGCAGAGGTATTTCCATACTTGTGAAGGTTGACGAAAACCCTGTCCTCAGGGATTTCAATGCGCTTCGTGATTGCCTCGATGATGCGCAGGTTGGCCTGATGGGGAATGAGGAGCTTGATGTCCCCGGGTCGAAGACCGGAGCGCTCAATAACAGAATTTGCGGAGTCCCGCATGCGGGTGACGGCCTGCTTGAATACATCCGTGCCAACCATGGCAAGGGTAGAGAGGCGTTGATCAGCATTTTCCTGGGTGATGGGACAAGCTGATCCCCCGCCGGGGATATTCAGAAGGTCAGTCTGTCCCCCGTCAGTCCCGATATCGATGGCAAGGATCTGGCCCTCTTCCTCCCTTGCTCTCTTGAGCAGGGCGGCCCCGGCCCCGTCTCCGAAAAGCACGCAGGTAGAACGGTCGTCCCAGTTTACAAAGGCAGAGAGTTTCTCTGCGCCGAGTATCAGAGCGTTCTTGCAGGTGCCCCCTGAGATCATCCGCTCAGCTAGTCTCATGGCATAAAGGAATCCTGAGCATGCGGCCGAGATGTCAAAGGCAACCGCCTGATGAGCTCCGAGCTCGTGCTGTACGTAGCACGCGGTCGCAGGAGTAAGAGTATTCGGGGTGATGGTCGCGACGATAATGAGCTCTACTTCAGAGGGGCTAATTCCTGCCTGCTCAATGGCTTTCCTGGAGGCCTTGACGGCCATGTGCGAAGTAAACTCGTCCTCGGCCGCGATGCGTCGTTCCTTTATGCCCGTCCGGGCGGTGATCCACTCGTCTGAGGTATCAACCATGATTTCGAGATCGGAATTAGTGAGAACTCTTTCCGGGACGTAACTCCCTGTGCCCGCGATCGCGACTTTGATCTGCGAGGACGATCCGCTCATCAGGTGTGAGTGAATGACAGCTTTCGTGTTCGGGCAAGCCTCGCTTCCCTAAATTTGATGGAGCTTCCCTGTCCGTGCCAGAGCACTGGCAGGCGCCATCAGTCGATGGACTTCATGGCCTTCACGATGTGAGGATTCACATCGTGCCTGATCGCCTCGGCGGCGACCCTGATGGCATTCTGAATGGCCAGGGCCGAGGACGATCCATGAGCGATGATGCAGACCCCGTTCACTCCAAGAAGCGGACTGCCCCCGTAGGTTTCGTAATTGAAACGGTCTTTCATGTCGCGAAAGGCCCCCTTGGCGAGCAGAGCGCCAGCCTGCCGGATGGGGGTAGCATTCAGCCCTTCACGCATCCACTTGGACATGGCTTTTCCGGTAGCGCCGCAAGTCTTCAGAACCACGTTTCCAACGAACCCGTCACAGAGGCAGACGTTGAGCTTGGTCATAAAAAGGTCGTATCCCTCCACATTGCCGGTCCAGTCGAAAGATGCGTTGCCGGAATTCACATACTCGCGGATCAGAGCCGAGGTCTTTTTTGTCAGCTCATTGCCTTTTTCGTCTTCCTCGCCATTCGACATGATGCCCACGATCGGAGTCTCAACCTGCTGCACGTGGTGGGCATAGACGCTGCCCATGATCGCATAGCCGAGAAGGTGGCTGGGTTTTGCATCTGGGTTTGCTCCGGCATCAAGAAGATTACATTTGCCAAACTCATTGGGAAGGGGAGATGCGATTCCGGCACGTTCCACTCCTTCGAGATGGCGGAGCTTCAGCGTGCATGCTGCTACCGCGGCGCCTGTATTTCCTGCACTGACTACTGCATCGGCCTGACCCTCCTTCACCATTTCGGTAGCGACCGAGATTGATGATGTCTTCTTGCGCCTGATCGCACCCACTGCGGATTCTGACATGCCCACGACCTCCGGGGCATGGATGATCTCAAGCCTCGAATCGTTCAGCTTCTTTTCGCGGCAACCCTCACGGAGACGACTTTCGTCCCCAACGAGAAAAAGCCTCTCAATTGAGGGATATGCTGCCAGAGCATTCCGGGCACCTCCTATCGTAACATCAGGCGCCTGGTCCCCACCCATGGCATCGAGGGCAATTTTCATAAGAAAGCCCGGTAGACCAAGAGTTTCGATGGAGGGGTTGAGGGATCTGAGGGCCGCCCGCCTGTAAGCCTACATCACATCAACGTCAAGGACCTGGCGCTCGCGGTAAAACCCGCAGGACGGGCAGGCGATATGGCCTGGCGTTCGGCTGCCGCATTCAGGACAGGTTTGAAGAAGAGGCTTCCGCCAGCGATTGGCACCCCTGCGCATGCGCTGTTTCATTTTCGAGGTTCTGCGTTTTGGCACGGCCATGGCTTTCTGGGGCGGTTAGGATTGCTTGTCGGGATTTTCCAGCCCGTCAAGGGCAGCCCATCGGCTGTCACCCTTGGCGGCGGGCGGGTCATCTACATCATCCGTAGTGGGCTTGTCCACCGCTAAATAGCGGGGGTTGATTTCGCATTTAACCGGTTCGTCTCCCTCATCACACCTGGGATAGGCCGGAAAATTCAGCAGAATCTCCTCCCGCAATGCCTCCGTGGCATCGATCGTAGCCTTGGAGCCTATCTCAAAAGCGATGACAGACCCAGGCAGGCTGATCGTTTTCCTGAACATGGTCAGGGTTCGGACGCATTGGAACTCAAAAGGAGCCTCGAGACTGCCTTGGAGAAGGAGTTCATCGCCAAAACGTTGGACTTGAAGCCTGAAAACAAGGGGTCCAAGTGGCATCGCGTCACCTTCAGGGAGATCAAAGATGCTCGCTGGGAGTGTGTCCTCGAGAAGTTGGCCGTCCTCGGGCAACAGGGCGAGATCAATCACGAGCCGGTCCATGGCATTAATGTAGATTGAATATTGCTGATGGACGATTGAAATAAGGGTCGTGGAGCGCATTCCCCCCCATGTCCTGCTTGGAGCCTACACCGAAGGGGTATTTCCCATGTCTGAAGATGGGGAAATTCTTTGGTTTTCCCCCCACAAGCGCGGTCTGATTCCACTCGACGAACGGTTCAAGATCCCCCACGGATTGAAGCGCGTACTCAGAAAACGACCATTTGAGGTGAAGTGGGACTCCTCATTCCGGGAGGTGATTGAAGCATGCGGGGAGAGGAAAGAGACGTGGATTGATGAGGTAATCGTCGACAGCTACGTTCAGCTTCACGAGCTTGGTTTTGCCCACTCAATTGAATGCTGGGACAGTGATGGACTGCAGGGGGGGCTCTACGGCGTATCCCTGGGGAGAGCCTTCTTCGGGGAGTCCATGTTCTCGCGGAAAACGGATGCCAGTAAGGTCGCCCTCGTTCATCTCGTGGATTGGCTTCGGAAGCAGGACTACCTCGTTCTGGACACACAGTGGATGACGGATCACTTGCGTCAGTTCGGCGGATGGGAAATTCCCCGCGAGGAATACCTCACGATTCTCGAGGAGGCGCTTGCAGGAATTTACGAAGATCTGTCACGGAGGACACAAGAGGGGCAGTGGCCTCTGTAAGCTTTTCTGCGGGGTTAAAGCCCCATTCGACGAGAACAGGTTGCATTCCGGCGGCTCTGCCCGTTTCAAAGTCGACGAGGGAGTCTCCCACGAAGGCTATTTCCGGGGCCGAGATCCTCATGGCGAGGGCGATGGAGAGAGCTCCCGCGGGATCTGGTTTGACGGGAATGGATTCTTTTTGGCCAAGGACCTTTACCCATGGAACTGTCTCTTATACACATCTCCGAGCCCACGAGACAGGCAGAAATCTCGTATGCCGTCTTCTGCTTGA
>CAXEFH010000300.1:0-4151 GCA_963989605.1 uncultured Roseibacillus sp. | reverse complement strand
CGTCGGCAGCGTCAGATGTGTATAAGAGACAGCCATCTCATTTACCTTGCTGATACAGACGGCGATGACAAAGCCGACCACAGGGAAATCGTGCTTACAGGTTTCGGATGCGAGGATTCCCACCACGCCCTGCACGACTTCGTGTGGACCCCGGATGGAGATCTCATGTTCCGGGAGGCTATCTTTCATAATTCGCAGGTCGAGACTGCGTATGGTCCGGTGCGGGCTAAAAATAGTTCCTGGTTCCGGTTCCGCCCCGGCACTCACAAGCTCACGGCCTTCGGTGGATACCCTAACACAAACCCATGGGGTGTGACCTTTGATGAATGGGGGCAGCACGTGGCAAGCCATCCCATTTTCGCCAGTGCCTTTCATTCCACCAATGCTCCTTATCCCGCCCAGCATCCCCGGGCCAATGGCATCCCGGCATACTCCGGAGTATGCGGGCAGGAGTTTGTCGATTTTTCCTCATGGCCGGAGGACATGCAAGGTGGGTTCGTGAAGGTCCGCTACAAACCTACCAATAGGGTTGAGTTTCACCGGTGGACGGAACACGGCGACCATTTCCGCGAGCAATTTCAGTTCAACATCATTTTCTCGACGAATCTTTCATTCATTCCGGTAGACGTTCGTTTTGGACCCAGAGGGGCAATGTATATCTGTGATTGGTACAACCCGGTCAAGGGGCATGCTCAATACTCCCTGAGGGATCCACGGCGTGATCGCAAATCAGGCCGTATCTGGCGGATCACCCCCAAAGGCGCAAAGTTGCAGGATCCTCCGCGGATCGCAGGCGCTCCAATCTCGTCTCTTCTCGAGCTTCTGAAACGAAGAGAATACCGCTACCGCTACTGGGCCAAACGCGAACTGCGGGACCGCCCTCCCGGTGCGGTTCGAGCGGAACTCGATGTCTGGGTAGATAAGCTGGAGCGTGACAAACGCCGGTTCCGCCACCATCAGACCGAGGCTCTCTGGACCTACAGGGGGATTGGATCCTCAAATCCGGAGCTGCTCCTCGAGCTTCTGGATTGCGACATTCATCACGCCCGGGCCGCTGCGACCCGGCAATTACGCTATCCAGACTGTGGATTGAGCGCTGGGGAACGGGACGAACAGCTTCTGCGAAGCGCGAACGATGAAAGTGCGCTTGTCCGCCTTGAAGCTGTCACCGCCTCAACTTATATCGCGAGCTCAAAGGCTTTCCAGGCAGTCCTTGCCGTTATGGAGCATCCCAGAGAAGCTCATCTGAACTATGCGATCAGAACCGCACTTGGGGCCGAATCTCTCCTCCCTTTCTGGAGCGAGAATATTCCCGCCAAAGTGGAAGAGTTCATGGCCTCGTTCAATCTCAACTCCAGGACGAGAGCAGGGAGCACCACCCTCAATGCACGAGAGGCGGCCTTTGACTCTCAGGCGGACCTTTTGGAAATCAAGATCAACTGTACCCCCGGGAGGCTCCTTTTCAGTCGTACTCGATTCGAAGTGAAGCCAGGCCAGGCCGTCAAATTGATCCTTACGAATCCCGACGCTACTCCGCACAATCTTTTGATCCTGCAGGACGGAACCCCCGTTGAAAGTGTGGGAATGGCTGCAAATGAAATGGCCAAGAGTCCCGAGGGGGCAAAAAATGACTTCATTCCTGATGACACGCGCATTCTGCATTCAACGAGAATGCTTGCTCCCCACTCCTCGGACACACTGCGCTTCGTCGCTCCAAAGAAACCCGGAATCTACCCCTACCTGTGCACCTTCCCTGGCCACTGGGTCCTGATGAAAGGCGAGATGGTCGTCAAATAACTTTTACGAACTGCCGACAACGCCATGAACCCAACGATCCGCATTACCTCAATCCTCTTCCTTGTCACTGCTGCCATGGTGCAGGCAGCCCCCAATTTCGTCTTCATTCTCGCAGATGACATGGGATACGGGGATGTTTCACACGCAGGAGGCAGGATTCCCACCCCCTCTCTTGATACCCTCCGGGCGGAGGGCATGCGCTTCACCGACGCCCACACCACCTCTTCTGTCTGTACCCCAACCCGATACGGAATCCTGACAGGAAGATACAATTGGCGCTCCCGCTTGAAGAGAAGCGTCCTTTTTCCTCCCGACCGTTCCATCATGAATCCTGATCGAACAACAATTGCCGGTTTCCTCAAGGATCGTGGATACCGCACATGCGTTGTCGGCAAATGGCATCTGGGGCTGAACTGGCACATGCTGGCAACGCCTGCAAAGGCCGCTGCAGGTCCTACTAGGGGCACCTGCTGGAACATCGATTTTTCCAAGCCGCCCCAACAGGGACCCCTGAAGCTCGGATTTACCGAGGACTTCCTTTTTCCTGCCTCTCTTGACATGGCGCCTTACGTCTACCTCCGCAATGACAGGGTGACTGCTATTCCAACAGTAAGCAAGGGATGGAACAGGCAGGGACCGGCCACTCCCGATTTTGAGGCCCGTAACTGCCTGATTGATTTTGCCCGGGAATCCCGATCCTTCATCAAGTCAGCAGCTGACAGTAAGTCTCCATTCTTTCTCTATCTGCCCCTGACCAGCCCTCATACTCCGATCGTGCCCTCAGAAAAATGGCGGGGTAAGTCCCCTCTTGGTACCTATGGGGACTTCGTAATGGAAACGGACTGGGTGGTGGGAGAGGTCATGCAGGAACTGGCAGAACAGAAGCTTACCGAGGACACGCTCTTTCTCTTTACGACCGACAATGGGTGCTCTCCCGCAGCAGGTATTCCAAAACTCATCTCCCAGGGACACAAACCCAATGGAGATTGGCGCGGTCACAAGGCTGACATCTATGAAGGAGGCCATCGTGTGCCATTTGTTGTGCGCTGGCCTGCCCGTGTAAAACCCGGCAGCTCATGCGACCTGACGGTCTGCACCACCGACTATTTCGCGACGGTAGCCGATATTCTTGGCGTGCGCGGAAGAAAGTTCCCTCAGAATATGGCTGAGGATTCCTTTTCGTTCCTCGCAGCTCTGGAAAACCCTGGTCTTCAGACACCGACTCGCCCCTATACCATTCATCATTCAATCAACGGCTCCTTCGCCATCCGTAAAGGACCATGGAAGCTCTGCCTTTGTCCCGGCTCGGGCGGTTGGTCTGCCCCCAAGCCGGGAAAAGCTCTCCAGGACAAATCGCTTCCTCCAATTCAACTATTTGATCTGGCAAACGACCCCTCCGAAACTATGAATCTGCAGGGAGAGCGTCCTGAGATTGTCCGCGATCTTGTCGACGACCTCTACCATGCAATCAAGGCAGGGCGATCGAATTCAGGGTCTCCAAGTTCCAACGAGGGCTGGCCCAAGACCTTCCCCCGGAAAGTCCTCCAGCTCTTCCCCCAACTGGCCGGAGAGTAATCGGCTCAGGAGATGCGCTTTTCTACGAATCGGAACTGCTCATCATAATCTCCACCGTTATGTTTGAGGCAACAGGCATAACAGGCTGAGGTTCCTCTCATCCTGCGAACCCGATCAAACACTGCCCAGCACCCCGGGCAGAAATAACGCCACTTGCGTCGTATTGTTCTCGTGGGAAGAGGAAGGTTATGGCCCGCTCGTTCACCGGGGATACCCAAGTCGCAACATGCCATGCGCCACTCGGGCCCATGGGGCCTGATTCGCCGCCTGCCCGCTCGCTCATAGGCCACCAGATGCGCTAATTCATGCAGAAAAGTCCTCTCTGTTTCAGCCTGCGAAATAGCCAGCAAAGCCGGGTTCAACTCAATAACCCCATCAGGCCATGTCGCCCGACCTGCCGTCGATCTCATTCTTCCGTTCCACCGCACCGTTACTTTTCCCGCAAGCGCCTCGAGACCTAATTCAAGGCAAGCCCCCCGGGCTCTTCTCGTCATCGCACGATCCTTTCCATGAAGCGATCTTTGCTTCGGCCCCTCGTGCCTCTCTCCCTCCTTAAAGGAAAACTGAAGCTGCAAAGTTGCCCCTTCCACTCACGAAGTATCAGCGAAAAGGGCCAAAAATTCAAGGGCGGACGCCACAGGTTGTCCCCAGATCCGGCCTTGGCCCTGATCGGTCCAGATTTAACCGGGTTCTGCAGCGGCAGATCCTGATCAGGGTTGTTACCTGCGCGAAGGCGCTTTCCACTCAGCCGCCTTGACAGGCCGGGACAGGGAGAGAGA
>CAXEFH010000299.1:0-4152 GCA_963989605.1 uncultured Roseibacillus sp. | reverse complement strand
TTTTCAAGCAGAAGACGGCATACGAGATTTCTGCCTGTCTCGTGGGCTCGGAGATGTGTATAAGAGACAGCCACCATCTGTCTCTTTGCCTCTACGACGAAGGCGTTCCCCGGGCCAAAGATCTTATCGACTCGACGCACGCTCTTGGTTCCCATGGCGAGCGCCGCAATGGCCTGCGCTCCACCAACCTTCAGAACCTCGGTTGCACCTGCCTGTCTCAGCGCAAACAGAAGATCTGGATTGACCTTGCCGCTGATGCCAACCGGTGTTGCCGCAATAATCTCAGGAACTTTGACAGCCTGCGCAAAGGCGCCCGTCATCAGGGCTGTGGACACGAGAGGCGCTTTTCCTCCCGGAACATAGATTCCCACCCGGTCGAAGGGAGTGAACCGCTCCCCTACCACTGCTCCTTCCGCATTCTTTCGCTTCCAGTCCTTGCGCATGCTTTCTTTTGCAAAAGCATGAATATTGCGACGCGAGGCACGGATGGCCCTCTTGGTCGCCGGCCTCACGGCTCCCTCTGCCTCGGCGAATTCTTCTTCCGACACAAACAAGCTGCCAGTGGTAAGTTTCGCCTTATCAAACTTCCGCGTATACTCGACCAGGGCCCGATCACCTCGCCTGCGCACCTCATCTACAATAGCATCGACGGTCTGCTCCAAATCTCTCGAAGGCTCCGCACGACGATCGAGGGAGCGCACGAATTTCTCGTAGCCCTGATCCTTGTAAGAAATGACGCGCATGCAGGTTCCCTTACCTCCCTTTGCCTTCTTTTCAAGCGCCAAGCGGGAGAATCAGAGCCTTCCAGAGGCCCACTCCCAAACCTTTCCTCCCTGAGAGGCTTGCCATCTGATCCGGGTAATAAGAACTCCCCGAGACTCGCCGCATGCCTCTGGATATGATGGCGGCACGATTATCTCCGTAGAATTCCGGGAAGAAAGTGCGGACGCAGACCGTAGGCACTCATACGAGTGCTCATATGAGGTCCGACAATTCATTCCCAAAAATAATACAGGACCTCCCTACGGATCAGTAAATCGGTTCCGCTGGACCGGTTGGCTCTTTCAGTTTCTGGGGGCCCCATACCTCCGCCTGTTCATTCTGCGGGGATGGCTACCTCCCGATACAGTCGGCCGAAATCACCACGCCATCTACCTGCTCCTCCTGCGGAAAAGAATCAAACGGTGCCAGCAATTCGTGGGCCTTACTGAGCATCGTAATCTACTTCACCACTGTGTCCGTATTGTATTTTCTGAACACAGATGTTTTTGAGCAAGAAATAGGGTGCCAATGACGATCGTCGGCTTCTTGGCTCTCCTCTGGATCTTATGGAAGATCGCCGACTTTCAGACCGGGAAGATGAAACGTAAGACCCTGACAAAAATCTCTGCCCTGAGTGCCTGGCGTGAGCAGAACCCTGAGAATGTGGAGGTCCTTGGAAGGCTTTAACGGCTCTATTTAGCTGTGGATGCACATGAGCATTCTCTGGCCGCGGCGGAAGAAGGGCATTTGGAGACGCCGCTACGGGATCGTTATCATGGTTTCCACCTCAATCCCCATGGGACTCTTTCATCCTGCTTTTTAAAGGGGTCCATCCGGTCTGCATCCCCGTGGCCATCATCAGTATTACCGTGGCCGTGGTAGGCTGGCGCATGAGCTGCAAACCTATAGCATTGCCTCCTGGGATCACCCCGCCCCGCGGTTACGCCCCACTCGCCGCAGAGGAAGAATGGTAGGAATGATTTCTCGAGGTTTCAGATCCCAGTTGAGGGACAAAACACCCCCCCTTCTGACAAGAAAACCCCGACGGCACCCCCTCCTCTGACCGACAGGTGTTTCCGCACTCCGTGGCCGATTCCCTCAATAATAAGGTCGCAGCATGAGATAGACGACAGGGCCCGTTACCGCCACATAAAGCCAAACCGGAAACACCCGAGCGGCGAGAGCCCGGTGCCTGCCGAACTGGTTTGTATAACCGTAGACGAAACTGAGTAGAATAAAAGGCAGGCTCAGCGCAGCGAGGGCAATGTGGGAGAGCAGGACTACAAGGTAGACCCCGCGCATGGCCCCTGCCTCCGCCTTCTCCCGCGTAGTCAGCTCCCCATTCCCGTCGCTATCACCATAAATGGTCTCCGGAGTCGTGAAATGGTAGCAAACATACGAGAGTAGAAAGAGCAGCGAACAACCCATCGCGACATAGATCCAGCGCTGATGAAGGACCACCCTCCTCTTTTTGATACAGAGGAGGGCGAGAACGAGGGCAGCGGCGGCACAGCCGTTCAGAATGGCATGCAGCGGCGGCAGAAAGTGAAGACTCACTCCATCAGGCAACCCTATCTTCACCCGGCGCATCAACCCCACCAGAAGCAGGACGAGGGCCGTGACGACCCACACCGCCACTTTCAGCTTTCCCGCCAGCGCTACGTTCGCGTTACGATTGCGATAGACCTCTAACTCACTCATGGCTGCACGCCGGGAGAATTTCTTCTGCCAGCGAGCCCTTTCAGGATGGACTGTCTGACGTCCTGGTAGTAGCGCTCCCTCACCTTTTCACCCTGAGAGCGGGCAAACTGAAGATCCCTCTTCTTCACGCACTGCCATCCATTGAAAACCATGAGCGAACGATCATGGGAATAACGGGTCTTTGCCGGAGGAACCTTGTTTTTCACAACCTTCATAAACCCCATTTCCTTCTCGAGGTAGTCATGGATCACCTTCTCCTCACCACGAACGAACCACCAGTTGTTGCTGTCCGCATCCACGGCGCTTGCGTAATCCTGCAGTTGCTCCAACTGGTCCGTTTCCGGGTCTATTGAAATCGACACCACATGAAAATCGTCCTCCTCAGAGAACTCCTGATAGAGGCTTCTCAGGTCCTGTGCCGCAGTCTCTAGGCAGTAGGGACAAGTCGCGAAAAAATTTGTCGCCACCCACACCTTGTCCCGAAGGTCTCCAAGTTTCACCTCTTCACCCTCCTGGTTCGTGAGCACGAGATCATTTTCGAGACTCCCAAAATCTTCAGCCACTTCACCGCCGGCATCGGTCACCATTGGAGTGAACATTTCCTTCCGGGATTCCCTGAGCCAGAAGGAGGTTCCCAGCACAACCGTGCTCAGAACCGCTACAATTACATAGATGAAGATGATCTTAGTTCTGTCTGTCATGATGTTCTTATCCCTCCTTCAAATCACCCTCACGAATGTATCGCAGGACTGCATCAAGACGGTTCCGGGCCTTCTGCCAGTCTTCGGTTCGCTGTCGGGCATTGAGTCGTCGAGCTTCTTCAGGGTTCTCATCGAGTAATCGCCTGGCGTCGAGAGCCACCTCCTGTGCGAGATTCAGGTCAAATGCCGGGGCCAGCACATGCAGGTTCTCATCGATAAAAACCAGGGTCGACCGAAAGCGATCACGCGGACCGTCGAGCGATGGCACCGATTCTTTGAACTCCACCCGGATCTTATGGCGGATATAACCCCTCGCCGCTTCTTCCTCGGCTTGCACGAAAAACCAGCGCTCGTCATTCGCGACGCCAAGATCAGCGAGCAGATCCTGCAGCTCAGCAGGACCATCGGCCTCGGGATCTATCGTAATTCCCACAAACCGAAGATTCTGGTCTTCGGGAAACTGTTTCGAGAGGTCCGTCATCGCACTGAGCGCTTCCTCCATTCTTTCACGCTCCCTCAAAGACAGTGGGGTAAAGAGCGTGGTTTTTCCCTTTAATTGCTCCGTACTGAACGCCTTGTTGTTCTGGTCTCGTCCAAAAAAGACCTCGGTCAGCCGTTGCACTACGTGGGGACGAGAATCCTTCTCATCCTCCTGATGCTTAATGCGGTATGCGTAGGTGACCAGCACCCCTCCCACAACCATCAAAGCCGCAATTGAGAGTCCTGTCCTCCGTAGCTTCACAGGGTCTCGCTCAGCAGGCTCCAGGTGACTTATTTGTCTCGTCACAGCGAAGGGAACCTAGGACGGCAAGGGCAGATTGGAAGTGGAAATTCTCAGAACCTTCTCACCACCCCCACTTCCCTGCGAGCCCCGGCGTGATCAATTCCAATCTAGGGCCAGCACGGCAAGCACGACCGGAAGATAGAGAAGAGTCTGTCTCTTATACACATCTGACGCTGCCGACGAATAGAGACGTGTAGATCTCGG
>CAXEFH010000298.1:0-4156 GCA_963989605.1 uncultured Roseibacillus sp. | reverse complement strand
TTTTTTTTTTCCAGCAGAAGACGGCATACGAGATTTCTGCCTGTCTCGTGGGCTCGGAGATGTGTATAAGAGACAGCAACGAAAGACCGGGGAGCGGTTGAAACCGGGGAACGGGGGCAAGGAGGAAGAGGGCGCGGTGGGACGGAGATGGTTTCGGGGAATCTCGTCGCTTCCTCCAGCAGATAATGAGGGCTCTGAGTGCTCTGACCTCCCGAATTACACGGTATTTTTGGATCTGTGTTCGGGGGTTGACCCTGCTGGACTTGACTCGAGGGTCCGAATTGCCAAGGAGCTGGGTCTGGTTCGATTTGATCAAGGCTGCTGAAGGGGTCCCCAAGGTAAATCTGCGCTGAAAAGAGCGCCACGATTGAAACGTAGGGAGTTGGTTGCATAATCGGGGTGACGAAAGATGCGATTACGCTGAGATGTTGAGCCTCTTGAAAATCCGGAACCTTGCGCTCGTGGAGCGGCTCGACTGGGAGATTGGCGCTGGACTCGTCGGGGTTACCGGCGAAACGGGAGCTGGGAAGTCCGTGATTGTTGGGGCTCTCAAATTGATTCTTGGGGAGAGGGCAGACAAGGGCCTGATTCGTACGGGAGAGGATACCTGTCACGTGGAAGCGATTTTTGAGCTGCAAGATCCCTCCGGCGTCAATCGATTGCTTGCTGAGATGGGCCTGGAGGTGTGCGAGGACGGGCAGCTCCTGATCAAGAGGGTTATAGGCACCTCATCAAACCGCCAGTTCGTAAACAATTCACCTGCCACCTTGAGCGTTCTGAAGGCGATTGGGGGCAATCTTGTGGATCTGCATGGGCCGCACGATCATCAGTCCCTTCTTTCAGTGGACCGGCAGCTCATCATGCTGGATGCGTATGCGGGCGTGGAGAGAGAAGTAGAGCAATATCGCCTCTGCTGGTCTTCGTGGCGGGAAGCCGAGGTGCGCTGGAGGGAGTTGAGGGATGCAGAAGAAGCCGGAGAACAGGAGCTCGAACTCCTGAAGCACCAGGTCGCAGAAATTGAAGCGGCCGAGATTGATCCTGAGGGTGAAAGCGAGCTACAGGAGCGCTATCAGAGAGCGAGCAACAGCGCCAAGCTGGTGGGTGTTGCGGCAGAGGCCCTCAATCTTGTCACCGGGGACGGCGCAGGAGTGCTGGACAGGGTGCAGGAGATACAGCGTCTGGTGGGAGAGATTGAGAAACATGACCCAGCAGCCCGGCAATGGACTGCCGGGGTCACCACGGCAGCAGTTGAGATGGAGGACTTCTCCCGGGAGCTGGAGCGCTATCTCGGAGAGATTGATCTCGACCCTGGACAGGCAGCGGCCTTGGAGGATCGGGTGGACTTGCTCGAGAGCCTGAAGAGAAAGTATGGGCCTTCCCTTGACGAGGTGGTGGAGAGTGGGGCGCGGGCGGCAGAGCGCCTCGGGGCGGTAGAAAACCGTGGAGAACTGCTGGCGAAGCTGGAGGCGGAGGCGACTTCCGCCCATCGGGCGATGATGGAGGCTGGATCGAATCTGAGTGGGAAGCGGCGAAAGGCAGGTCCGAAGCTTGCTCGCGAGATCCGGCAGCATCTGGCCGAACTCGGGTTCCGCCAGGCCGCCTTCGAAGTCAATCAGCAACCGCAGCCGGATCCTTCCTCGCAAGGATTGGACGCCATCGAATTTTCGTTTGGCCCCAATCCGGGAGAGCCTCTCAAGCCTTTGAGGCAGATCGCCTCCAGCGGTGAAATTTCGAGGGTCATGCTGTCCATCAAGAGCGCTCTTGCCCGGCAGGATCAAACTCCGCTCATGGTGTTCGATGAGATCGATGCCAATGTCGGTGGGGAGGTTGCCAGGGCGGTGGGAGAAAAGATGGCGATTCTTGGTGGAGCACATCAAGTTGTGGCGATTACCCACTTTCCGCAGGTCGCGGCGCTCGCTTCCCAGCACTTTCTGGTCGAGAAGACGGTGGCAGAGGGGAGGACCACGTCTTCGTTGAAGGAGGTCAGAGGTGATGAGCGGATTGCCGAATTGACCCGCATGCTGGGTGGACAGAGTGAGGAGGCTCGGTTGATGGCAAAGAGCCTGCTTACATCGGCCCCGGTGAGTGCCTGAAAAAAAGGCGGTCTGTTCAATTCTCAAGTTTTGTCCTGCTTCTCCTGTTCTGGATGAGAAACAGCAGCACCGGGATGAGGACAAGGACCATCCAGAGGGATCTGGATGAGGGAAGGGTGGCCTCGGCAGTCATGGACATGGGTTCGGTGGCGTGTTCCTTGAGGAGGAAGTTCCATTCGAGGCGGCGCCCCTCCTCTGACTGCGAAGAAGCGTTGGACTCTCGCGCCGCACCCGGCAGGTTCAGAATAAAGTTCAGGTTAGACTTGCCGAGCAGGGCGGGCATCCTGGCAATTGATTTGGCTGCCGGGGTCGATTGAAGAAGCCAGCTGATGTCAACTTTCCTGTTATAGATGATGGCATCCTCCGAGATGCTCATTTCTGCCTCTCCGAACAGAACTTCGGCCTTAACTCGTTTGTCAGGCTTCGAGGCATCCCGGAGCTGCCGCCGGGGGAAAGAGGCAAGCTTGTTGAGGTCATCGAAGGTTCCGGAAAACAGCAGGGTGACACCTCCTCCTTCTGCGGTATGGGTAAGACTTGTGATCTCGACATGAGGATCACGCTCTGCAGCCTCCTGAAGGACTTTGACCAGTTCGTCCGGTTCGCCAATCCGTTTTGCTACCGCGGAGGGCATCTTGTAACGGGCCTCGATTCGCCCCGATCCATCAGGATTCAACCAGATCTCCTCCTCGCCCTCGATGCAGCCGGACAGCACCAGGCAGAGTGCGCCGAAAGTGACGACTAGAATCCGTGGAAGCATCCGCGCACTGTAGTTGGCCCTCGTCGATTGTCAGCCCCCGTCTTTCTAGGAGTAAGGAGGCCTTGAGGCCCTTGGTTCCAGCAGCTTATCACCCTCTCAGAGGCGGAGTCCTTTCCGCTGCTGCATCCTCTTTTCCTGTCGGCGTTCTTTTCGGCCCATCACCCAGTTCAGGAGAGCCGGCAGGAAGACCAGATCACCAAGGAGGGCCGCCACCATCGCTGAGCAGGCAAGACCTCCAAAAAAAGAGATCCCCGGCATTGAACTGAAGGTTGCGGCAAGGAAGGCACTCGAAATAACAGCAGTGGTAATCAGAAGAGCGACGCCCACCGTCCGGAAGGATCGATCAATGGCAAGACGAACATCAGCTCCTTCCCGGCGTTCCCGTATAAATCTGATGAGAAAATGGATGGTGTCATCCACCGCGATTCCGAGACATATGCTGAAAGTGAGAACGCTGCTGATCTGAAGTGGCTTGTCGAGGCAGTAGAGAAGACCTGTGTTGAAGAGCAGGGGGAAGGCATTGGGGATGATGCTGAGAAGTCCCAGGGTGAGGGAGCGCAGGGCGACAGTGAGGACAAGAAAGACGGTAATCGAGGCAAAGGAGAGGCTGCGCACAAGATCCCTGATCACGTTGGACATGTTTTCTGCGGCAATCACTGCGGAGCCGGTGACATGCAGCGAGAAACCCGGATACAGCTGCTCCAGATTCTGTAGATCCTCCTGAAGATTCTTCACAGCTGGCCGAGTCGCCGCTGCGCCGGTATTGGGGAGGCGGACGTTGATCACGGTGCGCCTCAGATCAGGCTTGAGCATTCGGGCGGACAGTGTGGCTGGCATCGCCTGCATGAATATCTGCTCACGAGCTCCCGGGGGCAGGGCGCGCAGGGACTCGGGCATGAAATCAAGGATGGAGAGCGAGGGGCCAAAGGTCGCATCGGCCTCTAGGAGGGTCTGAATCCTCGAAACAAGTTCAAGCGTTCGGGGGTGACTGAAGGAAAGGGACGGATCCCAGGTCACGATGATGGGGACTTCCATGATGCCTCCGAAGGCCTCGTCAGCAAGTTCGGAGGCTCGGTTGATTTCGGAGTCGTGGGGAAGGGTTTCTGTCCAGACGATATCTGACTTTAACTGAGTGGCGGTCCAGATGAGGGTGCCGGTGACAATCAGCGTAAGCACGGAGAGCGGCCGGGAGAGAGACGTTACTAGTCGCGCGATGAGGGTGAGCGATTCTCCAGATCCGTTCTCGCCTCCCGGTTGTCTTGCGGCTCGCCCGGGGGGCAGGCGGAGCATGTCGTTCGGTCACTGT
>CAXEFH010000297.1:0-4183 GCA_963989605.1 uncultured Roseibacillus sp. | reverse complement strand
TAATGATACGGCGACCACCGAGATCTACACCTCTCTATTCGTCGGCAGCGTCAGATGTGTATAAGAGACAGGTGCGTAAGTCCACCGAGGAGTCCGACCAGGGGCACGATGGCTCCGGTCCCTACCGAGGAGGGAAATACCATCTATGAGGGAGGGACCCGGGTGCCGTTTCTCGTGCGGTGGCCGGCGAGAATCAAGCCCGGGGTGTCCTCGGCTCTGGTGAGCCAGATTGACTTTGTTGCTTCCTTCGCTGATCTGCTCGGGATCGAGCTTAAGGAGGGAGAAGCTCGTGACAGTCGGAGCTCTCTCTCCGCCTTTTTGGGTGAGAGCGAGATGGGAGTGCCATTCACCTTAGAAGAGGCGGGGTGGCAGGTGGCTATCCGTTCGGGGGACTGGAAGTTTATCCCCGGACAGAAGAAAAAAGGATCCCAACTCTATGACTTGTCGAAAGATAGGGGCGAGCAAAACAACGTTCGAGAAGAGCATCTCGAGGTTGCCAGACGACTTGCGGCCCAGCTTTCTGCGTTACGTAAAGGAAGGGGCTTACGGGAGGGCGGCTAGGAGGCGTGCTTCACGGCGATGAAGAGTGACAATACGAGATTCTTCTTCAGTCTTCCCTGTTCAGTGAGACGCAAATGATTTCCGTGTCGTTACGGATGAAGGCACATCTGTTAGCGTAGGCAGGATGAGTCCAGACGATACGTCTCTGGCGCAGGTCGGCTCCGTTGGGTTCGATGACATGAGCCCGGTCAATTTCCTTGTATCCTTCGGGTGAGAGTCGGGCAATGGCGAGGTCTCCCTTCTCGGTAAAGAGAAAATAGCGGTCCTCGTGCGGAGTCACAAAAGTCGTGCCCCATCGGGTGGGCTTGTCGAGGTTGATGGGTTTGAAGGACTCCCAGACCCGCTTTCCAGTAAGGGCCTCCATACAGCGAAACTGCCCGTAACTACAGGCCGCGAAAAGGTGGCCCTCCCGCAGGACGGCGGTATTCATAATGCCGTGCAGGTGGGTGGTTTTGCGCTCACTTGCCTGCTCGGTGCGGTAGATAACCTTCGGAGTGCTGTGATCTTCCTTGAGCTGAAGAAGCATTGATCCGTTGTAGAAAGATGAGAGGAAGAGGTGAGTCTCATCAATCATCTGCGGAACTGGGATACTGAGTCCGAAACGAATGTTCCATGGGACGGACCAGAGTTCTTTCCCGGTCTTAGGACTGAGAGCATTGACGCTTTCAGGGTGCCAGATAATGAGAAGCTCTTCTCCCTTGTAAGAGACAAGCTGGGGTGGGCAGTAACCCGGCTGGGCCGCGGTCAGGGAGCGCCATACTTCCTTGCCTGTTTTTCTGTGGAAGGCGACCGCAGTGCTTCCTGCTCCGCCGGCGAGACAGATCAGGAGGTCTCCATGAATGAGCGGGGAGGCTGCGAAACCCCAGGTCTGGGTTTTGATTCCGAACCGCTCCTTGAAGTCATGCTGCCAGATCTCTGCTCCATCTTCTGCGGTGCGGCAGACAAGAAGCCCCTCGGCTCCAAGGGTGTAGATGAGGTCCTTGTGAACCAGTGGAGTCACGCGGGGGCCTGCAGGATATGACATCGTATAGGCGCAAGGATAGGACTTCTCCCAGAGGGTCTTTCCGTTGGAAGCGTCGAGACAGAGGAGGCGTTCCGATCCGGGTTGGGCTCCAGTGCGGGCAGATTGCCGCTTGGCAGCGGAGCTCTGGTCGACCTGCCGGTCCATGAGGTAGACGCGCTGATTCACGACTGCTGGCCCTGCATAGCCACGACGGATGGGGGTGCGCCAGAGAACCTTCGGTCCTTCCTCAGGGAACTTGTCGAGGATCCCTGTCTCGCGCCAGACTCCATCCCGCTCGGGGCCGAACCATTGTGGCCAGTCGTCTGCGAAGGCGGTGAGGGTATAAAGGGCAGGAATCAGGAGAGGAAGAAGCTTCATGATTTTGACAGGACTCTTAGAATTGCAGCTCTGTTCCCATTATGCAATGGCGGCTCGATGAGACCGTGCTAGGGTCTGTGTGAACAAGCGAAAGCGATGGACGTTACCAACAAGAGCAAGAAACCGCTGATTGTACCGCTTCCTGGCGGCAAACGCCTGTTTCTGGCGCCGGGTAAGACGGGGCAGGTCACTCCGAAGGCCCTGAATCATCCGCCAGTTGTATCCCTGGTAGAGAGCGGAGACCTGAAGGCGGCCGAGGGTTCGCAGGGACAAGGTAATCGCGCCCAAGGAAAGGTCAGTGGTCCGGTTGGGGATACTAATGCCGGCAAGGGTGGTCCCGGTGCAGCAAGGCAATCTGGAGACCGGTAGAGCATGGCCGCCTAAACAGTTTCAAAGGCTGTTTCTCACGAGGAGCAGGAGTGATGCTGGTAATTACTTCGGAGGCGTGCCCTTGGTAGAGCAAAGGGAAAATTCAATCTGTTGTTTCTCCTTGTCGACTGCACATACGGTAACCTTGATGGAGCACCCTGGAGAAATCTTCGCTCCTTTGTAGCGGTTACGGGCCTCCTGCTGAGGGAGGTTGAGATGATAGCGGCCTCGCTTGAGGAGTCGCCGGGGAATGAGTCCGCTTATGCCAAGGCCCGGGACTTCCACGAGAATCCCGAAGGAGCATATACTCGTCACAAGAGCATCGTGTGGAGCGCGCTCCCCACGGCCGAGTCTGTGGGCAAGGTAGTCGCACAGCTTTGAGCGCTTGCTCTGGCGCTCCGCATCAGAGGAGTTCTTTTCTGTGGCAGAAAGGTGCTCTGCCATGCGGTAGAGGTCATCGGGTCGTGCCGCCTTCCCCTCGAACAGGGAACGGTGAACCAGAAGGTCGGCATAGCGTCTGATCGGGGAGGTGAAGTGGGCGTAATGGCTCTTCGCCAAGCCGAAGTGCCCCTTGGGATCGGTGGTGTAGTAAGCCCTCGGCAAGGATCGAAGGAATCCAATCTGAAGAGCCGGCCCCGCTGAAGTGTTGCTGAGTTTTTTCATGACTCCTTGTATTTCTCTCCGGGAAGTCAAATTGCCACACGGAATCTGATGGAGGCGAAGTGAACCACGAAATGCCTTGAGACGAACTGGATCGGGCCGTTCGTGGACGCGATGAATGGAGACTCGCTCCAACCTGTTCAGGCGGATTGCTACGGCCTCGTTCGCGAGGAGCATGAATTCCTCGATCAACTGGTGAGCCCTGTTGTGGAGCACTGGTTCAACAGCGGTGACCCTTCCTTGTCTGTCGAGGTGGAGGTAGGTTTCCCTGGAAGGAAATTCAAGAGATCCGGAGTTGAGGCGTCGAGCCCGGATCTTGCGGGCGAGGCGATCGGCATTTCGAAGCATGTTCTCAAGACGCCCACGCTGATTGTTCCGGATAATGCTCATTGCCTCGTCATATGAAAAACGTCGCTGGGAGCAGATCACAGAGGAGAAAAATGCCGTCTCAAGGACTCTCCCTTCGTTTGTGAGAGTGAACTCAACACACTTGGTGAGGCGGTCGGCGTTTGGATGGAGAGAGCACAGGCCATTGCTGAGAGTCTGAGGTAGCATGGGAATGACCCGATCAACAAGGTAGGTTGAGTTGCCTCGCAACCGAGCCTCCCGGTCGAGCGCGGAATTCGCTTTCACGTAATGAGAAACGTCGGCAACATGAATCCGGAGTCTCCATCTCTTCCTTCCAGCGATTTCGAGGGAAAATGCGTCATCAAGATCCAGAGCGGATGACGGGTCGATGCTGATGACAGGGTCTTTGCGGCAGTCTTTGCGGTCCGCAGTGTCGCGCTGCTTTATCTGCAGGCCAAAGCTTTTGGCCTCGCGAAGGGCATTCTTTGGAAACGATTCGCGGAGGGGTGATCCCGTTTTGTAACGGGACTGTGATTTCATGGTGATTCTTGAGTGTATTTTTAGCCATTGGTCCGCGGGGAAATAGTCCACGCGACAGGGGGCACGGTTTCTTGCCGGCAGTGATCTGCGGCGGTGGGTTCCACGGAGGGGAACCGCCTGAGCGGCCATTAGGCCGCTACCCGAAGGTTGGCACCTCTCTTTCCAATAGCAAGAGAATTAGGCGGACTACTTGCCCTTGATAATCTCACCGGTCTTTTTCCGCTTCCAGGTGAAGTTGTGGGGGTCAAAGGTGAAGGACTTCTTGCTGGCCGCAGGGGCCGAGGGTGATTGCGGTAGCCATCGCCTGGCGCTCTTGATCACTTC
>CAXEFH010000296.1:0-4298 GCA_963989605.1 uncultured Roseibacillus sp. | reverse complement strand
TTCAAGCAGAAGACGGCATACGAGATTTCTGCCTGTCTCGTGGGCTCGGAGATGTGTATAAGAGACAGCATCTGCCTTCTACAAATACTACCTCACCCCACCGGTCAGGGAGATGCATGTTCACGGCCCCCTGGGGACTCCAAACCCAGTTGTCCTCCGGATGTTCCTGCTCCTCGGGATTGAGACTCTCGGAAATCGGAGTCCCATGAGGAGGAATACGGACGTACTTCCCATCAACCACGTCGTGCCGCCACTGGACTCTCGAAAAGTTAACTTTCCATATATCCCCGGTCCGGGGAGGAGTCGATTTCCCCTTGTTATACCTCGAGAGGCCGGACCATGGGAAAGCCACTGATACCGACCATCCCTCATCAAGATCAGAAGGGTCGTTCAAGGAACCGCTAACCTT
Source organism: uncultured Roseibacillus sp. (assembly GCA_963989605.1). Taxonomy (GTDB): domain Bacteria; phylum Verrucomicrobiota; class Verrucomicrobiia; order Verrucomicrobiales; family Akkermansiaceae; genus Roseibacillus_B. The sequence continues at coordinate 3,889 of CAXEFH010000296.1, read as the reverse complement.
CACCGCACTGAGAAGGCCGGGCAGGTTACAGCCAAGGACAGGAACCCCTCCCTCGCCATAGGGCTTCGGCAAGCTCAGCTCCCAGATGCTCCCAAGGGCGTTGATCTCAAACTCGTAGTAATTGAGACCATCACCATCCGGGTCCATGAAAACCTCGAAGTCATTATCTTCAAACATGACTGCATTTTTCTCCGTAATGGTGCCCCAGACGTGAGGGTCCTGCAATTCCGCGCCCACATAGAAGAACGTCTCATCCCATCCCATTTTGGCCCGAGTGCGAAACCTGGGCGGCCGCTCCGGGGCCCCCATTATATCCACAAAATCTTCGGTCCAATCCATTGCTGTCCATCCCCCGCCAGACAAAGACCCGTTGATCAGGGCAGGACTCTCCATCCGACGGCACAGATATCTCCGCGGAACTGCAGCCTCTTCCTCACTCATTTCCCTCCGTCCACAAGTTTCAGGTGCAAATCTGCCGTGGCGGCAGAATCCGGGTCCGGACGCTGCCTTAATGAATCCCAAATGACCCGCGCTTTCCGCTCTACCCGACCCTGAAAAACCTCCACCCCATCGGCCGTCACGGTGATGACCTCGTCAAGATCCATTAACTGGTCACTCAGGCGCAGGATCAGCTCTTTCGCTCCCCCGGAACGAATGGTCACCTCCTGCCCCTGAACTTCTGCCTCGATCTTCTGCCCTCCCTCCGCAACTCCCTTCGGCACCTGCAGCCAGTAAAACCGCTCGTGAGTGCGTCCACTCTGTTTCCACACGATCCTTTTCGGCCAGGGATCACGTGTCTTGGCAATCATCCAGGGCAGGGCTTCCCGGTCATCTCCATTCATCCAGTGCCCATGTTGCGGATAAATTGTAGCCTTATGATCGTATCCACCCGGATCTGCTTCTCTGAGTTCTTCAAGTGTTTTACCCCATTGCGCGGCCACCTTGTTCCGACCATAGGCTCTGTCTTTCCCTCCCATGAAAATCATGAAAGGAAGGTTTCGTAAACCCAGAGGACTCGCGTTGTTCGGATGACCTGCCATCATAGCAGCCGCTGCGAAACGATCAGCCATCCGGGGCGCAAGTTGATAGACTCCGTCTCCCCCAGCCGAGTAGCCCATGAGGTAAACTCGATCGGGATTAACGTCCCGGGTGATCACAAAGTTGGCAATCAGGCGGTCAAACAGATCATCAATGTGACTCTGGTGCCAGAGATTCCATGTGTCGGTTGGCGCCCGGGGGGCCACCACGATGCCCTCACTTGGCGCATACAGCCGAATCTGATTCCGCCACTGCTGGTCATTGACTCTCGGTGGTGCCCCACCCCCACCATGCATTGAGATCCACAGAGACCGCCCCGTTTCCGGAGCCTTCCCAAAGGTCTGTTCAAGAAATTTCATTTCCTTTCCGGCCGCCTTCGCGACCTTCCTTCCCATCTCTGCTTCGCGATCCTCTGCAAGCTCCTTTCTTACTGTCTCCCAGATGAGACCTCGCGCACGCTCCGCATCCTTTCGGGAAAGCGCTCCTTGCGGAACAGAAAGATGCCGCTCCTCTGGAAGTAGAGCGAGCCACTGGCTGATCGCCTTGAGCTCAACACTGCCCTTTCCCAGCTCCGGCCACACCAAATCCATCGTCCCCTCTCCCTCACCGACTGCCTTGAAATTTTCCCACCCCGCCTCTTCCTCATACCTGACTCTCAGGCGATACTCTTCTCCCGTTGTGACCTTGAATGCAGGCATATCATTGAGATCAGTTGTTCCAGCCCGGGTTGTAACCTCTGCCAAAACCTTCCCCGAGCTGTCGAGTAATTCAACCGGAGCGGCAAGACGATCTCCTCCCCGCTTGTCCCACAGGCGCAGATACACGGTGGACTGCTTGGGCTTTTGCTCCTGACCGCTGGTGTAGCGCCCGGTTACATTCACCGCCGGCACTCCTCTGTTCTCAAGATCCCAGACCATGGGAAAGTGATCACCCGTCCTTTTCCACGAAGTCGCCCAGATCGCATGTCTCCAGTCGTCCGCAATAGCCTTGGACGCATCCCCAACGAACCAAGCCCGGTTCAGGCCCGCCTTGTTGTACTCGTCAGCTCCGGTAAAGAACCACTCCCCGGAATCATAAATCTCGGTCCAGGTATGGTTTCCCCGTTTATTACTCCAGAGAGGCGTTCCGGCTACGCGGGCAGGCACGCCCACTGAACGACAGGCATCAACAAGAATGATCGAAAGGCCCGTACAAGTTGCTTTTCCAAGTTCAATAGACTCCGATGGACTCTGGTTGGGTGCCTTTCTTCCCGTGTTATAGTGGACCTTGATCAGGTTGAAGAAATCCTTGTTGATGGCCTGTACCGCTTCCGTGGTCGTCCGGCAATCCTTCACCATGTCCCGGCACTGCTCGTAGAACCCTGCCCTCCATGGCTCGCGCGTTTCATCCAGCGAAGCGTAGGGAAGAACATCATTAAAGAAGACCGCCTCAGGTAATTCCTTGCACCACGGGAACTCTTCCCGGGCTTTCAGGGCAAGGGCAAGATTCTCCATGAGGAATCCACTTTCCAAGGTCTTCAGGTCGACCTCCGGCATGCCGCCGACAAGAAAAACGGCCGCTCTCCGGCCAAGATCACCATGCCGCTCACTTGCCTTCCTGACGAAACTGGAGATTTCCTCCGAATTTTTCCCGGCTGCTTCCAGACGTTGTTCCCACTCAGCCATCACCTGTCCCCCGGCGAGCACAAACGTTCCAACCCAGGCTGCCAATGCCATGCTTTTCATGACCTGAAAATAGCTATTCCATCCTTCCGGGCAAGACTCTAAGAAATGGCTGAGCCGCCTACTTCTCTTCGCCGTTCCCCTTCTGCCGAAGGAGAAATTCCATCCTGCGGTAGTTCTCCGACACCTCACGCAAATCGGCAGAAGCGCGGTCGTAGGACACCTTCGCCGATTTGAGATTCTCTTCAGCCTCCCGATGGGTCCGGTCGTCTTTTTCCTTCTGCTCCCTCGCCTTGACAACTCGTTCCAGCGCCATGTCCACCAGCCTCTGGCTTGACTTGACGCGCGCCTCGTATCGTCGCTGGACGGCTCGCGCCTGATTAGCGATCCGCTCCGCAGTCTGCTTCTGTCGCTCCGCATTGCGAAGCTGCAGCTCCCAGTTCCGTAACCGGACAGAATCCTCACGCGGAGTGGCATTTAAATCCCGCTTGATTTCCTCGAATCGCGTCTTCGCCCGCTCCACCATTTCCATTTTCCTCGAGATGTCTTCGACCGCCTGCAGAACCATCGCCTCGTCCTGCCCCACCCGCCGGACCTTGTCCTCTACCTGTCCCTGCATACGCCCGATATTGGAAGCACCCCGAGAGGCAATAGCCTTTACCCGGCTCACAATCTGCTGGCACCGAATCCATTCGGCCTTCGCAGCATTCCATTCAGCCTCCTGCCGGGATCGTTCCTCACCGATCGCTACGAGGGATTCGGCAAGCTCTGCCGCAGTGACGTCCTCTCCAAGAGCTGCCGCTGCAAGTGGCCGCTCCGGCTCAAGAGCCAACCACCGCGCCCGGAACATCTCCAGAAGAGGCCGAGCCTTCTCACGACGAATCACTCTTAACTGATTCTTCGCCACCAGATGATTGTGATAAGGCGACTGGTTCAGAAGAACCCCGTCATCAGTCAGGAGAATATCTCTGCTGCGCAGTCTGGAACCATCTTCCAGAAAGAGAGACCAGCCTTCCTGCGCAACCGCCACGGGCTCCTGCAAGATTACTGCGATTGCCTCGGTTTCAACCGAGAAGGTCCTCCGCCCAAGCAGGAGCGAATCGATGATGACCCGGCCCCTGTCTCTTATACACATCTCCGAGCCCACGAGACAGGCAGAAATCTCGTATGCCGTCTTCTGCTTGAAAAAA
>CAXEFH010000295.1:0-4327 GCA_963989605.1 uncultured Roseibacillus sp. | reverse complement strand
AATGATACGGCGACCACCGAGATCTACACCTCTCTATTCGTCGGCAGCGTCAGATGTGTATAAGAGACAGCTGCAGGGCTATCTCGTAGGACTGATGGGAGAACTTGCAGTTCTTCCGGAGGACCTTGAGAAATACCGGGATTCGGGTCATCCCTCGATCACTGCGGCTGAGGTTGATGTTCTGGAGAAACTTGCGCAGACGATGGAGGAAAGCGGGATCGTATTTGATGGCTGGGCCCGCCCGGGAGCCAAGGGGAACCGGGCCGGGGCCCACCTTGATTTTGCCCGGACCGTCTGTCGCAGGGCAGAGCGCCGGGTGCTTGTTCTGTCGGAGGATCTCCCGAATACGAACATCCTTCTTTTTCTTAATCGTCTTTCGGACCTGCTGTGGCTTTACGCCCGCCATTGTGAGGCTGTGGAGTGAGGTCGCTCCTCGAAAGTAGAAATTGGAATTTAAAATTTCTCAGAAGGCTCTAACGTCTTCTTTGATGAAATTACCTGCTATCATGCTGTTGATGGTTTTGGCTGCGTCTCTGGCCTCTGCAGCTCCGAAGGTGCGTTGGCCGCGCGATGTTGTTGAATGGGGAAAACTCAAGGAAGCGGAGGAAGCCGCTCAGAAAGAGGGAAAGGGATTCGCCTTCATTTTCATTCCCTCGGTCTGGGATACGAAAGACTCCGGGGTGGTTCGCTCAATCGAGGCAACCAACGATGCCATTCGTGCGCTCAAGTCCTTCTGCTTCATGGTCAAGGGCAACTACCAGGAGGTCGTTGATGCTTCACGCGGAAAGCAGAATGGAGTTCCCAAGGCCTTGATCACCGGCCTGAGTGGTGCGGGAAATTCCTATCCATTAGTAGTCATTCTTGATGGGGAGATGAAGACAGTCCTCGGAAAGACTTCCGGAAACGACATCTATCAGGAGGGAAGCAAGGTGTTTCGCGAAGCCAAGAAAATGCACCGCGAACTCCAGAAGAAAAAAGAAGCGGAGGAGTAGAGGCTCCCGGGGGAGGGCGCATCGGTCCAGATTCCGGATTCGGAGCGTTCTGTGCGCGTTCCACGGTTAGAGAATTGCACCCGGCTCGTAGGCAGCAGCTTCTGGATAGCGCTCTCCGAGGGTGGTAACTGCGTCCACGAACGCATCGACCTGGGCAGTGGCTGCCCCCGTGCTGCTCTGACCGGCCTCGAACACCTTCTGGAGTTCATCGCGGGAGACTGGAATGCGATCATCGGAAGCAAGGCGGTCCAGCAGGTCATTGTCGGAAATAGCCGCCTCCCGGAGATCCTGGGCGACCGCGAGGGCGTGTTCCTTGATAGCGGCGTGGGCTGTTTCGCGACCGGCTCCCGCTTTCACGGCAGCCATGAGGAAAGACGTGCTCAGGAGAAACGGCATGTAGCGCTCGTTCTCCCTGCTGATGGTTCCTGGAAACACCTGCATCTGGTTCAAGATTGTGAGAAAGGTTTCGAGCAGGCCGTCGGCGGCAAAAAATGCATCCGGGAGCATCACCCGCCGCACGACCGAGCAGGACACATCGCCCTCATTCCACTGTGTTCCGCTCAAACCAGCTCCCATGGCCAGATATCCCTTGAGGATCACGTGAAAACCATTCACCCGTTCGCAGGACCTTGCATTCATCTTATGGGGCATCGCGCTCGATCCTGTCTGCCCCTTGGCGAAGCCTTCTGAAGCGAGTTCGTGTCCTGCCATGAGCCGGAGGGTGGTGCACAGGGAGGAGGGAGCTGCCGTGAGATCCGTGAGGGCCGAGACGGTCTTCAGATCCATGGACCGCGGGTAGACCTGTCCCACGCATACCCAGTCACCGGGTAATCCCAGGTGGGAGGCGACTTTCTGCTCCAGTTCCTTCACCTTACCGATATCACCATTGAAGAGGGACAGCTGATCCATCTGCGTGCCCACCGCTCCCTTTAATCCTCGAACAGGGTAACTTTCCACAAGAGTCTCGATGCGTTGCCGAGCGTCAAGCAGCTCCTCTCCCGACATCGCGAGTCGCTTGCCGAAGGTGGTTGGCTGGGCTGCCACGTTGTGAGTCCGCCCGGCAATAATGATGTCTCTCCATTCCTGAGCCCGCTTCGCAAGCGTGGCGAGAGTGGCTACAGCCTTGTCGTGAATGAGGCGGAGAGAGGAAAAAACCTGCAACTGCTCCACGTTCTCAGTGAGATCCCTCGAAGTCATTCCCTTATGAATTTCCTGGTATCCAGCAAGGTCATTGAATTCCTCAAGGCGCGCTTTGACGTCATGACGTGAAATGCGTTCGCGCTCCTGAATCGAGTCAAGGTCGACCTCCGCCTTGACGGACTCGTAGGCCTCGATCGCCTCCCCGGGAATCGGGAGACCTAGTTCGCGCTGGGCCCGCATGACGGAGATCCAGAAGTCACGTTCAAGGACGATGCGGCCCTCAGCGGACCAGATCTCCTTCATGGCGTGGGAGGCATAGCGGTCGGCAAGAACGTTCGGGATCATGGCAGGCACTACAGAGGTAGAGGAATGTCCAGCGGGTAGCAAGCCACAGGACCACAACGGAGAGTAACGGACCGATAAAAACCGATGTGGAGCATGAGGGGGTCAAGCGCAGCTGGCCTGCTCATCTACTCCTAGGGAAAAAGGTAGCCTTTCGGGGTGATACGAAATCCGCCGCCTTCCACGCCGTCGAGGAACCATGCACCATCCAATTCTTTTCCTTTATCACGGATCAGACCGAGCAGCTGAAGAGATCCTCCAGCAAGCTTGATTTCTCCCTCCCCCCTGGTTCGTGGGAGGAACCGACCTCTCTCATCGAATTGGTCAGAGAGGATGACCGCAGCCTTCCGGCTTGTCTCGTTGGCGGGAGGATTCCCCCAGCTGCTCAGCTGGATCCTGAGTGGAAAAGGCTCCCTTGAATGGAAGCCCCGGGGGATCATGGCGGTTCCGCGGTAGAACATCCGCTCCCCGGCGGTATCGAGGACGATGTCCATGGTTGCAATTCCATGATGGAGGGATTCCTGCGTCCTGTGGGGACTGCAGGACGTGCAATGCAGGCAGATCAGAACTGCGCCGAGCAGCAGCCTCAGGGATGAGAAAGACGAGGTGTGGGGCATTCTGCGGTCAGTGTTTGCGCAGGGTCTGCTCGAGTTGAAGAATGAGGCTCTCGCGGAGGGCTCTGGCTTCTTGAGCGAGCTGGCGTTGTAACTTCTCATAGAGGCGGCGGCCCGCCGAACTCTCCACCGGAATGGGATTGTAGCCAAATCCGCTCAGGTTGTAGGGACTCGCCCTCATGTCAATTTCGCGTGCCCGGGTGGCAAGCCGAAAGCATTGCCAGAGAAGGTCACTTGAGACCCATGGAAGCGACTTTGCTGCCCATTTGTAAAGGTCCATATTCGCGTGAATACAGCCCGGTTGTTCGTTATCTTCCCGTGCCCAGAGATCAGGTTGCAGACGGTTCATCACCTTGGCCCCGGGTGCAAAGAAACGGAAGGCGTCAAAGTGGCTGCAGCACAGGGGACGGGACCGGACAAGAGTATCGATGTCCTCCCGGGGGAGACGCAGGGGAACGGTTTCACCGTGGCGAACTTCGGCCCCATCGTAGAGCATCGCCCATTCATGGAGGCCGTGGCATGAGAAATTCGGAGGTCTCTCCATGGTTGACTGGAGAATCTGAAGAGAGAACTCCAGTCGCGCGCGGGCCTTGGCACTCAAACGGCTGGGATCTGCAGCGCAAGTTCCTTCCTCAAAGCGATAGTGGGTTTCCCTGAACATCTGATGGGCCTCCGGACAATCCTCAAGGTGGACGCCAATCCCCGGATGCCAGCGCTCCAGCTGGCCCAGCGAAAGTCGATAATAGGTGTGGAGAAAGTCATGAACCGGGTGCTTTTCCCCGCGAGCCCTGCGGTCCCGGGTGGGTTGCGTCCACTCCAAAGCATTGGAGCGGTGACTGGTTGCCCTCTGCAGCCAGTCCTTGGTCCCCAGGGTGAGCTGGGCGAGAGCGCTCATTTTGAATGATGCTTTTCAATTGAAAGCAGTGCCTGAGCAAACTTGTCTCCCAGATCGAGGTATCCCGCAGTGTCGTAGTGCCACGGGTCCGAGTTCCCGTAAGAGTCGGTGGAAGTAACGAGAGCTGCCCGGGGGTCCTCTTTCACAAAGGAGGCTTGGGCCTCACGCACGATGGATCCAAACTTCCATACTTTCCAGTTGGTTATGCGTCCTATCACTACGGGGGTTTTCGTGCCATCCGGCCCTCCCAGATCTTTCCGGATGAGATTCATGCTGTCTCTTATACACATCTCCGAGCCCACGAGACAGGCAGAAATCTCGTATGCCGTCTTCTGCTTGAAAAA
>CAXEFH010000294.1:0-4331 GCA_963989605.1 uncultured Roseibacillus sp. | reverse complement strand
GATGTACATGCACATGTACAAAGTACAATGTACAGATGTTCGCAGTGCGTGTGGCGTGGCGTACACCTGCCACTCGTTTATTTATTGCAAATACTGTTTGCAAATACGCCGAGTTCCAGGGGTTCGGCGGCGACGCGGGTGGCGGCGCGGGCACGCGCACCAGTACGCCCCGAAGAAGCGCGCGCCCTTCGCCTCCAGCCGCCGCGCGATGTCATAAAAAATTGCATCAGGCAGGCGTTCAAGCCGTGCGACAGTTTCTTCAGCATCCATGAATTCGTGACAAAGCAGAACGAGGTCGCTTCCCGCCATGACTGCGCGGCAAGCGGCATCAGCGGCTCCATAGGTCTGCCGAATGGCTGCCATATCCAAGTCGTCGGACAAGACGAGGTGATGGTCAAATCCGAGGCGATCACGAAGGAGCCCCTGAATAATATTGTGGGAGAGAGAAGCCGGTAAGCTGTCCCGATCGATGAGAGGGAAGTGAATATGGCTGATCATGATGGCGTCGAGCTCCGGCATGAGCGCCGTGTATGGAATGATGTCGCGACGCAGGATTTCGCTCTTCGGGGTCTCCACAATAGGGAGAGCGTGATGAGGGTCCTTGGTTGAGCGGCCTCCGCAGGGGAAGTGTTTTGCGCATCCGGCAATGCCCTGGCGGCGTTGCCAGCGATTAAAGACGCCGGCATAATTAATGACGTCCTGATCGGATAGACCCCAGCATCGACCGTTGAGAGCGTTTGAGTTTCCCGGGTGATGGTCGAGGTCAAGGACAGGAGCGAGGTTGAGATTGATTCCAAGAAGTGAAAGAAGCCTCCCAGTTGCCCAGCCGGCCCGGGCAATAAGCTTGGAATCTCCGTATTGGCCAAGCCGGCTTGCAGATGGCAGGGATGGGGTAAAAGCCGCTGTGCGCCACACCCTGCCGCCCTCATTATCGATCGCTATGATGGGCGTATGATCAGATAGCTTCCGTAATGAGTCAGTAAGCTGGCGGGTTTGCAGTGGGTTTATGAGATTCCGTGTGAACAGGATGAATCCCCCGGGTTGGAGCTCCCGGAAGAGACAAATCTCCTCCGCTGTCAGTTCAGGGCCTGATATGCCTGATATAAGAACCTGGCTGGGACGCATGCTGAAAGTTGCCGGATGTTCATGACACTCCGAAGTTCTTCGTTCAGGTCGAGACTACAGGCTCTGTTTCGAGAGCGGCCTTGATGAATCCGGAGAAGAGAGGGTGTGGACGATTGGGCTTGGACTGAAATTCAGGATGAAACTGAGCCCCGATGTAAAAAGGATGGTCCGCAAGTTCGATAATCTCAACGAGGCCTTCGTCGGCCGAAACAGATGAAATGACGAGACCAGCATCCTTAAGCTGCTCAAGGTAGTCAGGGTTGAATTCGTAGCGGTGTCGGTGCCGCTCCCTGATCAGCTGAATTCCTCCGTAGAGTCCTGCTGCAAGAGTCCCCTCATGAAGAATAGACTCGCACGATCCAAGTCTCATGGTAGCCCCCATGTCTTCAACTCCCTTCTGTTCCTCCTGAAGGCTGATGACGGGGTGAGGGGTCTCTTTGTTGCACTCCGTTGTGTGGGCATCCTCGAGCTGGCAGACGTTTCGGGCAAATTCGATGGTGGCAACCTGCATTCCGAGGCAGATGCCCAGGTAGGGAATGCCCATCGATCTCGCGTATCGGGCAGCTTGAATCTTTCCTTCTATTCCGCGATCTCCAAAGCCCCCTGGGATCAGAATCCCGTCTACCTTACCGATGAACTCGCTTGCATCACCTTCCTCAATCGCCTCTGAGTCGATCCGGACAATCTTGACCTCGGCGTAGTGAGCGGCGCCTGCAATGGTGAGCGACTCGTAGATCGATTTGTAGGCATCTTGAAGGTCGATATATTTTCCAACGACCGCGATTTCGACCTTGTGCTTTGGCTTTATCAGGCGTTCCACAAAGTCTTCCCAGTCCTTGAGGTCTGGCGTAGGGGAGCTGATACCAAGATTGTCGACCACGAGGCGATCAATCTTGTCTCTTCGCAGGTCCAGCGGACATTCATAAATGGAGTGCTTCACGTCCCTGAAGGCGACCACGTTCTTTTGTTCGACATTGCAGAACATGGCAATTTTTCGCCGGTTATCCTCATCAAGATCGTGTTCAGTACGGCAGATGATGATGTCAGGTTGAATCCCGATTTCGCGTAACTTGGCAACGGATTGCTGGGTAGGTTTTGTCTTGATTTCACCTGCAGCCCTGATGAGGGGCAGGAGTGTGACATGGATGAAGCACACGTTCTCCCGCCCTACTTCGAGAGAGAATTGACGGAGCGCCTCAAGAAAAAGGTGCCCTTCAATATCTCCAACGGTTCCACCTATTTCGGTTATGATGACATCGACTTCGGGATTCTGGGAGGAAAGGTCGTAGATGCGGGCCTTGATATCGTCAGTAACGTGAGGGATGAACTGAACGGTCTTCCCGAGATATTCTCCCCGGCGCTCCTTCTTGATCACGTTCTCAAAAACCTGTCCAGATGTGAGGTTGTTAAAACGGGTCAGGACACAGTTGGTGAATCGCTCGTAATGCCCAAGGTCCAGGTCAGTCTCAGCTCCGTCGTTAAGCACGTAGACTTCTCCATGCTGGTAGGGGGACATCGTGCCGGGGTCCACATTAAGATATGGGTCGAATTTCTGAATGGTGACGCTGATCCCCCGGTGTTCAAGAAGAGTGCCAATGGATGCTGCTGCCAGGCCCTTTCCGAGGGAGGAGACCACTCCTCCGGTAACGAAGATATATTTCACTCAGCTCGGTTGGTTTGTATTTTGAGGGTGCGTTACGGCATTCGAACTCATCATAAGAAGGGCTTCTAGCTGTGGAACCTGCTCCGGTGTGTCGAGACCGATCGAATCGTGGTTTGTGATAACGACTCTGATTCGTGCCCCATTCTCAAGAGCCCGAAGTTGCTCGAGTTGTTCGGCTCTTTCGAGCCTGCCTTCTGGCCAGGCAACAAACTTTTGAAGAAAGGTTCTCTGGTATCCATAAAGCCCCATGTGACGCAGCGGAGCAGAGGATGCGTTCTGGCTGCGGTCGAAGGGAAGAGGGCTGCGGGAGAAGTAGAGGGCGTTGTCCCGGTTGTCCAAGACCACCTTGACGATGTTCGGGTCATCTAGCTGGGCGGGGTCCGTTATTGGGCTCGCCGCGGTGATCATGGCGATCTCCTTGTCATTTTTCAGGGAAGTAGCGATCAGGTCTACAAGAGATGGCGAAATGAGGGGTTCGTCACCCTGAATATTTACTACATGCTGTATCGAGCGGAACGATTCGAGAGCCTCCGCTATTCGATCCGTTCCTGTAGAGTGATGAGATGAAGTCATCACCACTTCCGCCCCACACGATCGTGCCTCCTCCTCGATCCGCTTGTCGTCAGTTGCCACCAGGACAAGATCAAGGTCCTGACAGGAAGAAAGCCGCTCCAGGACGTGCGCGATCAGACTCTTGCCGAGCAGGCTGTGAAGGGGCTTTCCGGGGAAGCGTGAGGACCCCCATCGGGCGGGGATAATACCAGCGACTTGTGCTGTCGTTCCCTCTGCAGGCACCTTCTTAAACAAAGCCGGATGCTATCTGACGAGGATGTAGCGGCAAGGTATTACTTTCGAAAGGTTGATTTTTTTATCGAAGGATCGACGGACCGGAAATCGAGAGTTAGTTTTACCAGGGAAATGTCGATACACGAGTGGTTCAAGCCCTTGGACTGGATTGTGCTTTTCGGGTATCTGGGCCTGACGACCTGGGTCGGGCACCGGATGAGGGGAAGGCAGGCTTCTATCAGCGATTTCTTCGCGGGTGGACGGTCCCTGCCGTGGCTTGCCGTGAGTGGATCGATCGTAGCGACCGAAATCAGCGGAGTCACGTTTATCGGCGTTCCCGGGGGAGTGCTCGCGGCAGGGGGTGACTTTACCTACCTGATCTGGGCCCTCGGCTCGATTCTTGGTAGGGTCATCGTAGGCTTCTTGTTCACCAAGGTCTTTTACGAGGAGAACGTCTATAGCCCCTATGACTACATGGGGCGGCGAATCAAGCCGCAGCTCCGGACCCTCGCCACCGTCTTTTTCACGATCGGATCGATTCTAGCTCAAAGCGTGCGGGTACTCGTAGCAGCAATTCCGCTGATGATAGTCACCCCATTCTCCTTCGAGGCGTGCATACTTCTGATCGGCGCGTTTGCCATCGGATGGACGCTGATGGGAGGGATGAGAACAGTGATCTGGACCGACGTCATGCAGTTTTTCCTCTTCGCCGTGGGCGGTTTGATTACTCTGATCTGGGCAGGGGTGCATCTGGGGG
>CAXEFH010000293.1:0-4337 GCA_963989605.1 uncultured Roseibacillus sp. | reverse complement strand
GGTCCACCGCTTTCTACACCTCTCTATTCGTCGGGAGCGTCAGATGTGTATAAGAGACAGCCTTCAGCGCTATCTTTCAAGACCTGGCCCGTCTGGTCCACCGGGGAAAAGTGGGAGTCCTTGAGTTCAATAAAAATTGAACCTTTGCACGCCATATGCTGGGGTAGGCTCCGTGTCAGGGGCCAAGCCGAGTAGTCTGATCGAGATTGAGCGACAGGTCGTTTCTCTCTTCGCGGATGGAGTGCGGCTCGCGGGCTTACCCAGGTCGATCGGGGAAATTTACGGGCTGCTCTTTATCTCGGCGGAACCCCTCGCCATGGATGATCTCGTGGAGCGTCTCAATATTTCAAAGGGTTCTGCCAGTCAGGGGCTCAAGCTTCTACGGACCCTCGGAGCCATCAGGGAAGTTGAGGGTCCTGATGTCCGGCGGACCTATTTTGAGGGGGATATCGAACTCAAGAAGCTGGTAGGAGGGTTTATCCGGGAGCAAATGAGGCCACACATGGAAAGCGGGAAGGATCGCCTCAAGGCCCTTGAGGAGGAGGTTGCCAAGGAAGAGGACGGCATCAAACAGGAATTCTATGACGAAAGAGTGAAGAAGCTGGAGCGTTGGTTGAAGCAGGCCAAGCTTGTCTTGCCGTTGGTTCAAAGGGTGCTCGGGGAGTAGCGAGGATGACAGACACAGGGGAGCGAGCTTGGTATTGCCTGCGAGCGCAGCCAAAGCGGGAGCATATCGCAGCGGCCTCCCTGAGAGCCTTGGACGGGGTCGAGGTCGTCTGTCCTCGTCTCCGCTATCGGAAAGTAACGCGCCGTGGCAAAATCTGGTGGGTGGAACCCCTTTTCCCGGGGTATCTCCTCGCTCATTTTGCACTCGCCGAGAAGCAAAGGGCGGTCAGCTATGCTGCAGGTGTCAGCGGAATTCTTCGCTTTGGTGAGAGCGTCCCGACCGTAGCAGCTTGTTTCGTCGAGGAATTGAGAGCCGAGCTGGCGAGGGAAGAGGGTAAGGGAGAAGTTATCACCCTGCAGCCGGTCGCTGAGCCTGGAGACCAGGTAGAATTGGCTGACGGTCCCTTACGGGGAATGACCGGGACGGTTCTCGAAGTTCGACCGGCAGAAGAGCGAGTCCGGATTTTTATCGAGTTTCTGGGTCAAGCTCAGCCGATTGATGTTGATCTTTACTCCCTTCTCCTGCCGAGGAAGGTTTCGCGACCGCCTGGTGACACAAACGCCTAAATTTCAATAAGTTCATTTTTTTCTGAATTAGTTCAAATTTTCTTGAACTTTTTTAGATTGTTGTGTTTCTCCACCGTATCAGGCGGCAGCTGAGAGACTTATTCACACCGCATCATGGATGCCTTGCGGGTCTTGACGGAACATTTCGTCAAATGACCAAGGGCGGTAGCGTTGAGAACGATCTGCCAGGAGCCATCTTATTCACAGGTTACTAACAACGATACCATGAGTGGCCGTCTTGCTCCTTTCCCTGAGGAGCACTTCCCTGAGAGCCATTGTTTATCCAGTAACGAACATTATTTCTGATCGGCCTGGCTGGTCAGCAAAACCACGAAAACAATATGTCGGAAAACCAGACAAAAAAAATTCTCGTAGCAGGCGGTGGAGGCTTCATTGGCGGACACCTTGCAGGCTCACTTCTTGCCCAAGGCCACCAGGTGGTTGTAGCGGATGTTAAAAAACTCGACCAATGGTACCAAGTCCATGAGGGGGCTGAGAACCACGTGGTAAATCTGGAGGAAAAAGATGCCTGCTACCGGGTAATGGAGGGTTGCGACGAGGTGTATAACCTCGCATGCAACATGGGAGGAATGGGCTTTATCGAATTCAATCGTGCCTTGTGCATGATCAGTGTCCTGATCAATACCCACCTCCTGATGGCGGTTCGTGACCTCGGCGTCAATCGCTACTTCTATGCGAGTAGCGCCTGCGTCTACCCAGACTATCGGCAGGACGATACGGACGTGATGGCCTTGAAGGAATCGGACGCCTACCCGGCTCAGCCGGAAGATGGCTACGGATGGGAAAAGCTATTTTCGGAGCGCATGTGCCAGAACTTTCACGAAGATTTTGGGAGCAATGTCAGAGTGTTCCGATTTCACAACGTCTATGGTCCGTTTGGAACCTGGACTGGAGGTCGCGAAAAAGCTCCAGCGGCCCTCTGTCGGAAGGTGATCGAGGCCTTGGATACCGGGGATCATGCGATTGAGATCTGGGGTGATGGGGAGCAGACGAGGTCGTTCATGTATATCGATGACTGTCTCAGCGGGATGGCGAAGTTGATGAGCTCCAGTCACACCGATCCACTGAATCTTGGTCGAGCTGAGCTGGTAAGTATCAATGGGCTCCTGGATATCATTGAGGGTATAGCCGGGATTACCCTCAAGCGTAACTATGACTTGAGCAAGCCGCAGGGAGTCCGGGGCCGTAACTCTGATAACACGTTAATAGAGAGCACTCTTGGCTGGGAGCCCGAGGTTGATCTCGCGACCGGGTTGGAAAAGACCTACCGGTGGATCGAGGAGCAGTATCAGCGACGAAAGCGGGGTGAAGTGGTGATTGATTAAGGAAGGCACTGGCAGAAAAAGACCGTGAGCGAGGCGAGTTCAGATCCGGTTCCGCGTGTCAACGTCCTCGGCGTTGGAATTAGTGCCCTTAACATGGACACTGCTCTCGAGAAGGTGCTTGAGGGAGCTGACAGGCCGGGCTTCGCCGGCTACGTCACGGTCTCAGGGGTGCACGGTGTGATGGAGTCCTTCCGTGACGAAGAACTGAAACGGATTCATAACCGTTCCTATCTTTCGACCCCTGATGGGATGCCCATGGTGTGGCTTGCGAAATGGCATGGGCAGGCGCAGGTGGCACGGGTCTATGGCCCGGACCTGATGCTGGAGATGGTTTCCGCAACAGCCAGGACCGGGCGAAAGCATTACTTCTGGGGGGGCAACGAAGGAGTCGCAGAGGACCTTGCCGGAAGGATGAAGGAAAGATTCCCGGGGACCGAGGTGGCGGGCATCTGCTGCCCGCCCTTTCGTCCTCTCACTGACGCTGAGGAGAAGGAGCTGGTGGTGCAGCTCAAGGAAAGCCGGCCGCATTTTTTCTGGGTAGGGCTGAGTACGCCGAAGCAGGAACGTTTCATGCATGACCTGTTGAACCGAAATCCCGACATTTGCGATGGATGGAGTCACGGGCTGATTCTGTTCGGGGTGGGAGCAGCCTTCGACTTTCACACCGGCAGAGTCCGCCAGGCACCCGGAGTCATGCAGCGTTGGGGCCTCGAGTGGCTTTTCCGGCTCGTGTGTGAGCCCCGCCGTCTCTGGCGGCGCTATGCTGTTAACAATACGGCTTTCGTGTTTTCAATTCTCCCACAGCTGATGGGAATCAGTAATTATCCGATGGAGCGATAACTATGGACAGGCAAACTGAAGGGGAATCTCGGCGTCGTAGCCTGCTCAAGGCGGTAAGCTGGCGAGTCCTGGCGACCCTTACAACGATCCTGATCGCTTGGGCCGTTTATCAAGACATCAAGCCAGCTCTGGCAATCGGCGGAATAGAATTTGTGGCCAAATTCCTTGTCTACTATTTCCACGAACGGGCCTGGCAGATGATTCCGCGCTAATAACCTCCTCCATGACGAATGCCCAATCCTGATATCCATCCGGAGTTCAACCGTTTCCTGACGAGAGAGGACAAGGAGCGAATGCTGGGGCAGGAGGGAGTCATTCTCTGGTTATACGGGCTTTCAGGTTCAGGGAAGTCAACCATTGCCAACATCGTTGAGCGTGAGTTGAACCGGGCTGGACGTTTCACTGTGATCCTCGATGGCGATAACCTCCGTGCCGGACTGAACTCCAACCTCGGTTTTTCGGACGAAGACCGGGAGGAAAATATCCGACGCAATTCCGAGGTAGCGCGGCTTTTCTGCGGGGCTGGAATCATCACAATAGTCGCAGCGATTACGCCGCGACGGAGTCTGCGCGCCATCGGGAGAAAGATCATCGGGAGTGACTTCGTGGAGGTGTTTGTAAAAGCAGACTATCCGACCTGCGCCTCGAGGGATCCCAAGGGGCTCTACGCAAAGGCTGATGCGGGGGGAATCGCAGATTTTACCGGTAAGGATAGCGGATTCGAGGAGCCCGGGGACGAGGCGGAATTAGTCCTTGATACAAACTCCCTCAGTGCGGAGGACTGTGCGCAGATCCTTCTCTGTCTCTTATACACATCTCCGAGCCCACGAGACAGGCAGAAATCTCGTATGCCCTCGTGTGCTTGAAAAAAAAAAGGGGGGGGGGGGGGGGGGGGGGGGGGGGGGGGGGGGGGGGGGG
>CAXEFH010000292.1:0-4339 GCA_963989605.1 uncultured Roseibacillus sp. | reverse complement strand
TGTCTCGTGGGCTCGGAGATGTGTATAAGAGACAGGGTGGATATTTTGGGGGTGAGGGTTTCAATTTCCTGACCAAGTTTTGGGTCTTCGGAAAACTCCTGCTGGGAACGAAGCTCGGCAAGGGCCTCCCAGGCGGCGTAACTGTTGCCCCGTGTAGCAGCCTGCCGGGCCACCGAGATCGCGGTATCAATTTTTAGAATATTAGTCACTACGGTGCGCAGGGCATCTTCATTGGTGGCGTTACCCTTGACTGCTGGGGCGAATTCATACTGGCGCTTGAAGATCTCCCGGAAATTCTGTTCGCGAAGGAGGCGGTCGAAATCGTTGCGGGCAACCATGATTCCGCCACTCTTGTCGAGGAGATCGCTGAACTCCTCGAGCTTGGGATTGGTGGGCCAGATCTCAGCGGCGGTCTGGATCTCTTCCTTCACCTTGTCCTTGTCCCCTTCCAGAAGGGCTGCCTTGGCTCCCTGAATAGCCATGTCGCTGGCGAAGGTATAGCCCGTTATGGCACTCTCAGCCTTGGCCGAGGGAAAGTCCTTGGCGGTGCTCTTGAGGGAAGTAACGAGCTCCTTCGCCTGAGTATAATTCTTGGCCTGCATTGCGTCATAAAGTTCAAACAGGCCTCTGACGTAGAGCTGGATGCGGCGTTTCTTTTCCAGCTCGAGAGTGGCGACCGGGGCAAGCTACTCCCCGATGAAAAAGGCCTCAAGAAGACGCTTCTGGGCGGTGTGAAGCTCGTCGCGCTCGAGCAGAAAGTTGACGGCTTCAATGGCCTTATTGACCTCCTGAATTGCCTCATTAGCAATGGAGTCGAGGGTAGAGACGGTTGGGTTCACTCCGAGGCTCTCACTGAACATCTTGGAGACATCGGAATTTTTATCGATATGAAGGGCAGAGTCCCCGTCCTTCCAGATCTGGTTATAGAAGCGCGAGGCCATCAGAACGTGCTGATAGCGGCGCTGCATGGTCCAGAGAGCCATGTTTGCCTGATACTGAATCTTGGAACGGAGTTCCTGAACCTCCGACTGGGCAAGATTCTTCTTCTTCATGACCTCGACCTCCCCGATCCTGCGGAGAATCTCGGCATATTCGAGAGACTGGGCTCCGCGGCCCGTGGAAGTGGCTTCGGTAGTCTGCTTGTTTTCCCCCTCACCTCCTTCATTCGTAGATTTTACTTCTCCGGTCTTCTGGTCACGGTCGTGTCTGGTTTTCCAGTCACCATCGCGGATGCGCTTCTGCTTTTCCTCCTCCAGGGCCATGTTCAGCTTCTGGAGGTTGCGATTGTCACGCTTTGCTAGCATGGCCACGTAGACGGCCTCGGCGAGGGTCATACAGATTCTGGCATCCGCCGGAAAGGCGGAGGCTGCTGGAAGGGTCTGGTAGGCAGTCTTGATGTCCGGACCTCCTTTCCGGTAGGGGGAAAGGTCGCCAAGGATACGGTCTATGTTCCCCCGGTAGGTTTGTGCATCTTCGGAATTTTCTTCCGGCTGACTCAGGTACTTTTCAAAACGGGACCGCATGATCCGGTTATCACCGAGCGGAATCGTGATGCCGGCGACTGTGATTGTCTCGTCCCCCGGGTTGAGAAGGGGAATTTCCTCCCCAAAGGGCGACTTGGTATCGGGTTGCTGCCGGTTGACCGTAGTGCTGGTGTCGGTCGGAGGGCGGTTCGCATTGGTCTCCGGAGCAGGCGGGGTGTAGACTTGGCTCAGGGCCACGCTGCTGAAGGCGAGGAGGAGTGCGATTCGGATCAATTGGTTCTTCATACCGGATCTCTTGTTTTGCATTTTAGGGTTTCTTAATCGCGGTTGCAACGTTTACGCCCCCTTCTCCCACGCGGATCTTGAAGGCGTAAGTGACGTCTCGCTCCAGATTGATGGTGGCAATCTCCTCAGGAACCTTGATGAAAACGGCTTCATCTTCTCCCGCTTCACTTCCGACCATGAGGCAGACCCCGACCCCGGAATCGCGGCTTTCGATACGGAAGACTTTGCCTTCGACCGTGTATTCGTTGCGGCGCAGCGCGGTTGCATTGCTGAAGGTCTCTTCCACCGGGAGGGGTTGTCCGGTAAAGCCCTCGGTCTTTCCCTTTTTCAGAAGCAGGGCTCCGGCTGCGACGAAGACCAGCACCACTGCCGCGATCCCGATGATGGCGGTGGCGTTGAGACCTGAGCTGGCGCGGCGACCCATATTCTTGATGTGAAATATTAAAGGTTTGGAACAAAAGGATTCTAAGGGGGAATCGGAGATTGCTAAACTCAGGAATTCGGGATTTTCGATCCCGGATGGTGCGGAGAACGGAGCAGGGGCGGCCTTGATCCACCCGTTCGGGTGATCTGGGAGTATTCATACAGGGGACAAATCATCGGAAAGAAGCCTAGCTGTCCCACTGGTGGCGCACCATTCCGATCCAGGCCACCGTAATTCCAACCAAAATCTGGGCGCAGAGAGCGAAGAAACAGACATTGCCGGGGGAGAGTTCGGTCTCGGTGATCACATCGACTGCGGTGTGGATATTGCCGCCGAGGGCCTCGATACTACCGGACCATGCCCAATAGGCAGAGACGAAGGGCTGAGTGAGGGTTTCGAAGAATTCGGGAAGAGCGAGGACGGCGCCGCTGAGGGGAAGTTGGAAGCCAACGAGGTAGATGGAGAGCAGGGAGGACTGCTCCGGGGTTTTCATGATCGAAGAAATCGCCAGACAGATCGCGGTAATGGAGGCATTGACGAGGATGAGGAAGGAGATGTGGCTGATAAAGGAGCCGCTGAATTGCCAGAAGAACTCCACGAACATGGCCATCCAGAGTGACTGCGCAAGGATGAGGCAGGTGAGAAAGGCGAGCTTACTGAGAAGGTAGGAGACTGGGCGGACACCGCCGAACTTCTCCTTCTCCATGATCTTCCGTTCCCCGGCCACTTCGCGCGCGGCATTGTTGGAGCCCATGAGGGCGAGCAGGATGACCTCGAACATGATCATTCCCGAGACCGCGGAGCCGACCCGGATCTGGTCCTCGCGGACCTCGACCCGTGATTGTAGTTCAAGGACGATATTCTCCTCTGGAATATTAGAGAGGCGCTTAATGGGCTCTTTTCCCCTTTCGGCAAAAAAAGTAACGAGGATCGGAAAGCAGAGCAGGATGGCAACCTGGAGCAGGACCTGGGTTCGGTCGCGGAAGAATATTTTCCAGCGCCGGGCAAGCAGCGTTCCGAATTGGCTGAAGGTGCTCGGCAGGCGAGGAGGAGTTGCCGGCATCTTTTTTTTCCGCTTTTTTGGGCGGGGCTCTCCTTCGTCCTCTTCGTTGGGAGATTCCTCAGTGGCAGGCAACTTGATCACGCCGGCCTCGATGTGAAGTTCGCGTGTGTGTGCGAGCTTCCGATAGTAGGCTTCGCGATGTTTTGCCCATGACTCCTGCCACTCGGTGCCGCTCTGCTTGGCAAGGGTGGGGTAGACTTCCTCGGAGTCGTCAACGGAGAAGTAGTGGGTGAGTTGGCTGGGAGGACCGTGGAAGGCGACGCTACCCTCGTGGTTGACCAGGATCGAGTCGTAGAGTTCAAGATGAGCGAGGGAGTGGGTCACAAGAATGACGGTGCGACCGTCGTTGCGGGAAAGATCGTGGAGGAGGTGAACGATTTCGCGTTCGGAGCGGGGATCGAGTCCACTTGTGACCTCGTCACACAGGAGGAGCTTGGGATCGGAGACGAGCTCCATGGCGAGTCCGAGACGCCGTTTCTGTCCGCCGGAGAGCACCCTGATGTGGCGGTCGGCAATGGGAGCGAGGCCAGTCTCCTCCAAAACACGGTCAATGCGCTGATCGAGCTCCTCGGTATTGCGGCACTTGACGCGGAGACGGGTGGCGGTCTCGATCGCTTCATCGACCGTGAGCTCGTCGTAGGCAATGGAGAACTGGGGGACGTAGCCGATCTCCCAGGGTTCGAGATCGCCCTCCTCGGAGAGATTCCGCCCGTCCCACCAGAGGGAGCCTCCGGATTCGGGATTGAGGCCAGCGATGGTTTTCAGGAGAGTGGTCTTGCCACAACCAGAGGGGCCTACAATGGCCATGAAATGTCCCCGTGGTACGTCAAAGCTCGCGTGGTTTACCAGATTAACGGGTTCGCCATCTTTCTGAATAGTGAAACAGACCTCCTTGAGCTCGAGCACGACTGATGGGAAACGGGGTGACAGTGGGTTCGGACGGGGTCCTGAAAGCGGTCGGGGTAGGATTCAACCCCGTTCTCTGCGGAGTTGGAAGCACAAACGTTGCCTCTTGAGAGTGGTTCCACGGGGGCACTACTGGGACTGTCTCTTATACACATCTGACGCTGCCGACGAATAGAG
>CAXEFH010000291.1:0-4366 GCA_963989605.1 uncultured Roseibacillus sp. | reverse complement strand
ATTCCAATCAGAGCTGATGGCACGGCCAAGATGGTTGGCCCAGCGACAGTTGAAATTATTCCGGACGATCCTTTTGCCCTGTGGGCAGAGGCGAACGGTATCGCCGGAACGACGCAACCAGAGGATTCCAATGGGGATGGCGTCTCGAATGGAATTCAGTGGGCGCTTGGGCTTGATGCCTCCCAGAACCCCTTCCCTCATCTCCTTCAACCCGGTGATGTCAATGCGGCAACTGTATCCTTCTCGCTTTCATTACCTGCATCCGGAACAGCAAGCCCCATCCTTGTCACAACGGGATCTAACCCTTTGGAGCCCTTTTCCCCTGTAGGCACCGCACTTGTCAGCCCCAGCGGCAACCCGATCCCGGCGGGAACCAGCGGCGAGGTGACCGTCAGGATCGCGAGAGGGTTGAAAGGCTTCGTCCAGCTATCGGTTCCTGACTAAGCTCCACCCTCCCCCCGAGCAATTCGGTCCGGGATCAGGCTGGGGCTCCTAATGGATCCGGTAGCGGACCATCGCCTTTTTCGCGATCATCATCGCTATCAGCCGTGGCTGAGGGCTCCTGTTCCTCGCTAGCTGGCAACTCAGGTGGCCTGGGGGAGCGGGGAAGATTTATCATTTCTCCAAGCTCAATCAGGTCAATTATATGGGAACCGTCTAGGGTTTCATATTCCAGTAAGGCCTCAGCGATCAGCTCCAGTTTATCACGCTTCTCCGTCAGGATTTTCTTCGCATCCGCGTAGGCTCGGTCGATAATCCTCCGAATTTCCGCATCGATTTTCTTCGCTGTTTCCTCGGAGTAATTCTTCGCCTTCGAGATATCCCGGGCGAGAAAGACCTCCTCCCGCGCCTCGCCATATTCCACCATCCCGAGTTCATCGCTCATCCCCCATTCGCAGACCATCCTGCGAGCAAGGCTTGTAGCCTGCCTGATATCTCCTGAGGCACCATTCGTTACATCTCCGAAGACGATTTCTTCAGCCACTCTTCCGCCCATTGTAACGATAAGCTGCTCCAACCCCTCCACCTTGTGCACCTGGAACTTGTCCTCCTCGGGCAGGTGAAATGCCGCTCCCAAATAGGGGCCCCGAGGAATGATGGTCACCTTATGCAACTGATCAGTATTCTCGAGCGTCGCGAGCAGAAGTGCATGGCCTGCCTCGTGGTATGCCGTCAGACGCTTCTCCTTTTCGCTGAGAGCCAGACTGCGCCGTTCCCTTCCCCACCTCACCTTGTCCCGAGCCTCTTCGAGTTCTGCAACCGTTACCGCCTTCAGGTCCTTGCTGGCCGCCAGAAGAGCTGACTCGTTGATGATGTTAGCCAGTTCTGCCCCAGAAAAACCGGGAGTCCCCCGGGCAACCGTGCCTAAATCTGTGCCGGCCGCCAGCTTGATCTTTTTGGCGTGCACCTTGAGAATCTGCTCACGGCCCTTCACGTCGGGCAGCGAAACCGTAACCTGCCTGTCAAACCTGCCTGGCCGTAACAACGCAGGGTCAAGGACATCCGGGCGGTTTGTGGCAGCGATAATGATGACTCCCTCCTGGGTGTCGAAACCATCCATTTCGACAAGGAGTGCGTTCAAGGTCTGCTCCCTCTCGTCGTGACCTCCGCCGAGTCCGTGTCCCCTATGCCGCCCAACGGCGTCAATCTCATCAATAAACACGAGGCAGGGCGCGTGTTTCTTGCCCTGTTCAAACATGTCGCGAACCCTGCTCGCTCCTACGCCGACGAACATCTCAACGAAGTCCGAGCCGCTGATGCTGAAGAAGGGGACGTTGGCCTCACCTGCAATCGCCCGTGCTAGGAGAGTCTTCCCTGTTCCGGGCGGGCCGACCATCAAAACACCTTTGGGGATATTTCCACCGAGCTTCTGAAACTTTCGGGGATCCTTGAGGAAATCAACGATCTCCCACAACTCTTCCTTTGCTTCCTGAATCCCTGCCACATCCTTGAATGTGACTTTGTTACCATCCATGCTCATCATTTTCGCTTTGGACTTTCCAAAGCTCATCGCGCCCCGTCCTGCCTGCTTCATCTGATGGCGGAAAAGAAGAAACAGGAGCACAATCAAAATCAGAATCGGCAGGAAGCTGAGAAGAATGGTCTTGAGATAATTGCTTTCCCTGCGGTAGATCACGCCCTTGTTGAAAAGCATGTTAAGCTCGTCCTGCATCGCCATCGTATTCACCGGCACCACAAACTTCCGCGGCTTTCCCGCCTCTTGAAGCGCTTCGGGACCTTTGAGCACCTTTGCAGCGCGCTGCCCGATCAGGTAGGCGTCCCGAGTGTCAGGGATGGCCAAAAGTTTTAACTCAGAGACCTTGTAACCGTTGGGATCACCTGCTCCCTCCACGCCGGACCCTCCGAGTCGAACAGGCGAAACCCATTCCTCGAAGTCAGCAAAGTTGTAACTATCTACACCCTGCGCAAGTCCCCCACTCACCACTGGGTCATCAGCACCGACCGTCTCCACCGCCGAGCCAACGAGTCTTGTCAACTTCGGTCCGTCGAGGTCCAAATTGATCCTGATCTTGAAGGCCTCGAGCGGACCAAGATCAAATGCTCCTTCATCCCGTTGCCAGCCTACGATCTGGGCCGTGAATGCGGCCTCACCCGTTACTACCTCGAGTTTGAATCGTGGATCGCCGAGGATCACCTTCCCGGTCTCAAGTCCTTTCTTAAATTCAACAAACGAAATTGGCCTTCCCTTGTTCTTCCCGTTCCCTGCAAGGGCGACCGTCAACAGACCAAGAGCAATCGCGAAAAGAATAAGAACCCGCCAGTTGATGCCTCCGGATTCGCTAGGCTTCCGGGGATCTTTCTGTTCAGGGTTTGGAGGATGTTCGTCTGCCATTATGGTGATGTCTTCGTCGGGAGCTTGTCAGTAAAGGTCCCCGTGGGAGAATGGTAGCCCAGCGACCTCAAAATAAAATTGAAATTTTCACCTCGGACAACCCTCATCTTCCGATGGCATCGACTACCTGCTGGAGACCTCTCGCTGCAGCTTCGACCTGCCGGGGGAGAAGAGGATCTTCCAGGAGAACGCCCAAGACAAGCAACCCCAGGCCTGTATTGACCGGGATCACCTCGAGCACCGAGCCCTGCTGCACCTTGATGTGAAGATTCCCTACCGCCGCTGTTCCCGCCTGCCTCTTGGCCGTGAATGCTGCTTGGGCAAGGGTGCGGGCGAGATGGTGGAGTTTTTCCGATTTCGCCTCATCGACAAGAACAGCGCCTCTTCGCTCAAGAAGGAAGAATGCCCGAGAGCCTAGTTCGTCTCGAAGCCAGCCTCCGAAGGGCGCGAGTCGCTTCATTATCGCGTCATCACTTTCCTCCCTCGGGTGGACCGCCGCCTCCGCAACCTCCCCTACCTGAGCTGTTTCGATTGCCTGGTCTCCACCACTTGATCCCGCTTCTCGACTTATTATCCGAGCTCCTCCCAAGAGCCCTCCCTTTCGAGCAAGTTCCCGCGCCGCTGCCAGCGTACCACGGCCTTTATCTTCTTCGATTCCATCGTCATGCTCACCCTCCAGATTTTCAACAGGTCTCTGGGTGGCTTCCGTCCCGAATCCTTCAAACTGTTTCCCAAAGGAGGGCTCCTCCGGTTCCTCCTCCGGTTCAGCCGCGCCCACATTTCCAATCAGCAGGGCGTCAGCCATTCTCCGCAGTTCGGAGACGTCTACCCATGATTCAATTGGATCCATTTCGCTCGGCTTAGTGTTGAGGGATTAGTCGATAATAGAATTCGGCGCAAATTAATCAGGTCAAGCGCTTCATAGCTATATTTACTACAAGACAAATCCCAGCTTGCCCGCGATTTCGATTCGAAGGCGGTCGAAAAGAGCTAATGCCTCATCGCCATCCTCCATCACTCCCGCAGGGAGTCCCCGGGCACTGGCCTTAACAAACAGATCGCCTCGAGGGATGACGGTTTTCATCACCATTTCACGCGGCATCATCGCGCGCAGCGCCTTGCCTGACTCCTGACTCTCGGGCAGCAACTCCTGCATCATGGTCAACACCACCCCCAGAATAACTAACCGCGGATTTGCAATCCGCATCCGGGTAAGCGCCTCAAGCATCTTAGGCACCGAGCGAATTCCAAGGGGCTCCGCCTGCTGAGGCACCAGCACCGCATCTGACACGGAAAGAACATCCGCCGTAGCCCCGAAAAGGCCTGCGGCTGTATCAATAAGGCGCACGTCCACCCCCCCCTCTGCGAGCTCATCATGCAGGCAACGCAACCGAGCAATCCCGCTTGCAGGCGCGGACGCATTGAGATCGTAGTCACTAGCCCTGTCTCTTATACACATCTGACGCTGCCGACGAATAGAGAGGTGTAGATCTCGGTGGTCGCCGTATCATT
>CAXEFH010000290.1:0-4384 GCA_963989605.1 uncultured Roseibacillus sp. | reverse complement strand
TTTCAAGCAGAAGACGGCATACGAGATTTCTGCCTGTCTCGTGGGCTCGGAGATGTGTATAAGAGACAGGTTGTTGACCCCGGACATCCGTGAGGAACCCACCCCCATGGTCCCCTTTTCCGCGATTAACATCACACTTTTCCCCGGATACCGCGTCTGCAACTCCTTGATTTCTTCCTGAGCAGCCTCGGAGATCAGGCATTTACCGTGGAGCTCACGATCAGAACGAGAGTGCGCCTGGTTCCCAGGTGAGAGCAGGTCCGTAGAGATATCACCCTCTGCAGCAATATAGGTCACGACCTCAATTTCCTCCGCGACTTCCGGAAGGCCCGTGAAAAATTCGGCTTTGGCATAGCTCTCCAGTATTTCGGTAGCCCGCTGGTTGCCGGCAGCGTGGGCCTCCACTAGTCGTAAAGTGTCGGCCTCGTAGAGGAACACCTGGCTTTTGAGAATTCCCCCGGCCTCCTCCGCAATTTCGCTTTTGTCCCCAAGCGCAAGATCCAACAGTACTCTGACCGAAGGTCCACCTTTCATGTGGGAGAGAAGTTCAAAGGCGAATGTCGGAGTAATTTCCGTTACCGTACTTTCGCCGAGAATAATCCTCTGAAGGAAGGAGGCCTTTACACCAGCTGCACTCGTTGTTCCAGGCAAGGTGTTATATACCAAGAACCTCAGAGAGTCCTTGCGATCCTCATTGTCCACATCCTCGATCTGAGCAATGATTTCCGCCAGCAAGGCACCATCATCGATCGGCTTGGGGCTCAGGCCCTCAGCCGCCCTTTCCTCGATCTCTGCGATGTATTCCGAGTAGAGGCTCATTATGAGAATATCCCATGGCAGGGACGGGACCGGTTCAGGGGCAGGCCAGAGACCATTATCACCCGACTTGATGGGAGAAGGGGCGACGGACCGTCAGGCTGAACAGATTTCGTCCTTCTGCAAGAAAACGACCCGTTTAGAATCATCCTAACAGGGTTTCCAGTCAATACCAATGCCGTCTCGGCAGAGACAATTTATCCGGCAGATCCATCCGGCAGATAATTATTTCGCGCTGAAGGCCCGCTAGCGCGCAAGGATCCGTTTCATTTGAGATTCACTGAGGGCCTTGAATTTCCGCGTCGCATCGCAGCTGGTCTCAGTGAACAGGAGAAAATTATCCCGGGCTTCCTGGCTGCCAAAGTCAAACCCAATGAGGGCCCTGCCTACCCGCTCACCAGAATACTGGTAATCAAAATACACCAGGTCCGAGAGATTGGACGCCTTCTCCAGAAAATCTGCGAGCGCTCCTGCCCGTTCAGAAAACTCAACCTCAAGAAAAAGGGGATACTCCAACAGAGTGGGCTCAAACGGAAAGGCCCTGAACTCTACATCAATCTCTCCTGTTAGGTCCTCAAAGATTAAGCCCGTTTCCTCCCACATGGCATACAACTCGCGAAAGGACCTTTCTCCAGCCTCAAGCCCGATTACGGGCCATGCCTTGTCTTGATCAGTTTTCCCATACTGAAACTCAACGATGTTAGCCTTTATTCGAAGTTCGCTGAGCAACTGGTGGAGGGTGCCGGCGCGCTCCTCAATTTCAAAACGCAGGTAGCGCCGGGTTTCCGACCCAATCCGGGCCCCGCGAACCACCCTCTGCAGCTGTGCAAAATCCATGTTGGCGCCACAGATAAGAACCAGAATGTTTTTGTGATCAGGGAGGTCACTCCGGTGGGCTAACCACCCTGCCAAACCCATCGCTCCAGCGGGCTCCGGAATAATCCGTTTACGCTCCCAGAGATACTGCATCGCCGCACAGACCTCCTCGTTGGTGACCGTAAGAAAGCGATCAATCAGGTCTCGACAGAGCGGGAATGTGTGTTGGCCCGCTATTGCCACAGCCGTGCCATCACAAAAGACATCCACCTCCTGCAGGCGAACGGGTTGTCCAGCTTCCACTGCAGCTTTCATGGATGCCTGCCCCTGACCCTCAACTCCATAAAGCACGATGTCGGGGAAATGGTGGCGAAGTCGCGCTGCCACTCCAGCTGCCATGCCCCCGCCTCCAATCTGCAGGAAAGCAGCGTCAAAAGGTCCTTCTCCACTCGCTGCAATCTCATCACCAATAGTTCCCTGTCCTCCCATGACAACCAGATCGTCGAAGGCATGCACGAGAACATACCCTTCCTGATCCGCACAGTGTTGTGCGGCTTCGAGAGCTTCATCGTAGCGGTCCCCAACCAATTCAATCGATACTGCTTCACCTCCCAATTGCCGCACCGCGCGTTGCTTCATGAGAGG
Organism: uncultured Roseibacillus sp.; assembly: GCA_963989605.1. Taxonomy (GTDB): domain Bacteria; phylum Verrucomicrobiota; class Verrucomicrobiia; order Verrucomicrobiales; family Akkermansiaceae; genus Roseibacillus_B. Next base: position 2,107 of record CAXEFH010000290.1, on the reverse strand, counting down.
GGTATTCAACGGCATGAAGATCCGGGTCTCGAATACCCCGCCCATCTTTGCAGCAGCAATAGCTACTCCCTGGGCGTGATTTCCCGCCGATGCCGCCACAACCCCCCTCGTCTGGTGAGGATCCAGCTGGGCCATTCGATGATAAGCTCCTCTCCATTTGTAAGCATGCATGGGAGAAAGATCCTCCCGCTTCAGATAGAGGTTACAGTCTTCAGCTCCGATCCGCTCAAGCGGAGTGACCTTGCCAACGTCGTAAACAGTTTTGCCGGCTCGCCGCACTTCCTCGTGCAGCCGGGAAAGCAGCTCTGCGCCGGAAGTAACCTTGTTCATGCCGAATGGGGATTAGGACCCAATCCCTCTGTCCGCTTACCTCCCCGATCCCACCCGGCACCGGGGACCCTCTGGCAGGAGCCAACTCTTCATGCAGGTCATTTCGGGCAAAAAGGGTGCCGGAATTCAAAGCAGCGCATCCAGGATCAGATTTGTGGACTCAATGATTCTTTGCTCTCTGGGACGTAGGTCTGGTGTAAATTCTATGCTGGTCAGGTGCTGCAGACCTTCAATATAGCGAATCGCTATCTCATTTGCCTGCTCTTGCGAGAACTGCTGTCCTTTTTCTTTTACCATACCGCGGGCGAACTCCTTGGAAAAGGATACCGGCTTACCATCGCGAGCCAGCAATTCTCCCTCCTTATCGACCTTCCAGAAACGCGAAGAGTCCATCGTGTAAAGCTCGTCTGCAGCCACGATTTCTCCCTGTGCATTAATACCGTGCTCGGTTTTGGTATCCACAAGAACCATTCCCCTTTCCTTGAGATACTGGGAAACCATCCCGAAGGCCATTAGCGATGAATTCCGGATCTGAGCATACTGCTCGGGACTGCAGATTCCCTCGCCGATCAGGTAAGCCGCATCAATCGTCCGGTCCACCGCCTCTTTCGTGCTGGGAGTGTCCATCAGATATGGCAGAACTCCGTTAGGCTTCAGATCTCCCAATGTCAACTCATGTCCCGCATAGCTCATGGACTCACCGCCCTCCTCCTTTGCCGCAATCCAGTGCTGGTAAAGTGAAGTTGAGGTTGAGCTCTCCGCCATGTAAAGGCGCAGGACGTTTTCTAGTTGGATCAGCTTTAAATTTTCCGCCGGAATGACCGTCGACGATGGAGCGAGGCCCTCGACTTCAAACTGCGAGGAGCCCAGCACGGGCTTCACCAGTTGCAACATATGGTCATGGTTGAAAGCCAGGACCTGATCCTTGAAAGGAATAGCACCCCGGTTCACATCATGAGTTGAGATCCGGTTGTTTCGGAACATCAGCCGGATCGGTTTGCCTGAACTTGTTTTCAGGCTTTCGCCGAATACAGAATCTGAAACCTTGCCCTCGAGGACCGTGCAGCCGCTCAGCCTTGAAATTTCCCCATCCTCAATCAACTGCTTGATGGGTCGGCCCTCGTTTACGGCAGCCCCATGAGCCCCCACCAATTCTCGTATCTGTTGCTCGTCTAACATGAATTTAATCTTCTCCAAGAACTGCTACCTTCTGGAGGCGCGCGAGGGGAGCGGAAAGTTCACTGAGGTTCAAATGACCCAGAACAATGCAGACTGGAAGATCCCAGGAGGGCAACTTGTTCACACTTGCTAACATTGCCACAGCCGAAAGAGGTGCTATCCTTCGTCACCGGAAATGGAATTTTTCCGTTTTCGGCTCACCCATCGAAAGCTACTTTTTCCCACAGAAAAACAAACCAGCCTACCTATGACCACACTCGTCGGAAACACCGCACCAGACTTCACCACTCAGGCAGTCATGAACAGTGGAGAGGTCGTCGAAGACTATAATTTCAGCACCGCGATCTCGGGGAAATACGCTGTGCTTTTCTTCTACCCGATGGATTTTACCTTTGTTTGCCCCACCGAGTTGATCAGTCTGAACAATCGGATCGACGCTTTTCGCAAGCTGGGTGTTGAAGTGGTCGGCGTGTCTGTCGACTCTCACTGGACCCACAACGCCTGGCGTAACATGGATGTTGATAAGGGCCTGTCTCTTATACACATCTCCGAGCCCACGAGACAGGCAGAAATCTCGTATGCCGTCTTCTGCTTGAAA
>CAXEFH010000289.1:0-4422 GCA_963989605.1 uncultured Roseibacillus sp. | reverse complement strand
GGGTAACCCTGACAATGGGGCTCGGTGGCGCAGGCGTGGGTGGGGCAGGCTGCTTCTTGGCCGGGGGAATTGGGATTCTGACCGGTGGAGATACCGCGCGGGCCTTTCCGGTTCCGGGTCTTGTTGGAACCCGGACGGGAGGGGAAACTGCTCTGGCCCCGGGGCGGCCGGGCGTCGCGGGGGAGACCGACTGAGCTCCCTGCGGCGTCGGCCGGTTCAGCGGACGAGAGGGCGGTTTGGGTAGGTCTTTGAGTTCCGTGAGTTCAAGTTCGAATATCAGCGTGCTGTTGGGGCCCAGCTTGGCGCTACGGCGACTCTGCTTGTAGCCGAGATCAGCTGGGATAAAGAGCTTCCACTTGGAGCCTACCGGCATCTGTGTGAGAGCCTCCTTGAAGCCGGGGATAACGTTGAGAGACATTGCGGTTGCCTTCCCTTTCGAGGAGTCAAACTCGGTTCCGTCAATCAGTGTCCCGCGGTAGATCGTCATATACTGCTTTGTCGGACGCTGTCCTTGTGGGGGAGCAGGATGGACCTCGCCGTCTCCTTTCTTCAGAATCTCGTACTGGAGCCCGGTCTCGGTTGTGATGACCCCTTCACGCTTCTTGTTTTCGGCCAGAAATTCCTCGCCGGTAGATAGGTTCTCCTCAGCGACCTTTTTTTCGCGCTCCTTGATCACAAGGCTTAGCTGATTGAGAGCCTCATTAATTTTGTCCTGTTCAATGTCGGAGTCTTTCAATTCGAGAGCATCGAAGAGACCCTTCAGGAAAAGCTCCCGGTCGAGGTCATCCAGGCGGAGCCCATATCGTCCTGTCTGGTTGACGAAGGTGCGGCCGTTTCGATAGCCGAAACCGTAAGAGGTCTTTGTCCTTATTTCCTCTGCGTCCATGGTGACTTTCGGCTCCTCGATCTTCGCAGGACCCGCTGGGGCGGGCGGAGACTTTTTGGGGTCAGTGTCCTTGGCGGGAGAGGGTGTGTCCTGAGCGGAAAGACCTCCAGCTAGGAGAATGAAAGCGGCAGGAATCGCGGCGTTTTGGATGAGCTTCATGGTCTATTTTAGGGGGAGGGAACCTTAACGCTGTCGCAGGTGGGTGTCGAGCCAAAGGGTGGCGGACCTTATTGCACTGCGTAAATGAAATATCCCTATCTGGATTGCTCCAGCATGCGAATCACAGATGCCTCGGCGAGTCTTCGAGTCTTCTCGGAAATTTCAACCTGCGGCTCGAGGCTTTCGAGGCATGCATGGAGTTTCTCGAGAGTATTCATTTTCATGAATTTGCAGTCTGCACAGGCACAGTTTTCGGTTGGCCCCGCGATGAGGTTCTTGCCGGGCACTTCTTTTCTGAGACGATGCAGCATCCCTCCTTCGGTGACCACGATAAGGTCATGTGCTGGCGCCTCCCGGCAGTAGGTGATCATCTTCTCGGTTGAGCAAACTTCATCGGCTAGAATACGGACCGCCGAGGTGCATTCGGGATGAGCAACAACCAGCGCCCCCGGGTGCTCGTCCTTGATTTTCTGGATCGAGCTTCGGGTGAACTCCACATGAACATAGCAGGCTCCCTTCCAGAGATCCATTTTCCGGTTACAATTGTCCATCACCCAAGCGCCGAGGTTCGCATCGGGGACGAAGAGGATTGGGCGATCCTTGGGAGCTTGTTCGACAATCCGAATCGCATTGCCGGAGGTGCAGATCACGTCCGAGAGCGCTTTTACACCGGCCGAGCAATTGATATATGCGATGACGTAATAGTCACGTTCAGCGTTCTCCTCCAGATAGCTCTGGAGAGCCGGTGCCGGGCAGCTTTGCTCGAGCGAGCACCCTGCGTCTTTGTCAGGAAGCACGACGGTCTTGGACGGATTCAGGATCTTCGCTGTTTCGGCCATGAAGTGCACACCGCAAAAAGCAATCACGTCTGCATCTGTTTCCTGAGCGTGATAGGCGAGACCCAGAGAATCTCCGACAAAGTCAGCGATATCCTGAATAACGCCGATCTGATAGTTGTGGGCAAGGATTACGGCATTTCGCTCAGCCTTGAGACGCAGAATATCCTCGCGCAGATCGAGTGCTGGTGAAGCAGTAGCCACGCAATGAGAATCGCTCATGCGGCGCCTCAGAGCAAAGAAGAAATCGCGACACCCTCTGGTCCCGCATTAGAAATGACCAGCGTTTGGCCCATATTTTCAGGGCTGTAACTGATACTGTGTTAGAATGTTTAGGATCCAAGGAGCGCCCTATTTTCCGTCCCTGACCTCCAGCGGCCTCTCTAATCCTTCTTCGTGAATCTTTTATGCCGCGGGTGCCTTTTCGCTGGTCTCGGCCATCTCGACCTGCAACTCATCGCCTGAGGGAGGGGACTCAACGATTTTTGGAGTATTTTGCACTTTGCCGATCGTGGAGCTCCCCACGAATATGGCCCCAGCCTCCATCGACAGCGAGCTCGCGGAAATATCTCCATTGACCTCTGCCTGAGCACAGATTGCAACTTGGTCCCTCGCGATAATATTGCCATCCACCCGCCCTTGGACAGTGACTGAGCCACAGGAGATCTCGGCCGTGATTTGGGCAGATTCACCGATGGTCAGCGAGCCTTCCGAAATAATTCGGCCTTCAACGCTACCACCGACAACAAGATCTCCCTCAAAGCGGACTTCACCTTGAATTTCAACATCGCTGCCGAGAACGTTTCTCTTGCTGGTGGACGATACTGTCGAAGTATCCCCAGCGTTGTTTCCTAGCGGAGCGGGAGGCTGCGGAGCCTGTGGTGGGGAAGATACACCGACTCCCTCCGGTGTAGTCTTACTTATAATTTTCTCAAACACGGTAGTTCAATACGTCAGAACCTTCAGGGTATGTCAAATTTTGATGAAGGCGTAATTGTGAGGAAATGTGAACAAGTGTCCCGAGCAGGGACGGCCGTCCTCTAGCTGCCACCCAGCGTCGGTGTGTCCGGATCTCGGGAAGAGCTCGACCGAGACTTTTGGGCCAACGATCAGAAGTTGCCTACTCTGACTCTGGTGCAGGCTCGGGAGTTGGCTCTGGTGCAGGCTCGGGAGTTGGCTCTGGCGCAGGCTCGGGAGCTGGTTCTGGTGTGGCATCCGCAGCCGATGGAGAGCCCGAAGGAGTGTTCAAGCTGTCGGGAGCATCTGGGGCAAGCAGAGGGACGTCTATCTTAGGCGGGGGAGGCTTAGGACGCGGGACGGTCACCGGGGGGGTGACTCCAACCGTCTCTAGGCGAGCATCGACCATCTGCTGAGAGAAGAAACTGCTCTTGAGGGATGGGTTAGCGGCCTGCTCAAGAGATGCACGCGCTCCGTCAATGTCCCCGGACTTTTCCTGTGAGGCACTTTTCCGCATCAGAGCCAGAGGGGCGAGATATGCTGAAGCCGGTTCTGTTGCCAGATCGGCAAGCATTTCATCAGCCCCATCCTCGTTGCGCTCGTCCCTCAGGAATGAGGAGAGAGTCATTCTGGCGGGTGTTTGAGCCGGATGATCCGGAGTTTGAGCGATGAAATCCTCGAGCACTTTCTTCGCGCTGTCCCGCTCACCCTCATCCCAGAGCAATAGTGCCAGCCGAAGCCTTGCCGTGCCTTCAGCCGCGGTGCCGGGGAATCCATCGATGATGTTCCTGAAGTCCCCGGGATCCTTGGCGGAAACAAGGGCTTCTCCTGCTTTCTCTTCCTGGACCTCTTTCAGGCCCGAGGCAACGATCAGGGCTCCAGTCCCGATCACAGCCAAACCGACCAAGAGGAGCAGCTTCTTTCCGTTAGCTTCAAGAAATCGCTCTGCGGCAGAGGGCCCTTGTTCGATTTCGCCAAGGGGAGAGGTGGGACCGGACTCCTCTGAACGCCCCGGGGCGGAAGGTGATCCAGTTTCTTCTGACTTTTGTTTGGCGGCCATTGTTCAGCGGAGCCGTGTCCCTAGCGCGTGAGCGGCCCTGAATCAAGCCATTGTCGCGGATTTCAGGGTTGCCGGGGAGATAGACCGGGTTAGCTTCTGCCTTCAGATGGCCCAGATGCTATATTTCGTGGCTGGCGAACACAGCGGCGACATCCGGGGAGCCGAGTTGATCGAGGCCCTGCGCAGGAGCCATCCTGATCTGAGTTTCTGCGGGCTTGGAGGCCCTCGAATGAGGGAACTTGCCGGGTCCGGAATGACAGACTGGGTAGAAGATGCGGCTGTCCTGGGCCTTTGGGAGGTTCTCAAGCGATACGGCTGGTTCAAAGCGCGTTTTGAGGAGACGAAACAGGAAATCGAGGATCTCAAGCCGGATGCGGTGGTGTTTGTCGACTACCCCGGGTTCAACATGAGGTTGGCAAAAGCGTTGCACAGGAATGCCCCTTCGGTGCGCAAAATCTATTACCTGTCTCTTATACACATCTGACGCTGCCGACGAATAGAGAGGTGTAGATCTCGGTGGTCGC
>CAXEFH010000288.1:0-4427 GCA_963989605.1 uncultured Roseibacillus sp. | reverse complement strand
CCTGTCTCGTGGGCTCGGAGATGTGTATAAGAGACAGATATTCCCCGGGACATTGACCAATGGGCGTTCTCCGGGTTCCGACGGGAAAGTGGGGCTCTTCATCATCATCGGTTTTTGTCCCCGAAGAAAAGATAAGGGGCCATCCTTGCCACTGTCTGCTTCCCGATTCCCGTAACACGCCTGAGATCCGAGGGCATGCGGTAAGCCTCTTCTTCCCTCCCCTCAATGATCCTGATTGCAAGCACCTCACCGATCCCGGGGAGACGCATGAGCTCGAGCTTTGAGGCCGTATTGGGATTCAACGATGCTTTTTCGGGAGACGATGACAACAACCGCTCCTCCTCCTCCCGGACCCGCTCCACCCGCCGCTCCTCCGGTAGGGATTCCCAGTTGGTGAGCTTCCACGCTCCAACCCTCCGGGAGGCAGCGGAGAGCTCTTCATCACCAAGCCGGTCCCTGTACTCCTCCTGATTCACGCCCACCCGGCGCGCCCGGGCAACCCCGAAGGCCCTCGCGAGACCTTCCCTGACAAGTAGCCTGCCGAGATCTCCCCCCCCAGCCTCGGTAATAAACGCATAGTAACGCTTGTGTCGGGGATGTCCCCGGCCATCGGCCCAGGCCGTATGCACTGTGAAAGGCTTTGATAACAACTCTCCCACCCGCTTCTTGGCCGCGCCTCCGAGCATGATGGCAGCTTTGATGGAGGAGCGCTCATCGCCCCCGGACCCAGCAATTCCGAAGTAGGCACGCTGCGAGCGAAGCCTCCGCCGGTCCGTGGGATGCCGTTCCGAGGTTTCAAAACAATCGACTCCGTAGAGGCGCAGGGTATGGGTCGATCCATCCGGAAAAAGGACTCCAAAGCTATCTCCATCATTCCATTGCGCCGGAACGAGACGGCAGTTCGTGAACGTTCCAAGGCCCGTTCCCTCGTCCACCACACCCTGGGGAAGAGGGGCCGCTCTCAGGGAGCACAGACCCACTAGCAATCCCATCAGAATGACGTGCACCCGGGAACCCTACCGGCTCCCGGGGGCTATCGGAACCTGAAAATACTGTCGCAGGTTCCCTCGGGAGCAGGCTAATAACAATACCCACCTCTCCTATAGTGATTTCCTCCGTAACCGTGATTCCCATGATAGCCGTGGTAGGACCCACGACGGTGATGCCCATGGGACCTGGCCCGGTAAGGCTCCTCGTCAGCAAGGGCATAACCAACCACCCCGGCCGCCACCACCGCGAGAGCTGCTCCTTCAGGGGTAAGGACATCTACCGGACGGCCGGTTGAATCATACATGGTGGTGCAACTGGTAGAGAGGGCTGCGGCAAGCACCGCAATCAGCGAGAGAAGAAGGGGACCTTTCATCATACCCCTTGGACCAACGAAGGGCCCGGAGTATTCAGTAAAAATGTTTTCCGGCTACAGGCCGCCAGGGAAACAGGAGCTCATTGCCCCTGCTCGAAGATCCACTCGTGGACTTTCTCGTCGTCATACACCCTGTCTGCAACACCGTGACCAGCGCCTGCAAATTCGGTATATTTTACCCCTGAGCGAACCTCTTTGAGAGCTTCCACCATCACCTGACTCTGGCTCACAGGAACCACCTTATCCTCTGCCCCGTGAAATACCCAGATAGGCACCTTGCGATACTCCCTGACCGCTCCCGGGTTCCCACCACCTGCTACCGGAACGGCCGCTGCCCACATGCGAGGCTCCTGAGAAAGCAGCTGGAAGGTCCCATATCCCCCCATTGAATAGCCCGTAAGATATACCCGTTTCGGATCTATGGGGAGCTTCTTCAGCAACTCCTTAACTATTTCAATCACCCCATCGGCCTTGGCCCCGATCCACCCCCGCTGGTCCGGATTCTGGGGAGAAATGACGAAACATGTCCGACTCCGGTAATTATCATCCCGGGTGAACGCTCGGGCTCCCCAGGGCTCCTCGGGCGTCATGACATCACCACCCCTGCCGTGAAGATAAACCACCAGCGGATACCCTGCTCCCTTTCCTTTCCTTAATTTTCTCGCTCCAAAGATCCGGTATTTCAACCCATGACCCTCAGTGCGCTCCCAATCTCCGGTAATAAGCTTAGCGAATTCTCCATCCGCATCTCCTGCTTCCGCAGGATCACCCCCATCCGGGTTTTCCTCACGCATTCTGACGTATTCCCGGTCTTTTTCGGAGAGGGAGGACAGATCGAGGGTAAAGGTCCGGCGATCTCTTTTCCTCCGGATCGTCACCCTGCCCTCGCTGGAACGCACATATTCCGCCACCAGTGTCTTCGATTCATCTGCTGTCTTCCATTCGCGCATTTCGGCCTGAGCCAGCGATGATGCAAGGGCGAGCAGGATAATAGAGAACAGACCTTTCATGGCAGCGCCAAGGGTGACCGCATAACCGTAGTCATGCAACGAAATTGGATTTCCAGAAAGAACGGGTTCAGAGATTCCGAAATCATCAGCACCCGAAGTCAGGTAACAACCGCTTAACGCCCACCACCGGATAGATCCCAGCAGCGGACTTCCTTGTCATTGCGGCAGTAAACTCGACCCCCGGCCAGGGCTGGATGGGACCACACCAGGAGCCTGCCAGCCACGGTGTGGGTTGGTTCAATGATTGTCGTCCGTGCGACCTCGCGGTATCCCTCCGGTGAAAGGATCGAGCTGATCATTTCACCGTGGTCGTTGAAGATCAGAGTGTATCCTGAGGGCTCATGATGCACGGTGAAGGCATGAGGCCAGGGACCACGACCCGAGCCGTCCGCCTTGAGCAGAGGCCGGGGCGTTTCCCAGACCCGTTCTCCTGTTTCCATCATCACACAACGAAAGAGCCCCCGCTGGCCCCCCGAATAAATATATCCGCCACTGGTCCACGCCGTATTCATGACCCCGGCCACCCCCTTGCGCAGGTTACGGCCCCAAGCCAGTCGCGCCGACTTTCCATCAGGAGCCACCCTGAACGCCCCCGACTTGTTGTTGTAGCCCATGACGAAAACGAGATCCTTCCACACCCGGGGAGCACCAATAGCCATCCCGAACTGCGGCTTGAATGGCACGCTCCAGAATACCTTTCCGGTTTCCGGGTCCAACCCGTTGAGGTTTTCCGCATCCCATACGAGAAGCTGCCGGTTCCCATTGATCGTTTCAATCACCGGGGTGCCATACCCCGACTTCGTCACCTCCAAGGCCCTCCAGCGCTCCTTGCCAGTCCTGCGGTCATAAGCAACCACCGTGCTCCCGCTACCACCCACCGGACAGATCAGTAGGTCCCCCTCAACAACAGGATGGCCGGCAGTACCCCAGAGCGGAGTTTCCAAATTGTACTCCTTCAGGATGTTCCGGTGCCACACCAGCTTGCCCTCTTCTGCTGTATAAGCCCGCAGGTGGCCCTCCGCTCCCAGCGTGTAGACCACCCCCTCGTGCACCAGAGGCGTCGTTCGGGGTCCAATTGCGTAAGGGAAGACTGAGGAGTAGTCGGCCTCGTAGGCATGCTCCCAGAGAACCTCTCCGTTACTCTCTCTGAGACAGCGAACCCTCTCCTTACCGGGGATCCGGGCTCGCACAAAATTCACATTAGTACCGGGCTTCAGCTTCCCGGCGACATAGGGTTCGGCAAGTCGGTCCATGACATAGACCCTGCCTTCGGCCACCGAGGGACCGGCGTAGCCGCCGCCCGTTGGAACCGACCAGAGTAACTGCGGAGGTCGCTTGGCAAAATCAAGCTCGACTTCGCTCTCCCTCCAGACTGCATCCCTGCCTGGGCCGAGATACTGAGGCCAGTCCTCGGCATAAAGGCAGGAGGCTGGGATCAGAAGTGCATACAAGATCTTCATCCACCTCTGGTTCCGGTAAATCACAGTCCGTGTCAAGTGGCGACCTCTGAGGCCTTCCCTCGCAGGCCCACCGACCACCAAGGATCTAGTTCACGGGCCCCGATACAGTTACCGTGATCACCCTGGTTCCAGCCCACTCATCACCGAGCCGCAACAAGGGGACAAATTTTTGATCAGTTTCAATTGCAGACCCACACTTCCGGCACAGCCCTTCGATTCCACGATGTCGAGAGGCCCTTACTGTCAGGACGACCCACTCGACGACAACAAACAGGGGAATAAAAAACACCACGTTGCGAAAAATAAGCCCGTCCCATTTTCCTTCCAATTCCTTGCCATCCCGGGCAACGGTCCGAAGACACATGGCCTTCTTGCCAATACTCTGCCCGTTAAAGAAGGAGCATTCCCGGAAGGTGCCCCAAAGTGATGCAGTGAACCAGAACCATATGCCAAACCATGTTCCAACCCACGCAGCACCAAGAGCTATGATAAAGTCTATCATTCCTCCCCTTTCCACTCACGCAGCGCACGTATCATCGCCCAAAGCTGTCCACGCACGGTGGACGGTGGAAGGCCGAACCCCGCAGCGCCTAC
>CAXEFH010000287.1:0-4431 GCA_963989605.1 uncultured Roseibacillus sp. | reverse complement strand
GCACCCAGATTATTCTCAATAGGTGTCCCCGATAGACAGAGCCGCTGGGCCGCTTGCAACTTGCAGGCGGCCTTGCTCACTTTTGCCGCCGGATTCTTAATATTCTGAGCCTCGTCCAAAACGACCAGATGAAAATCCATGCGGCCCAGCGTTTCGACATCGCGCTGAAGCAGCGCGTAGGAAGTGAGTACCACGTCCGCATGGGGAACGTTCCTGAAATCTTTCTTTCTCCTCGGACCCTGCAGAACCAAAACGCTCAAGGAGGGGACAAACTTAGCTGCCTCCTTCTTCCAGTTTGGTACTACCGAGGTCGGAGCTACCACCAAGGTCGGTCGGCCTTCACTCCTACCCGAGACCCTCTCGGCAAGGATATGTGTAAGAGTCTGCAGAGTCTTACCGAGCCCCATATCATCGGCGAGAATTCCTCCGAGCTGGCACCGGGCAAGACCCTGCATCCATTCAAACCCCTCGCGCTGATAGTCCCGCAGCGTCGCCTGAACCCCCTCAGGAGGATCTCTCCTCGCAGGTTTCCTGAGTTCCCCAAGCAGCTCCGATAGCCGCTCAAGGCGGCTCCCCGGGTCGAGGGTCAGATCCGAGCCTGCAACCAGATGAGCAGCGTCAACCGGGTGCAGGAAAGGCCGGTTTGGATCCACCAGGGAAGCGAGCTGACGCAGGATCCGTTTGAGCCTGTCTACAGGGATCTGAAGCGCCCCGCCTTCGGGGAGATAGACAAGGTGGCTCTCGTGGTCCACGAGTTCATCCAGCATGTCGAGCGTTCCATCTTCCAGTAACTTTGCCAGAATTGGCAGTAGATCCAATCGCTCTCCATCGAGGTCGAACCCTACCGACAGAGAGAACCAGCCCCCGGCCTGCTCCGAGAGGGACCCTTTCCAATCTCCCGGCTCGGTCTCATAAACGGGGAATCCAACCTCCTCATCGACAGCCACCTCCCAGCCAAGGCCCTTCAGCCGAGGTATAGCTACGGCCCGGAACCATGGCCAGTAGAGATCAGGGGTATTCAAGGTAGGCTCGGGAAACCACGCCGCTCCGGCCGAAGATGCCGGATCGCGCTCGCGCTCCAATCCCAGGAGGAAGCGATAACTGGGCTGGGCCCCGAGGTGGGTCAATCCCAACTGAACGAGAACCCGGGCAGCCGAGGCCTCGGACTGCAGGTCGCGTACAATTTCGACCATTCCTTCTTCCGTCTCAATCAGAACCACGCTGTCGCCAGCAGTGTGAAGGGGAAGATCATGGCCGTCGTAGCTCGCCGTTGGTCGGACAACCAGCCATTCATCCCGATTCGATGCCCTCAGGGACTGCAGCAGCATCTGGACCGGGCGACTATTAGCCGGCTCAATCAATACCTCGAGGCGGAACTTCGGGGCAACTTCTAGGGTTCTTCGCGGCGCAGGAGCCCCGGAGGGGTGCCCTGATGGCCCTGAGGAAGGCACCCTGACATGGGCACTTCCAGCTGACAGCAGTCGATCGATCGTGGTCTTTTTTGCCGCGGCAAAAAGAACTGCGGCCGCATGCTGGCAATAGTAGGCATAGTGGCAGCTGCAGGTTGCATCTATTTCCCAAGCCCCCTCGCTCTCCTCCCAGATGGAAATCTCAACCTCGTAGTAGTCGCCCTCCAGATCCTGCACCCGAGCAGTAAGCACCCCGCCACCGTCTTCCATGGAATCCCAGGACATTTCCGAGACCCGACGCTTCCGAGCCAGCTTTCTTCCGTCCTCCTTAACGAACCCGTCAAATCGCTCCTTCCATCCCCCCTCAACGAGAAACGCGCGGAGGGTTGGGTTCACAGCCATGGAACGGAGCGGGCCGCGAGCTTCTCGGGCCTCATGCCCCCAGCATGCCCCCGGATGGTGCCCTCATCAAGTTCAGGAACGGAGCCTGCTCTCTCAGCGCTGACTCCGGTTCTCTCCCCTCCTCAGCGGCCTCATCGTCTTGTCAAAAACCGCGCCATCCTCAGTCATCGCCTCATAAATGAATTCGTCCTTCTTCATAGTGACCTTGATCAGGTGCCTCAGGGCCCGGGCCTCCGCGAGATAGGTGCGTTTCTTCCAGTCCTTGGGAATGCTTCGCGTCTTCACTCCCCACGACCCATCACCCATGTAAAGCACCCCATCCTTTTCATCACGCTCACCCCCGATGATGGGATGAGTCCGCTTGTAGGTATGGTGATCATTCTCAAAAACACAATCCACCTTGAACTGCTCGAAAAGGGGGGACCATTCCCTGCGGATATCCGTGGCATCGCCCTTTACCCCCGTTCCCCAGGCTGGCCGGTGATAACAGACAAACTGTCGGGGCACATCCACCCGGTTACCGAGGACCCGTCCCAGCCACTGCGTCTGGGCCGCGACGTTCGCCGTATGCCCCGAGTCCACTCCCACGAGGCTCAGGTAATCGCCAAAATCGACGGTAAAATTCGCTCCCTCGGACTTTCCGGAAAAGAGACTATAGAAAAATGGGGCCTCCTCTCTCCCTGGCGCGTCCGTGGGACGATACTGATACCCTTTCACCTCATGATTTCCGATTGCCACGACCATGGGAATGAGCCGGCCGTCGGGAGCAACCGCACATTTGTTCCACGAGTCCAGCCAAACCCGCCACCGCCCGCCATCACTTCCATTCGCGTAGGCAAGGTCGCCTCCGAGCAGAGCAAAAAGAGGGTCTTCCTTTCCCGCTCGCAGATTCATGGCGTCAAGCCATGCCCGTGTCCCATACATATCACCACCGGTCACAAAGGTGATTCCATCCTGAAAGCGAGCCGGGGCCGTTTCAAATTCCCACGGACCCAACGGGCGCCCCAACCGGATAATCTGGAACTCATAGCGGCTGGCAGGCTTAAGATCCCGGAGGTCCACGCTAAAGGCAAGGTCCTCCGTATCCCCAAACTTCCTTTCTCGGATGGGGGCAGAAGACCACTCCCGCTCGCCCTTGTTCCGGTAAGAAAACTGATAGCGGGTGGCCGCCGCCTCATTGCCCTCCACGCCTCCTAATTCAGCCCACCCAGCTCCCGGGGCCCCCCCGGCGAGATACGCCCACTCCGCTCCTTCCGGGATGACTGAATGCAGCTTTCCATTTGCCCGGTAATCGATGCGGGGCCGCAAGGTGAAATCTGAGCTATCAATATTTTCGTTATGGCCCTCGATCGCGATCACCCCCTTCTGTCCCGGCATGGCAGGGCCGAGCTTGAAGTATTCCCACACCTCGGCCTCGTGCTTCTTGACCTTGCTAATACCTGATCCCGCTCCTTCAACGCCCTTTCGCAGGACCTCCTTCCCGTCACGGTAGAGAATAAATGCGTCATCATATCGAATACCCACCGTGAGCTCTGCCCCTCGCGGAGCTTTGGCGGGGACCACGTAGGGGCGGCGGATATACACCGAGCGATATTTTCCCCGCATGCCCTTGAGAATCGTCTGGTCATCATCATCACCGTAGCCGAACCCAGCCGGCCCCAGCTTCCACTCTCCTCCCGGTTGCTCATCCTCAGAAGCGGCAACCCAGTGAATCGCCATCGTGGTAGTCGGATCCTGATACCACTCGCAGATCGGCCCATACTCCCCGGCAGAGAGTGCATTAAACCCCGAGGAAAGGAACAGAATGGTCAGCAGTCGAATCACGGGGCGCGGAAAATGAGTTTCCGGGACTGTCGCCCCAACAGGCGCCGTTGGCAATGACCTAGCTTCAACAATCCAAATTTGATCCGGAATTCCACCAGTGATGTTTGCGCCGGGAAGATTCTTCCCTAGGATTTGCCTATGTCACGCGAAGACATCAAGCGCCTCACCGAGCTGTCCTCCTGTGCAGGCTGAGCCTCCAAGGTCGGCCAAGCCGACCTCGTGCAGGTTCTGCGCGGGCTTGCCCAGATCGAGGATGAAGCGCTTCTGGTAGGAGCAGCTTCCTCTGATGATGCCGCCGTCTACCGGCTCAGCGAAGAGCTCGCCTTAGTTCAAACCCTCGATTTCTTCACTCCTATCGTGGACGACCCCTACACCTACGGGCAAATCGCTGCCGCGAACTCGCTTTCGGATGTCTACGCCATGGGAGGCCTCCCGGTCACTGCCATGAACGTGGTTGGCGTTCCCCTCGAACATCTCTCGCTCGAGGATGTCAACCAGATCCTCAAGGGCGGAGCCGACAAGGTGGCCGAGGCGGGTTGTGTCCTTGCGGGCGGACATACCGTTCAGAACCCCGAACCCCTCTACGGCCTCTCCGTAACCGGACTCGTTCACCCGGACCAGCTGATCACCAATTCAGGCGCCACTGCCGGAGACCTGCTCGTCCTCACCAAGCCGCTGGGAACGGGCATCCTGTCAACCGCTACGAAACGGGGTGTGGACATCGCTGTCTCTTATACACATCTGACGCTGCCGACGAATAGAGAGGTGTAGATCTCGGTGGTCGCCGTATCATTAA
>CAXEFH010000286.1:0-4449 GCA_963989605.1 uncultured Roseibacillus sp. | reverse complement strand
TAATGATACGGCGACCACCGAGATCTACACCTCTCTATTCGTCGGCAGCGTCAGATGTGTATAAGAGACAGGCTGGGGACTGAGGAGTCACTCAACAATATTGACCGGGGAATGCTGCAGGAGCATCACCAGAAGTTCATCACTCCTGAGAACGGCGTGCTTGCGATTTTCGGAGACATCAACCCGGGGCAAATAATAGAGATCTGTAACCGTGTTTTCGCCACCCTGCCGAAGGGCCGTAAGAGCAACGCCCCCGGGGACGAGGCCTCTCAACCTTCCCCCTCAGACATAGTACACAACCTGAACAAGGAGCAAACAGTCGTCACGGTCGGATATCCGGGTGCTCACATCACTTCAGAGGATATTCCGGCACTTGAGGTTATTCATGAGTATTGCTCGAACATGGCAGGTCCACTTTTTACCCGGATGAGGGAAGAGCTTGGGCTGGCATATTATGTGAACGCCACACAGTTTCACGGGTTTGGAAAAGGATTGTTCGCCTTCTATATTGGCACCGCCCCGGACAAGGCCGCCCTCGCCAGGCAGGAACTGCTCACTCAGATCGAAATACTCACTCAGGAGGGCATCGCTGAGAACCGGCTCTCCCACACCAAGACCAGTGTTCTGGCAGGGGATGCACTCGAGAACCAGAGCAACCACTCCATGGCCCAGATGTGTGCTTTGAATACTCTTTTCGGCCTCGGCCCGCTTCATCACCTGGCACATGCTGAGAAAATTCAGTCCCTGAGCCGTGAGGACATTCTGAGAACTGCCCGTAAATACTTTGGCAAGGACCCGGTAATTGTCACCGTGGGCCCGGACTCCAAGGTGGATCCGGCCTGAGGAAAAGGAGCGCCGGGAGCAGGCTGTCGACGCTAACAACTCGCATTCCATGCCAGAACCGGCAATCATGATTCCGATCCGACATGGAAAATGACCGACGCTTCGCTGATTTCGTCATTCTGCAGGCTCAGAATGCGGGGATGTTCCTTGGAAAAGTCCCAAACCCCGTAAGTGGCAACCTGGAAGTTAATACCAAGGCTGCCCGCTCTGTCCTCGATTCGCTCGAGATGCTGGAGCTGAAAACTACCGGCAACAGAACTCCTGAGGAAGACAAGTTACTGCAAACCGCCTTGCTCAACATCCGTACTCTCTACTCAGAGACTGAGGCGCGGGAGAGCGATGAACCCGGCCAGCTGTAGGTCTGATCAAATCCCGGGATTGAATCAAAGGCCTGCTTAAGACATCTTCCTAACCCCTACTCTAATGGTAAAGCCCTTCAAGATACAGAATATTGAAGTTAACGGAGGGACTCCTTTCTTTATTCTTGGCCCCTGTGGCCTCGAGAACGAGGAATTTGCCTGGGACATGGCAAGGAGCCTGAAGGAGATCTGCGGAAGGCTTGAGCTTCCCTTTGTTTTCAAGGCTTCCTACGACAAGGCCAACCGGACCTCTGTCGATTCCTTCAGGGGGCCAGGCGCTGAAACCGGATGCCGTGTCCTCGGAGCCATCGGAAAGGAACTGCAGATCCCTGTTACCACAGACATTCATACCGCTGAGGAAGCCGAGATGGCCGCTGAGTTTATCGATCTTCTGCAAGTTCCGGCCTTCCTCTGTCGGCAGACAGACATTCTGGAGGCCTGCGCAGCAACCGGACGGGTTGTGAATGTCAAGAAAGGCCAATTCCTGGCTCCATCGGACTGCGTCAACATCGCTGGTAAACTGAAGTCCTTTGGTTGTCATGAATTCCTCATCACGGAGCGGGGAACAACATTTGGATACAACAACCTTGTTGCTGACATGCGTTCTCTTCACTGGATCCGTGAGGAAGGAATTCCCGTCATCTTTGATGCTACTCACTCCGTCCAGCGCCCAGGCGGCATGGGGGGGACCACCGGTGGCGATGGCGAACTCGCCCCTGTCCTTGCCCGTGCAGCAATGGCAACAGGCGTCGACGGGATTTTCATGGAAACCCACCGAAATCCCGCCGAAGCTCTTTCTGATGGCCCCAACCAGGTTCCACTCGGGCAGGTAGAGACTGTTCTTCTCTCTCTTCTCAAGATTCATCGCGCGCTTAACGCATGAGAAGTTCAGCAGGGGCACCCCATCATCGCGTATCTACGCGTGCTTTGTCTCTTTTTCTGGCAGGCGCTATCCTCGGTGGCGGGAGCCATCACACCTGCGCCCAGAGGGACATGGGAGCACGCACCCGGGAACTCCCCTACCAGAAGCTCGGCCCCATGATGGATAACCTTCCGGCCGGAAGCATGCTGCGAGACGTCCGTATCCCAATTTTCGATAAGAGACTCGAGAGGATGGCCCTTCTTCAGTCCAGGTTCCTCAAGGTTGTTACGAAGAGGGATCTCGCCGCTGAAAATATTGCCCTCCGCTATTTCCAGGATGACTCCATCCTGATCAGAATGACGATGGGATCGGCAGACTTTTCCCTGACGACTGGTGTGCTCACCGCTCATCGGGCGGTTACCCTCGACACCGAAAAACTGAAAGGCGGTGGCACTGGTGGGGTATTCCATCTTGAGTCCCGCTCCGGTTTTGTGCGGGGCCCCGCATTCAGTCGTCTTATCTCGGAAAGACCGCAAAAGGTTTCTGCTACCAGGATTGATACTCCTGCTCCAATCCGAGGCTCCCCACCCATTCTCAGCCCCCTCGCAACAGCTTTCACCGGACCGGAGGGCCTCACCGGGAGAGAAAGGCGGATTGTGGATTCTCTTCTGGAAGCGAGAACAAAATCCGTCATCGCCAACCGGGCTCCAACGCGAAACTTTATGACCCAAAGCCGCCAATTCATTGGCCGGGCTGAGGCTGACCTCCGCAGCTTTTCGAATACCGTAGAGCTTTCTGAAGCCCGACTCTTGGCCAACCTCCCAAAGCGATCTCCTGATACACTGCTTCCAAAGCAGCATGAGGGAGAAATCGTTATCACCGCCGAAGGGGGCATATTTCTCAACCCCGAGCGTGGTCACATCTCCTACCTTCGCAACATCCGGATCCTCGATCCACGATTTACCCTCACAGGTGGAGGGCATCTCAGGGTTTTCTTCCCCCCCCAGGAACTCACAAGAGCCATCCAGGAGTCTGAACAACCATCCGATCCTGGCGAGGCGTCCCCGGACCGAGGATCGGGAGACAGGAACGAAAAGACCTTTTCCGAACTCGTTGATCCATATCTCTTCGTGGTCTCAGGTGGAGTCCGGATGGAACTCAGCGATCGATCAAGAATGGTTCCACCGGTAGTCGCTACCGGTGAAACCGTTGTGATTGACCGGCGAAGAGGAGATATCGTTCTACAGGGCGGGACACCCTGCATCAAACAGGGATTAAACTCTCTCACAGCAGGGCATCCCGATCTTTACCTCAGGCTATACCAAAATGGAGATGTCTACGCCGAGGAAGGACCATGGACGACAACTGGGGACCTTTCCTCAGGGAAAATTTTCGGGGAGGAGACTCGCGCTTCCAGTCCTGATGCCGCTCGAGACAACTCTCCGGGCCCCGTAGTTACTGTCTCCTGTCGCGGCGGTCTCTATCTCGACGCCAGTGAAGGCCAGGTGGTCTACCTGAAGGACATCCGTGTTCTTCACCCGGAATTCCGGGTTGAGGCCAAGGATGAAATGAAGATGTTCCTTGGGAAGAAAGCGGGGATCAGCACCGGTCCAGAAACCTTCTCGGATATAGAATACGTCGTCGCGAGCGGCGATGTTAGATTGATTCAGGACACCGGGGATGACACAGGCCATCCCGTTACCGCAACCGCGGAGCACGCGATAGTGGATGTGAAGAGTGAAAACATCCTTCTCAAGGGAGGCGCGCCTTTTCTCGGGCTTGGAGACAACTTTCTGCGCGCTGGGAAGCCAGACCTCTACCTGCGAATTTACGGAAATGGCAGCCTTTTCGCGGAAGCGGGCCCGTGGACTACCTCTGGTAAACTCTCGAAGACCAGCGCGGAAAATCAGCAATCTGAGAGGGATTCGGGGCTCATTGCCGTCACGTGCGAAGGGGGACTCGCCTTTGATGCCCTCAAGGGTCAGATTGTCTACCTCGGCGAAATCGTTGCCGAGGAGCCTCGATTTCGTCTTCGATGTGATAAAAGCATGCGGATTACCTTGGAGCGTAGCGCAGAAGGAGACGAGGATCCTCTAGAGGGACCGGAGGCCTTCTCGGAGGTAGACAAGATCGTCGCACTCGGGAATGTCATGATTTCCCGAATCCCAGAGGCTGGATCCCAGCCAGTAGTGGCAAGATCAGCTGCGGCAACTTACGAGGCATCCTCCGGAACTCTCGCGCTCCGTGGGGGACGACCGGCCATTCGTCAGGGCAATAGCTTTTTCGAGGCACAGGAAGACGGCCTCTACATACTTTCTGTCTCTTATACACATCTGACGCTGCCGACGAATAGAGAGGTGTAGATCTCGGTGGTCGCCGTATCAT
>CAXEFH010000285.1:0-4450 GCA_963989605.1 uncultured Roseibacillus sp. | reverse complement strand
CGGCAGCGGCAGATGTGTATAAGAGACAGGAATCATTCGGCACACCCATCCCGGTGACTGATCCTCGGTATCCTCAGCCATCTGTCGGAACTTGACGACGCCTCTTCCCAGCGAGCGGATCACAAGACAGGCGACGATGGTCTCTTTTACGATGGCCCCGAAATGACGCTCCTTCGCCTCCCAGGACATCTCCTCATCCGTCCATTCCAGATCGAGGGGATCTCGAAGAATCCGTTTTCTCAACTCCAGCGTTCGGTGATAGGCATCAGAACCAAATCCGGCCTCTATCAGGACCATGTCCGTGGTATCCCGCATGTCAGGTGTCACCGAATATTGCTGATCACCTTCTTCCACCCTACTGGCTGGGTCCACGCCTGCTCCTTCTGCCCAGCATAGGAGGGGTTCGGGTGATTCCTTGAGGAGGTCACTCTCGCTCGGACATAGAGCTCGTCCCCCCGGACGCGGTAGACTGGCTGCAGGGACTCCGATACGGCAAACTCTTCGCCCGCAGTAGCTCCCTCTCCCGTTCGAGTCCCAATAAACTGAGTTTTGTAAACCACCCCGGGCTGTTCCTCGATCTCTAATCCAACCACTCCTTCCCGGAAGAAGACCTCTTTCAGAGTCACCCCGGAGGAAGAATAGAATTCGCCGCTCTCCATCGATTTCATGAGAAGATCCGCCTGAAGACTCTCCGCCCTCACCATGATCCAGCCACGTCCCGGAGAAACATTTCCTCCGTGATATTCATGTGAATCATCCGTCGCCAGCCCATACAGGGGGGGTGCCCTCAACTTCCCGACCCGGATGGCATTGGCCATGTCCCAGAGCTGCTCGTCCCCGGGGTGGGTCTCATCACCAAGATGGTTGATCCCGGGATGGCCGTTATAGACCTCAAAAAACTGCTCCTCGACGACCTCCGCCAACTGCTCGGCCGTGAATGAAAAATGAAAATTCGGATGGTTCAGGTGCGCAATGATGGGCTTTCCCAGACGCTCGGACTGCTCCCTGACCATTCGAAGGTTGTTGCGAACGGTTTCCACCACTGATGTTCCCTTCTGAGGAGGAATGACTTCCTCGAGATTCAGAGCATTGATGTGGACCTGATGCCTTTGGAAGCGGTCCGTGATTTCCTCCGCCTCTACAAGGAGAAAGCTTCCTTCCTCCTCGAACTCAGCCCGAAGTTCGTCGAGTGTTTTCAGGCGCACCTCCTCAGACTCTCCCTCGCCCCGAACCTCAACCCAGTCCTCCCCGAATCGCTCCCGATACTTTTCGAGGGCAGAGGCCCCGGCACTCTTCTGCCGACCCTTGATCGACGCGCTCTTCATCCACTTCTCCCCGCGACTAAGGATGTTATGATCCGAGAGCGCCAGGAAGTCATACCCCTGCTCCTTGTACCAATCGACCACCATATCGGGAAAATCATTCCCATCACTCCAGAGCGTATGGGTATGGGTATTTCCCTTGAACCAGGGCAGGGATTTCACTTCTTCCCTTTTCTCCGGGCTCCGCGTCCAGAACAGGCTCACTCCGAGGCCGAGTACGGCTGCCCCTAACAACAGATGGTATTTCCTCATGGCTCTGACCTAACAGATCATTCGTCCGAGCATGCCTCTGGAGCATGCATCACTTTGTATACCCCTGTATTTTCCGGGACTCCTCCGCACCGATTTCCCGGACAAAGACGTTACGCCAGCGGATTTCGCCACCGTGGGTCTGCAATTGAATAGGACCTCTCTCTGGAAGCGGACCTTTCTTGTTGAAGTAGTTCTGTAGACGCGCATGGTCCACCACCAGCTTTTCATTCAGGTAAATGGTAACCAGATTCCCGGCCATGATGATGCGAAAGCTGTTCCACTGACCGAAGGGCTTGTCGGCAAGCACAAGGGGATCTTTCCCTGGCCAGTTCTTCGGATTATTCCAGAGCCCTCCCGAGCCCTTGTCGGCACCAATATTCCACTTCCCACCCTCCTTGGTGTAGTCCCAGATCTGAACCTGAGGAATCCCCCGAAGATAGATCCCACTATCCGCCTTCGCCACCGTTCTGTATTCGAGCAACAACTCGAAATCTCCGAAATTTTTCTCCGTACTTAGGTAGAGACCGCGGCCGTCGTTGACCAACTCATTGTTCTCCACGCTCCAGTGCTTGCGGATATCCAACATGCTCTTGGCTTTTTTTTCGGCAAGCTTCTCGGGGCTGAGTGCCATCCACTTCGCCGGGTCTTCGGTTCCAATGCCCCACCATCCCTTCAAATCCTTTCCATTAAAAAGAGCCGAGAATCCCTCGGGAGGATGGACTCCCGCATGATGATCCGCGTGCGCAGGGATACCTGCGGAAAGAGTTATCAACAACGAGATCAAGACCGTGTGAACCATTTTGGATTTCATAGGTAAAACGAGTGAATAACCGTCGTAGTCTAGACCTCGGAGTGGAAGTGGCTATTGCAAAATTTTCTCCTCCTTACTATTCCTGTACCAATGCGTCACTTCCCTCTTCTTCTTTTTATCTGGTCAGCCCTCGGTGCTCCCTCATCCATTGCGGGCAAACCCAATCTTGTCCTGATCATCACTGATGATCAGGGATATGGAGACCTTGCCTGCAACGGTCATCCATGGGTTAAAACCCCTCATCTCGACAAGTTACATGCCGAGGCGGTCGCGCTGGATGACTATCACGTCGCCCCCACATGCTCACCCACGCGCTGCGGCCTTCTCACGGGTCACTGGACCAACCGAACCGGCGTCTGGCATACTGTCAATGGGCGCTCCATGCTTCGTGAAAACGAAATTACCCTCGGGCAGCTGCTCAAGGATAATGGATACCGGACCGGAATGTTCGGGAAGTGGCATCTCGGAGACAATTTTCCCTATCGGCCGGAGGACCGGGGATTCACCGAGGTCTATCGCCATGGAGGAGGAGGAGTGGGGCAGACCCCTGATCTATGGAATAATAATTATTTCGATGGGCGCTACTGGCACAACGGGAAGATCGTTTCTGCGAGGGGATTCTGCAGTGATGTCTTCTTTGACTACGGTATTCAATTCATCCGGGACTCTGCCCGTGACCAGAAGCCTTTCTTCGCGTTCATCTCGACCAACGCTCCCCACGGTCCGCTTCATTGCCCCCAGAAATACATGGATCTCTACCCGGGACGCAGTAAGGCCGAACAGGCCTACTACGGAATGATTACGAACATTGATGACAATGTTGGCCGGACTCGGAGGGTGCTTGAGGAATTAAAGATTAGCGATAACACCATTTTCATTTTTACCACCGACAATGGCACGACTCTCGGACGCAACATATTCAATGCTGGCATGAGGGGTTCGAAAGGCAGCGAATATGATGGCGGTCACCGCGTTCCCTTCCTTCTCCACTGGCCTGCGGGACAGTTCAGCAAAAAGCGATCAGTCAGAACCCTTACCTCCTTCGTCGATATCGTGCCAACGCTCCTTGAGCTCTGCGGAGCCAGCAAGATTCCACCTGCTCTCGAGTTCGACGGAATCTCAATTAGCAAGCTTCTACGCCAGGGGGATCACGAGGGCTGGCCGGATAGATTTTTGATCACTGACTCTCAGCGAGTCCGGGATCCCATAAAATGGCGAAAATCCTCCGTAATGTCTGAAAAATGGCGGTTGGTGAATGGCAACGAGCTCTATCAGATCGACCAAGACCCTGGTCAGAAGAAAGACGTTTCTGCAGACAATCCGGATCAGGTCAGAAAAATGCGTGCCTTCTACGACAGCTGGTGGGCCGAACTCGAGCCGACTTTTGCACAGACCACTGAGATATACCTTGGTCACGAAAAACACCCTCGCGTCTCGCTGACTTCCCACGACTGGATTCAACAGCAGAACCCACCTTGGAACCAGGGTCACATTCGCCGAGGATCCGGGGCGCAGGGCGGAAAACACCTTGGTCACTGGGCAGTCAAGGTCGTCAAGGCGGGGAAGTATTCCTTCGAGATGCGCCGCTGGCCCGCCGAAGCTGACATCCCCATAAATGCCGGCATTCCAGCGCTGCCGAACGTTCCCGGTTCAAGTAAGGCCTTCAGTACAATCCCAGGAAAGTCCTTTGACTTTGAGAAAGCTACCCTGCGGATCAATGGTGTTGACCTGGCAACCATCCCGGTCGGAAATACCGAGAGCTCGGTCAAACTGACCGCAACTCTCACCGCTGGATCACACCGCCTTTCCCCTTTCTTCACTGCATCTAGCGGTGACGAACTTGGCGCATATTATCTCATCGTCGAGCCTGCACCCTGAAAAAGCCTCTCTGCAGAGAAAATACCAGTCTGAATCCATCGAGTTACTTTGCCGAAATGACTCGGCTTTCTGCTGCGTATCCTGCTATGTCTGACCTCTACCCGGTTGGCCTACATGCCAACCCTCCTTATCCATCTCGCGCATCCACGCAGAGAACCTCATCCTCCTGCTCACACGTCAGGGTCCG
>CAXEFH010000284.1:0-4462 GCA_963989605.1 uncultured Roseibacillus sp. | reverse complement strand
TTTCAAGCAGAAGACGGCATACGAGATTTCTGCCTGTCTCGTGGGCTCGGAGATGTGTATAAGAGACAGCTCCACAAACTGGGCTCAGTTCCGTGGTCCCGGAGCGAGAGGGGTTGCGGTCAATCCCGGTCTGCCGGAGACATGGTCTGCGACTGAGAACGTAGAATGGAAACGTGATCTCCCGGGCCGTGGGTGGTCGTGTCCGGTAGTTTGGGGCAAGCGCGTTTTTGTGACCACCGTGGTGAACGAGGGCGTCTCAGAAAAACCCAAGAAGGGGCTCTATTTTGGTGGAGAACGGCCCAAGTTTCCGGAAACTGTTCATCGTTGGAAGGTTTATTGTCTCGATCTGCAAAGCGGGCGAGTGCTCTGGGAGCGGGAGGTACACCGCGGCAGGCCGCAGTCAGCAATTCACGTCAAGAACAGCTACGCTTCGGAGACGCCGGTGACGGACGGGAAACGGGTCTACTGTTACTTTGGGAACCTAGGGGTTTTTGTCTTCGACATGCTTGGTAACCCGAAATGGTCAAAAAGATTTACTCCAAGAAAGACGCGTTACAGCTGGGGCACGGCTGCCTCTCCAGTGCTTCACGGGGGACGACTTTATATCGTGAACGATAATGAAGTGAATTCATGGTTGCTGGCGCTGGATGCCGAGACCGGGAAGGAGGCATGGAAGGTGACACGGAATGAAAAGAGCAATTGGTCTGCTCCGCATGTCTGGGAGAACAACAAGCGTACTGAAATCGTGGTCGCAGGGAGTGGTCGCACGGTTTCCTATGATCTCGGGGGTAGGGAGCTCTGGTGGTGGCACCGCGGTATGTCGAGCATCACAATAGCCACACCCTATTCATCGGCAGATTTTCTCTATATCAGTTCAGGATATGTGGGGGACAAGAAGAAGCCGATCTACGCTATCAGGCCCGGGGCGGAGGGAGACATTTCAATCACGCCTTTTAAGAAGAGCGACAATGAGCATGTCGCGTGGTGCAACTGGGAGGCTGCTCCTTACAATCCATCGACGCTGCTCTACCAGGGGCAGCTGTATTCGCTTCTCGACCGCGGATGGTTACGCGCCCTGGACCCAGCCAGCGGTGACTTTATCTACGAGCGTAAACGCCTCCCTCCCGGGGCCGGCTACACGGTTTCGCCCTGGGCTTACAACGGCAGGATTTTCTGTCTGAATGAGGATGGGGAGACCCGGGTTGTAGAGGCCGGGAAGGAATTTAAGTATCTCCATACCAACAAGCTCGCGGACGACGACATGGCGATGGCCAGCCCGGCGATAGCCGGAGATCGGCTTCTCATCAGAACTGCCGCTCGAATCTATTGTATCAGAAAACAAGACCGGGGACTGCGTCCTCGTTAATTCCGGCGCTTGAGGTGTCTTATGGGCGTTGATGCAGGGCTTGCGATCCGTCCGCTGCTCAGCTCTACGATAGTAACCTGCACGGGAGACCCTATTGCGTCGAGACGCAGCTCGTAGGTCTCATTGGCCTTGGATTCGAATCCAAATGGGGCAGCGCCACGGATCGTACGTCTTCCTCGCTTGAGAGTGAAAATGACGGTGCCAGCGGGAACGCGATACCTTCGGGGGGCCAGAATCTCGTAAGGTGTTTCAAAGCGCAGGATCCACCCGTTGTGGTGGTTCTCTTCGGGACCGATAAGCCGGCGTCCGGTGAAGGGTTCCTCCGCTGGCATGACCAAAAGCGCAAATCCCGCCTCTCTGGTGATCCGGTTAGAGGAGTGTGGTTTATTTGCACAACTGGAACACATCGCGATGAGGCCGAGGGCCCCCGCGGCGGAAACTGAAGAAAGGATGCGCACGGTGTGGACAGGTATCAATGGGTCAGCACACATGATTTGAAAAGTAAGGTTTGCTATTTCTGCGAGAAGCAACTCGAAAAGGGTATATTTTGTCCGTGTATCACAGAGAGGGTTGGATGGACTGCCCTCGGTTTGCTACAATCCAGAGATGGAGTGCCTTGTCTCCAGCTGCGCTGCAGGAGGAAGGGCCCCGAAACTCACATCCTTAATTCCCCCATTTTTTCATGAGACGGATCCCCACCCCGGTTTGTCGTTGTGTGCTTACGGCGGCTGTCCTGCTTAGTGGCGAGGCAGCAGCTGACAGCATTGGTATCAATTTTAATAGCAACCGTGATGCTGCTGTTGCGGAGATCGGGCCATCCGAGTCTGTGGGCTGGGTTTCCCAGACCGTTCCGGTGGTCGTGGAGGCCATTGGCGAAAGTGTAGTGATTGAGTTTAACTTCATAAGCGACAGCAGTCCGGATGCCTTCAGCGGACTCTCCATCGATAACGTGCGAATGGCGTCGCCTTGAGTTACCGGGCCGGGTGGAGTGAATAGAGGAATGAAACGCCCAAGCCGATTGGCGTCTCTTTCTGCCGTGTCATCCCCGCAGGAGTGACACTCACTCCTTGGAGCGATAAAGTGAGGGCTGGCGGGAGCGCGAATTTATGGTACTTGTATGTCTGCCGATGATTCGAGTGAAAACGCCGTCACTGCTGTTTCTCGGGTTCTTCCTGAGCCCGATGAGCTCTGGCAGTCCGGCAGTTGAAGAGTGGTGGTCTCGAAAGCCGCTGGTGAATCCTCAGATTCCGGAACAGAAGGGCTGGGGTCGCAACGAAGTCGATCGATTCGTTCTGAGAAGATTGAAGGCCAGCGGCCTGCAACCTGCTCAAGAAGCTAAGCCACTGGCACTCATTCGTCGATTGACCTATGACCTTACTGGCCTGCCACCGAACCCGGAGGACACAAAGGATTTTCTGGATGCTTACGAGAGGGATCCGGAGAAGACCTATGAGGCTCTTGTCGATCGGCTTCTGGCCTCTCCTCGCTACGGGGAGCGGTTTGCCCGCCATTGGCTGGATGTAGCCAAATACGCGGACACCTGTGGCTACGACAAGGACAAGTTACGACCAAATGCATGGCCGTACCGGGATTACGTCATTCGCTCGTTTAATGAGGATAAGCCTTATGCCCGTTTCATACAGGAGCAGGTTGCGGGAGATAGACTGTATCCGGATACGCCGGATGGTATTCTCGGTCTTGGTTTTCTGGCCGCCGGCCCCTGGGACTTCATTGGACATGCCGAGGTGCCTGAAGCAAAGATAGATGGCAAGGTGGCGCGAAATCTGGATCGAGATGATATGGTCACCAATGTCTTCAATACCTTCTGTGCGGTAACCATCCAGTGTGCCCGCTGTCATGCCCACAAGGGTGACCCCTACACTCAGGAACACTACTACAGCCTCCAGTCGGTCTTTGCAGCAGTGGATAAGGCTGAGCGTAATTTTGGCAGTGATCCCCAGACGGAAAAACGCCGTTCTCAGCTGTCGGGGGAGCTCATTGCCCTTCGTGCCGAAAAAAACGGAATTGAGAGCGCCGTCAGGAAAGAAGGTGGAGATGAGTTGACTGGACTCGAATCCGCCGTTGAGGAATTGAAGAAGAAGTCAAACCCGTCCAGCAAACGTCCCGAGTTTGGTTACCACAGTAAAGTGGAGTCATCCCCGGACCAGGCGAAGTGGGTGCAGATCGATCTTGGTGAAAGAGTGGACATCAAGAATATCGTGCTGCACGCCTGTCATGATAGTTTCAACAATATTGGTGCAGGCTTCGGATTCCCTGTGCGCTTCCAGATTATTGCCTCCAATCGGAAGGACTTCTCTCGCTCGCAGGTTCTGGTCGACGAGTCTGCCAGGGACTTTCCCAATCCCGGTCTCATGCCGCTCGGCTACAAGACGGAATCCTCTGCGCGGTTCCTGCGCATTCATGCCACAAAGTTGGCGCAACGGGCTGCCCAAGACTATAATTTTGCTCTTGCCGAGGTTGAGGTGCTGGACAGATCAGGTAGTAATCGTGCTCTCAGTGCCAAAGTGTCCGCCTTGGATTCTGTTGAGGCTCCGATACGTTGGCGGAAATCCAACCTGACCGATGGAATCTGGGCGAGGGCAGGGGACAGGCAGTCCGTGGCCAGCCTAGCCCGGGTCGAAAAGAGGAAAGAAGACCTCCTGGCCAGACTCTACACGGCGGAGCGAAGAAAGCACCTTGAGAGGCTTGAGGGGGAAATCAGGGAAAAGGACGATCTCATGAAGGGGCTGCCCAAAGGCAATATGGTGTATGCGGCTTCCACTCATTTCAAGGGACAGGGGCAGTTCAAGCCAACCAACGGTAAGCCGCGCGTTATCCGGTTTCTCCATCGGGGTGAGGTGACTCAGCCTCGCGACGAGGTGAGCCCCGGCACCCTGCCTATATTCAAGGCAGAGCCATGGCAATTCAACCTGCCGGCAGATCATGATGAATCCGACCGCCGGGCCGCTCTCGCGAAGTGGCTGGTGAGGAGAGATCACCCGTTGACCTGGAGGGTCATCGTCAACCGAGCATGGCCTGTCTCTTATACACATCTCCGAGCCCACGAGACAGGCAGAAATCTCGTATGCCGTCTTC
>CAXEFH010000283.1:0-4512 GCA_963989605.1 uncultured Roseibacillus sp. | reverse complement strand
AATGATACGGCGACCACCGAGATCTACACCTCTCTATTCGTCGGCAGCGTCAGATGTGTATAAGAGACAGCCCGAAGTGTCCCTGCCAGATACGATTGGCGATGACGCGGGCCGTGAGAGGATTGCCGGGATCAACGATCCACCGTGCGAGTTGAAGGCGTCCACTGGCTTTTTCTGGGATCACAGGGCTCTCCACGAGGTGGTTTGCCAAGGAGGGGACTGCTCTCGTCACCTCTTCCTTTTCAACATTGTATGTGTCACCAGCAATATGCACCGGCTCGTTGCGGGTTCGGGGAGCCTCCGTGACGGCAAGCATGCGGGGGAGCGGAGAGTGCAGAGCACGGAGCCTTGCTATTTCGGCATCGATCTGAGGGACACCATCTGGGACGTAGAAGCGTTCGAGATCCGCAATCCCCGGGGGCCAGGCCCGGGGAACGAAGTGGAGGTGGGAGAGGATCTCCTTGCGCAGATTCCATTCCTGCGCCGCCTCATTCAACCACTTGCCGCGGTGGGGGGGAGTTCGAACGAAGCGCACCTTGTCAATCCGGGGCAGGTATGAGTGATCTTCGGCCCATAGCCGAACATCATTCCGTCCGCTTCGGAAGAGGTAGTGGCCGAGGCTTACCCAGCGGAAGTGCCGGGAATCCCATCCACCGCTTGCGGGAAGGGGGAGTTCGCTTACCACGGATTTGCCATCGATTTTGAGTTCGACGCGGAAGGATTCCGGTGCAGCGCAGCGCAGAAGCATGGTGTAGGTCCCGGCCTCCGGGAGTTCGGGGCGCCACCCGACCCACTGCAGGCGTTCACGTTGCGTTTCCACGACGGTTTCCGCGTCAACTTTCACCCGGCGCACGTTGTTCTGTCCCTGGTAGTTTTCCGCTTCGATCTCAACAGCGGGCATCGGAGGGAGGGCCTTGAGGGCGCTGAGGTAGCGTTCCCCCTTTTCCCTGATCTCGCCACTGACGAGGTCTTTCCGGGCATCAGCCAGGATCTGCCATCGGGTCTGCCGGAGGGAGGCAACAAGTTCTTCGCTCTGTTCACGGGCTTGAATCTGTTCCCTCGAGGCCTCGGGTTGCGTGAGCCGATAACGCCCGTCCCGCCAGTTGCTGCTGTTCTTCTTCAGGATTCTGGTGCTTCCGAAAATACCGGCCAGAGCATAATAGTCCCGAGTCGGGATGGGATCGAAAAAGTGGTCGTGGCAGCGGGCGCATGCGAAGTTGAGCCCCAGGAACGCCTGCGTGGTGGTAGAGATCTGCTCATCGATGATGTCCATGCGCAGAGTGTTAGGATCGGCGCAGTCAGCAAACCATGGGCCAATGGAAAGAAAGCCGGGAGCAGCCAGCAGATCGAGCTGGTTTCGGGATGAGGATTCAAGGGCATTTCCAGCAACAATATCCCCCGCACTCTGTTCCACCACGAACTGATCGAACGGCTTGTCTGCATTGAGAGCTCGAACAACGTAGTCACGGTATGGTTCTGCCATGTCGATCCGGTCTACTGCTGCAACCTTCGTCTTTCCCTGAACGTAACGGCCAACGTCGAGCCAGTGCCGACCCCAACGTTCTCCGTAATGGGGAGAGCTCAGTAACCTTTCGACGAGCTCAAGGTAGGCTTCATCCGGCCCCTTGCTGGCGACAGCGAATTCGTATGTCTCCAACTCCTCCAAGGTGGGGGGTAAACCCGTGAGGTCCAGAGAGAGACGACGAAGAAGGGTCGTGGGCTCAGCCCGGGGACTGGGATGCAGACCAGCACCGCCCAAAGCTTGAAGGGTAAAGAGATCAACAGCATTAATGCTCCATTCGTTCTTGAGATCTGAGGGAATGGCGGGCTTCTGCAGTGGCTGGAACGCCCAATGATCTTCCTGGTCAGCCATCAGGAGGGCTGCTGACGAAACCAGCAGAAACAGGATCTGGATGGGTGAGGGGAATATCATGGCCGCCGGACAGCTTCACTTTACGTTCCGGATGTGTGGTATTCTACAGCTTCCAGTCGAAGTTGTCTTCAATTGATCATTTTTCTGCAAATCACTGAAAAAGCTGCACAAAACGCTATTAATCAGGCTAGTGGATCCCTCGGCAGGGCATGAGCTGGGAGCAAAATTCGTAAAATTCGCCAAGATCATCGGATATTTTGAATATTCAGGCAGAGGGTCTCGCCGAATCTCTGGAACTTGCAACCCCGTCGTTGTTGCCAGCGGCGTAGTGTTCCAGTATACTCCGTGGCCCCCGAAAGTTCACCTGCCCTTACCATGTCGCATACAATGCTTCCTCAGATTGCCCCCTGCTTCGTGAGCCACAATATGGCGCTCGGAGGAGCCCAGACTGCAGTTCTCCGGTATATTGAGACTCTGCCGGACTGGGTCAGGGAACGAACAACCCTTTACTGTCAGTCAGACGATACACCGCTCCTCGACCGGGCGGTGGAGAATGGCTTCAGCTGCGGGGAGATTACGCGGGTAGCGCCCAGTGATCCCAGCTCATGGTTTCTCAGCTACGGCAAGCTGGACGGGCTACCTGAGCGCCCGACGTCTCTTGTGCTTCACTCTTGGGATGACGCCGGCTGGCGGTATTTCAGCAGGGCCTATGAAGGCCAGAGAGGAATGACAGTGGCTGGCGTCTCTCAGAAAGTCATGGACCGTTATGCCAACTGGATCGTGGAGAACGGCCATGTAAGCGGAGGGGTTCTCCCTCCTCCCGTAACGGAATTCTGCATGGCCAAGGGGACCGTTGATCCCTTGGGGCGAATCGTGGTCGGGTGGATGGGACGTCCGCTCGAGGATAAGGGGCTGATGACCCTCCCCTATCTCCTCGCGGAAAACCCTCGCTTCATTGTCCGGGCCTGGACCGGAGCAGACACTGCAGGACTGGACTACACCCAGCGGGTTCAGGGGGAGGCAATGGAAGCGGTGATGAAACTAGCTCGCAAACTCGGAGTGGAGGACCGTCTGGATATCCGTCCCCTCGATTTCAACGCGATGAGCTATCGACACCGTCTGGAGGGTTGTCACGTCCTGTTGGGTAACAGCCGCAAGGAAGGGTTCCTGCTTACGGCTGCTGAAGCTCTCAGCTGTGGGATACCGGTAGTAGTGACGAAGACCTGTGGAATCGCGGATTTCATCAAGAATGGACAGAATGGCTATCTCATTGATTGGAATGATAATCCCAAGAGGCTGGCCAAGGTTGCACACCGGGCGATTCTCAAGGCGTCCAAGCTCGATCCGGTCAAGTGTCTGGCCTCGGTCGATCGGCTTTCCCTTGGGTCCAATTACGCGCGTGCCTACCGCCCGGTATTGGCCAACCTGACTCATACCGGACTTCAGAATGAGAATGCCCGTGTGACGGTGGGGGTTCGTATTCATGAGGGCGTAGACGCCTCCTTCCTCGATGATGCGATCAACAGTATAGCCTCCCAGACTTACAGGAATTTCAGGACAGTTCTTCTGGTCGACGGTTCCTGGTCCTTTGGAGAAAAACTGGCCGAGCGTTATGACCTGCCGCTGATCTGTACTGGACTCAAGCCCGATATTGAGCACTGCAGCTGGCTGCATCGACAGGCCGTTGAGCAATGCGATACGGAGTTCTACAAGCCCCTCGATTACGATGACCAGATCCTGCCCAATTATCTTGAGAGGGCAGTCCAGTCCCTCGATGAGAGAGGGGCCGATGTGTATGGGTGCCTCCTCAATACGCTTCAGGATGGGGAGATCACCCCTCGCCTTCACTGGCCCAACAAGTCGCTCGACACAATGTTCACGGGCAACTCCGATGACAATATGCTGCCCCACTCATCGGTAACGATGCGAACGAGGGTGGCCTTGAAGGCAGGCAACTATCAGGAGAGGGCCGTTGGGCTGGGAGCGGATGACTATCATCTCTGGTACCGGATCTTCAAGGTAGGCGGAGAATTCTTCCGGGATGACGAAGTCCGCAATGTTGTCTATCGGGTCCACGATAGAAATTCACTCGTCATTCGCAGGGAGCGTTTCGGGCATTCCAACAAGCGGAAGCAACTCCTCGCGGGTGCTGCAGCAGCAGGTATCGCTGCCATGCCGTTGGCAGCAGAGGTTGAGGTAGAAGGGGAACGTAAGGCTCCAGTGGCCGTCGCCCCGAGCGAGGACAGTGTCGACCCTCCTCACTCGTAGAACCTTCCGGATGGGAGTCTTGTTCAAGGGCAAGGTAGAGTCAGTTCTTCCCCGGGCAAATCTTGCTTTGCGCCTATGAAGTCGTGGGACCTGACGACTCTTGGTTCGACGATGCTGAGCCTCACCACGGAACCTGGTGTGCCTCTTCTTTCCAGTGGGGACCTCCGGCTCGATGTGGCAGGGGCCGAGTCGAACTGTGCAATCTCCCTTGCTCATCTAGGGAAACGGGTTTCGTGGCACTCCAAAGTAGCGTCAGGGCCCCTCGGAGAAAGGGTTATCTCGGGCATTCGAGCCCACGGAGTGGATGTGTCCTCCGTCATCCGGGGTGATGAAGGCAGGACGGAACAGATGTGGGTCGAGTCAGGGGTGGG
>CAXEFH010000282.1:0-4532 GCA_963989605.1 uncultured Roseibacillus sp. | reverse complement strand
TTTTTCAAGCAGAAGACGGCATACGAGATTTCTGCCTGTCTCGTGGGCTCGGAGATGTGTATAAGAGACAGCTCCCGAGACGAGGCTACGGGACTGGCTTGATCCGGATCGAACAGGCACTCTGACCTTGGATGGCGTTTCGCTAGGACAGGCTGATGTTACCGTGTCTGACGCCGAGGTAACAGAGGGAGACTCGGGTACGAGAAATCTCCGTTTTACAGTAAGACTGAGCCAGACGCTGGAGGAGCGAGTGAATTTTCTCTATTCCACGGAGGATGACACCGCTCAGTCCGGCAGCGATTATGTCGCTGTCTCCAATGGACTAGTTTCGGTTGCAGCGGGCCGGTTGAGCGCGGCTTTTTCCATCACGATCAATGGGGATGGCGAATCGGAAGAGGATGAAAGACTTCGTGTCGTCCTCTCTTCACAGACTGGTGCTCCGGTCAATATCAGTAATGGTCAGGCATGGGGAACAATCAGGAATGATGATTTTACGGTGCCAGTTCTTGCAGGCCCTGCTCTGGTGCAGGGGACCGTGGGAGAGGACCTATCCGTCGAGTTGGTAGTCCGGAATACGCCTTCGGATTTCTCGTTGTTGGAGGCCCCTCCTGGTATGCAAATCAACCGGGAGGGATTAATCAGATGGCTACCTTCGGTTGCTGGTAATTATGAGGCGAGGGTCAGAGTGGCAAACGAAGCCGGATCGGTTACCGGGCTCCTACGTTTTTCCATTGCTCCGAACTCTCTTGCGCAGGCGGTGGACTCCGCAGGAGGATTCCTCTTCAGCTCAGGCGGGTCTGCGCCTTTTGTGATCAACGCCAGTGGGGATTCGATAGCTGGGAATAATCGAGCGCAGAGCGGAAGGCTTGAAGATGGGGAGGAGTCCTGGATGGAGGTCGCTGTTGATGGTCCTGATTACCTTGGGTTCTGGTGGAAGGTGTCCAGCGAGGAAGGTTATGATTTCCTCAGCCTGTTCGTGGATGGGGAGCTGAGAAGATCCCTCTCCGGCAATCGAGGCTGGGAATACCGGGTTATTGCTATTCCCCCCGGTCGTCACACTGTGCGCTGGGCCTACAGCAAGGACTCGAGTGAGCTTGATGGCGCTGACCGTGGCTGGGTTGATTCCCTGCAGTTGGCCTCGCGCAGTGTTCCCTTTCTGATGGATCCTCCGCACGTTCGAGTTAGACGAGGAATCCCGGTAGAGTATCAGTTCCCCCTGTATTCTGGTGGTGGGATTTTCGCTCCCGTCCGACTGGGCGGGGGATTGCTTCTGAATGACCAGGGCGAAATTGGAGGGACTCCGATCACCACCGGGAGAGTCAATTTTACCCTGAGCGTCGCGCAGGGCGGGCAGGACCTGACTGTGCCGGCAGTTGTTGAAATCATGACGGATTCCCCGGCAGGTTCGGCGGCCTACTCTGCCAACGGGCCCGACTGGGGTTTGGCTTGGGAGACGAGTGGTGCAGGTGAATGGATCTCGCAGGATGGGGAGACCGTGGACGGACAGAGTGCGGCGGCTTCTTCAGGAGTAGGCAATAGCGAGAGGGGGGCCTTGACTACGTGGGTCTTTGGCCCGGGAGAGGTATCGTTCTCGTGGCGGGTCTCTTCGGAAAGGGACTATGATTTTCTCATTTTTGAAGTGAATGAACAACAGGTGGAATCTCTGACGGGAAACAGCGGCTGGCAGAATTACTCCCGAGAGTTATCTTACGGATGGCACAAACTGACCTGGGCTTACGAGAAAGATGAAAGTGAGTCGCGCCGTAGAGACACTGGCTATCTCGATAATCTTGCGTTTTCCCGCTACACCGGCTGGGCGTTGCAATCTGGAGTCGGGCAAAGGACCGGTGTCACTCTTGATCCTGATGGAGATGGGCTGGGCATGCTTCATGAATTTGCCACTGGTGGGACAGCCATAGGATGGGACCCGCTACCTGTGCCCTTCCTTGAGGGTGGGTCGTTGCGGATCGAGAGTAACAAGCGTTCCGGTAGCGGCTTGCACTTCGACGCTGAAGTTAGCTCTGATCTGAGAGTATGGAACCGGTCAGAGCGCAGCATTCTCAGAGATGACGAGGAGTCTTTCGGCGTTCGGGACGACCTGGGAGTGGGAGAGGCTCCAAGGCGCTTTCTGCGCATGACGGTGCACCCGCTGAAGTAGGGACGGTCTGACAATCCGCAAGGGATTGCTGCAGCCAAGAAGGCAGGAGCGGCAAGACAGGTTTGTCGGCTATCGGAATCGAATCGTGCGCGAAGGCTGTCTTCCGTAACCCGTAATCTGAACGTGTGAACGATAAAGGCGGGCCCGGTAGAAGGTATTTTCGCGCTTGTCGAGCATCCCGTTCAGGTTCAGATAATGCATTCCATCCCTCGATTCATAGCCTCCAGAGTGGCGGTGGCCGTTGAGGTAGGCCTTGCAGCAGGGGAACCGGGAGAGCAGCTTATGAAGCATCCCGCAGTTCCAGCTGCAATGGGCCTCCTCCGGCAGAATGGGATGATGGCCGAAGGCGAGGACTGATTCTCCCGCATCAGTTGCGTCCTGAAGTTGCTCGGTAAGCCAGAGGTCCTGTGTATCACTGATCCTGCTGTTCCATGGCTGGGCGTACGATTTTCCGGCGGCGGCCAACGCACGGAGCTCCCGGTGAGCATTTGCGGTCGCGTCATCGTCGCCCCGATAGCGGTAAGTGCTGACTTCAGTGGTATCCAGGATGAGAAAACGGAATCCCTCGTGGCGAAGAGCATAGTAGGTCGCGGCAAGGCCCAAGGCCGCAGGGACTCTGGATCTGAGCGATTCCTCTACCTCAAAGTCGTGATTGCCAAGGGTGTGATGGAGTTTGGACTTCAGCCTGTTAGTGATTGGCTTGAGCTCGGAAAAACTATTGAAGTCTCGGTCAATGAAATCTCCGAGGTGGAGGGAGAATTTCAGTTCGTGCCTGTTGAGTTCATTTACAGCATCCTCAAGTTTTTTAGCGCTTTGGCGGTAGAGCCGAGTGCCGGACGAGGCCACGTCGGCATACTGGCAGTCAGCAATGAGTCCGAAGGAGAGAAGGGGTTTGTTGTCAGCTGCATTACCGCCCGAAGCCATCGCAGTAGCGGCCATGGTTGAACCCGTGCTGATAATGAACTGTCGCCGTTTGGACATCCATGAATGGTGATCTTAATTCGTGTATTCGTCGATATGTTCTGGAGCTCCTAGTGAAAAAACACTTGAAAACCCATCGTTTGGGAGAGCGATTGAGGGAATAGCTTGATCAGGGGGTGGGCTTCCGGGGTATAGAGACGGTAGCATGATGAAACACTACATTCCTGTTCTCTCCCTGACACTTTTGTCTGCCTTAATTACGCCCCTGAGCGCTCAATTGAAAATCAAGGATACAGAGGGGAAGAGTCTCGATATTCTGGCAGGGGAAAAGGCCCTTGTGCGCTACATGTATGAGTATGATACCTCAAGCGATCAGACCAAGCAGGCAACCTACAAGCCATATCTTCATGTTTTTGACGCGGATGGAAAAAGCCTCATTACGAAAGGCCCCGGGGGACAGTTCACACACCACCGGGGGATCTTCATCGGATGGAGCAAAATCGGGTTCAATGGGAAACGGTATGATCGCTGGCATATGAAGGATGGCGCGATTGTTCACCAGAGCTTCAAGAAAAAGGAAGCCAAGGAAAACATGGCCTCGATTACTTCAGTGACGCAGTGGCACGATGCTGAAAAAAATCCAATTCTTGATGAGGAACGAACAATGACAGTGTGGACCCCCGGACAGGGATGGGCGCGCGCAGTTATTTTTTTCAGGAGCAAGTTGACTGCATCCCATGGGGATGTCTCCCTCAAGGGAGACCCGGAGCACGCGGGTATTCAGTACCGTCCTGCAGACGAAGTGAATCGAAAGAAGACGGTCTACCTGTTTCCGAAAGAAGAGATCACGACTGCCAACGTCAAGAAGGAGAAAGACCTGGCCTGGATCGCGGAGACCTACTGGCTCGGGGACAAGGCGCACAGCGTGGTGCAGTTCAACCATCCCACCAATCCAAAGGGCACAGTCCACTCTGCCTACCGTGATTATGGACGGTTCGGATCCTTTTTTGAGAAGGACATCAAGAAAGGGGAGTCCCTCACCGTGAATTACGCTTTTGCTCTCGTTGAGGGCGAGTTGCCTGCAAGATCAGAAATCCAGCAGGCCTCTGATATGTACGCGGACATGGAACAGGGCAACGACTAGGGGGGCAGAAGCCTGATTCATGCCGGATTAGGAATCGTTGAGACCTGCCGGATGGGCAGACTATGTTTTCCGGGCCTCTCTCAGGGTCCCGGGTCATTTTGGTCCAGCCACTGGGAAATGACCCTTGTCCATGCATGATATCCTTTTTCGCTGAGATGCAGACCATCTCCCGCGAAGAGGTTTTCCCTCAGGAGGCCTTCTGAATCCAGCATGGGACCGACGATATCGATATAGTAGGAGCTGTCTCTTATACACATCTCCGAGCCCACGAGACAGGCAGAAATCTCGTATGCCGTCTTCTGCTTGAAA
>CAXEFH010000281.1:0-4539 GCA_963989605.1 uncultured Roseibacillus sp. | reverse complement strand
AGATCTACACCTCTCTATTCGTCGGCAGCGTCAGATGTGTATAAGAGACAGGCCTATGGAAGTGGGTTTTCTTGCGAAAAAGTGTTGGGTGGACAGCTTCCGGCAGTGTCGACCCGGTTGGCAGGGTGCGTCAACCTTGAAGTTCCGTGTTTAGTTCATCGGATATTACGTTTCCCCGAATAAATATAGTGAGCGGAAGTGCTCCAGTAAGACAGAAACACTTTTTCTCCAGTCTTTCAGGGGCAGAGTTTCCGTCCGGCGTCGAACATGGGCGAATGCGTTTCCGGGATATTTCCAAGATAATCTGTAACCATTGGAGACGAAAGATTGCGGGCGGCGTGCTCTCGCGTTACCACCCTTCCCGTTCCTTAAATCCTGAGACTGATGATGAAACTTGCGATCGTTCCCGCCGCCCTTGCTCTTTTGCTGGTAACAAGCGTGCCTGCTGCTGAAGACGATGGACGCGTTTTTGAACTGCGAACCTACTACGCCAATGAGGGGAAGCTCGATGCTCTGCACGCGCGATTTCGCGACCACACTTGTGATCTTTTCGAGAAACATGGAATGCAGAATGTGGGATATTGGGTTCCGGTGAACAATGAATCCAACCTGTTGATCTACATTGTTTCGCATGAGAGCCGACAAGGTGCCCAACAATCATGGAGCGCCTTCCTCAAGGACCCTGCCTGGGTTGCGGCCTATAAGGCTTCCACCAAGGGAGGGAAACTCGTGCGCAAGATAGACCGGGTTTTTCTTACGGAAACGGATTACTCGCCGGCCCTCAAGGTGGAAAGCAAGGACCCCGAGCGTCTGTTTGAACTCAGGACCTATACGACTCACGAGGGCAGGCGGGACAATATAAACAAACGCTTTCGTGATCACACCTGCGCTCTTTTTACCAAGCATGGTATCACCAACCTTCTTTATTGTGATCTGATGGAAGATCAGGAGGCTGCGGATATCACCCTCACCTACCTGATTGCTCATGATGACGAGAATGCCCGTGCCGCATCATGGGAAGCTTTTCGAAAAGATCCGGTTTGGCAGGCTGCCCGGAAGGCGTCTCAGACTGATGGCCCGATCCTGCTCAAAAAGGGAGGCGTAAAGTCGATTCTGCTGGATCCGGTTGATTACTCCAAGATGAAGTAATACCCGGTGGTATCAGAGCCGGTTCGAATGAGAGATTCCGGCGACAGGTTGCCGGACAGGCGGCCTTGTGTGAGGGGCGGGGGGATGCTTAGCTCCGGGGCCATGCTCCGATTCATTCTTGCTCTGCTTCTCGTCGGTTCTCTCTCGGGGGCAGACCTCCCCCGGAAACCCAATATTATCTGGATCATGTGTGATGATCTGGGCTATGGCGACCTCGGGACGTTCGGGCAGAAGACTATCGCCACTCCACGACTCGATAAGATGGCTCGGGAGGGAATGAGGTTCACCGATTTTTATGCGGGATGTACAGTATGCCGGCCCTCCCGGCTCTCTCTCTGGACCGGTAAGCATATGGGGCATACGCCCATCTCCTCGAACGCAAACTACCATTTCAAGCCCGAGGACGTCACGGTGGCGGAACTTCTGAAGACGGCGGGTTACCGCACGGGAGGAGTTGGCAAATGGGCGATGGGAGGAGTGGGAACCGGTGGGTTTCCGCTAAAGAACGGATTCGACTTCTGGATGGGCTATCTTGATCAGGGACAGGCCCACAATTACTATCCCACCCACCTGTGGTTAAATGAGAAAAAATTTCCCCTTGCTGGTAACGTTATTTCCAAGCACCCGGGCTCTCGGGGAAGGGTGGCATCCGAGAAAGTCACCTGGTCTCACCCAGTCATGACTGAGCAGGCCCTTTCTTTTGTAAGGGGTTGTAAGGATCAGCCGTTTCTCCTGCACGTTCATTGGACAATTCCTCATGCGAATAATGAAGGCGGCCGAGTGTATGGTGATGGAATGGAGGTGCCCGACTACGGGCCCTATGAGAAACGCGACTGGAAAAATACAAGCAAGGGGCAGGCGGCGATGGTAACATGGATGGATCGGGATGTCGGCCGTCTTCTCGATCTTCTCCGTGAGTTGAAAATCGATCACAGGACTCTAGTGGTTTTCACTTCCGACAATGGGCCTCATTCCGAAGGAGGACATAAGCACGAGGTCTTCGATGCCAATGGCCCCCTGCGAGGATTCAAGCGGGATCTCTATGAGGGAGGGATCCGGGTTCCCACCATCGCATGGTGGCCCGGGGTGGTAGAGGCCGGAACAACCTGCTCTGAGCCCCTTGCGTTCTGGGATTTCCTTCCAACTGCCTGCCAACTGGCTGGAGCAGTGGTGGGCTCTTCCATTGATGGCATTTCGTTCGTCGACGCCTTGAGAGGGAAGGAGCAGAGGTCCCATGAGTACCTGTACTGGAAGTATGGGAGGAAGGAGGCGGTGCGGTCTGGTCAATGGAAGCTGGTTCAGAATAATCCGGGAGGCCCACCAGAACTCTACAACCTCCAGAGTGATCCGGGAGAGCAGCGTGACGTCGCAGCAAGCGAGGAGAAACTCGTGCGGAAGTTGCAGGGCTATCTGGCAGCGGCAGTGAAATAATACACTCCTGGTGCGCGAGCCCCTCCCGGCGCCAAGGCGTTAAGCATTGGCGCAAAAGGGCAGGCTTGCCAAGTGCCGGCGGGGGATCTACATCCCGGTCCATGGCAGAAACATTGCGTTGGGGCATTCTCAGTACCGCAGGGATTGCGTGCAAGAACTGGGAAGCAATCAGGAATTCCGGAAACGGTGTCGTCACGGCTGTCGCGAGCAGGGATTCGGCGAAGGCGCAGGCTTTCATCGATGAGTGCCAATCCGAGGTTCCCTTTGACGTGCCCCCCCGAGCGATTGGAAGCTACGATGACATCATCAATGCGGATGATGTTGATGCGGTCTACATACCCCTGCCAACCGGTCTCCGGAAAGAGTGGGTTATCAGAGCCGCCAATGCGGGGAAGCACGTTATGTGTGAAAAACCCTGCGCGGTCACGCATGCTGACCTTCTGGAAATGACGAATGCATGTTCTGAGAACAACGTGCAATTCATGGACGGAATCATGTACATGCACAGTGATCGCATGCCCAAATTGCGTGCAGCGCTCGATGACCCCGCGAATGTGGGCAGGATAACCCGGATTGCCTCAGCCTTCAGTTTCTGTGCGCCTCCTGAATTTCTCGCGGATAATATCCGGCTCAGCAGTGAGCTGGAACCTGCAGGCTGTCTCGGGGATCTGGGCTGGTACACCATCAGGGCGACTCTTTTTGTAATGAACTATGAGATGCCAAAGTCGTTGCGGGCCACAATGCTCTCCAGTGCTTCCCGCGCTGACAGCCCCGATCAGGTTCCCACCGAGTTAAGTGCGGAGCTCTTCTTTGATAAAGGGATCTCGGCAACCTTCTACAACTCATTTCTAACCAATCACCAGCAGTGGTTGCATGTGAGTGGCGACGCGGGGAATGTCCGGGTTGATGACCTCGTGCTGCCTTATCCGGATGGGGAGCTCGACTTTCAGGTCAACAACGCGCAGTTCGTGATCGAGGGCTGTAAGTTTACCATGGAGAAGCACCTCAGGCGTGAGTTCGTCGAAGAGCCGGGCGGGAATGATCCGGCGGCCCAGGAGACGAAGCTCTTCCGTAATTTTGGCAATCTCGCTCTTGGAGGAACTCCGGATCCCTTCTGGACCGATGCTTCCCTCAAGACCCAGGCGATTCTCGATGCCTGTCTTGAGTCTGCCCAGAACGGGAGCAAGGTGATCGAGTTCTAGTTCTGATTCCGGGAACGCCTGCCGCTAGGCGAGCAGAGGAGTGATCACATTGCCGAATTCATCGGTAAGCCGGAAGTCCCGGCCCTGATGATGGAAGGTGAAGTCCTTGTGGCGCATCCCCAGACAGTGCAGAAGGGTGGCGTGGAGGTCGTGGACATGGACCTTGTCCTCCGTGGCGAAGTAACCGAACTCGTCGGTGGCACCGTGAACGAGGCCCGGTCGTATTCCCCCTCCCGCCAGCCACATGGTGAAGCCATGCGGGTGGTGGTCCCGGCCAGCTCCCTCCCCGCGGCCCTGGGACATGGGGGTGCGGCCGAATTCTCCCCCCCAGACGACGAGGGTATCGTCCAGCAGACCCCGCTGGCGCAGGTCCGTGAGGAGGGCGGAAATGGCCTGGTCGACGGACTCGCAGCGGGTGGCGTGCTCCTTGCGGATGGATCCATGGGAATCCCAGCCCTTGTCGTAGAGCTGGATGAA
The DNA here is from genome assembly GCA_963989605.1 of uncultured Roseibacillus sp. Classification (GTDB taxonomy): domain Bacteria; phylum Verrucomicrobiota; class Verrucomicrobiia; order Verrucomicrobiales; family Akkermansiaceae; genus Roseibacillus_B. The sequence continues at coordinate 280 of CAXEFH010000281.1, read as the reverse complement.
GCGCACCCCTCGTTCGGCCAGTTTGCGGGCGAGCAGGCAGTTGTTGGCGAAGGAGGCTTTGCCGGGCTCGGCGCCGTAGAACTGGCGCACGGATTCCGGTTCGCTGGAGATGTCAGTTAGCTCCGGGACAGCAACCTGCATCCGGTAGGCTAGCTCAAAGGAACGGATTCTGGAGTCGAGTTGATCATCGCCATCTCGGCTGTTTTGATGAGCCCGATTTAATTTTTGAAGGAGCTGGAGTTGTTTTGATTGGCGCTTGCCTGGTCGTGCAGGGTTGAGG
>CAXEFH010000280.1:0-4563 GCA_963989605.1 uncultured Roseibacillus sp. | reverse complement strand
GTTGATTCGAAGTCGATCATCCACGAGGAATCAGTGAGTTTTGGAGAGGACTTGCCGGACTACGGCCAGCCTTCTGGGTTCATTCCCGGGGGTGAGAATGGCGAAGTTCACAGTGATCCATTGATGTGGCTGGATGCTCTGGAGCTGGTATTCTCCCGTCTCGCATCCAGTCCGGTGGAGATGTCGCGAATCGTAGCGGTTTCCGGTTCCGGCCAGCAGCACGGAAGCGTTTATCTCGATGAGGGTTTCGCGGACGCATTGGAGAATATGGACCCCCGAAAGACGCTCAAGGGACAGATTCTTTCGCACCTGACCCGGCAGACAGCGCCCATCTGGATGGATACCTCCACTTCCGCGGAGTGCAGCGAAATCACCCGGGCCCTGGGGGGCGACTCGGCAGTATGCAGCCGGAGTGGATCAATCGCGATCGAGCGCTTCACCGGGCCGCAGATCCGTCGTTTCGCGAAGACAAGTTACGATGGATGGGAGCTCACGGGAGTCATCCACCTTGTGAGCTCGTTTATGGCTTCCGTGGTAGCGGGCAGAAATGTTGGGATCGATTATGGTGATGGAGCGGGGATGAATCTGCTCAACCTCGCTTCAGGAGACTGGGATGAGGATCTGCTCAAGGCAACTGCTCCGGATTTGCGGGCGAAACTTCCTCTACCGAAGCCATCGGGAACAGTTGTGGGAACCGTGAGCCAGTTCTTTGTTGAGAACTATGGAATGAACGCGGATTGCAAAGTCGTTCTCTTCTCCGGCGATAACCCGTGCAGCCTGGTGGGAATGGGAGCCTCCAAGCCCGGAAAGGTGGTCATCAGTCTGGGAACAAGTGATACTCTCTTCGCTGCGATGCCGGATCCCCGCACTGACCCCAACGGATTTGGACACGTCTTCGGTAATCCGATGGGAGGTTTCATGAGCCTCATCTGTTTCCTGAATGGATCCCTTGCCCGCGAGAAGGTGAGAGACGATCTGGGGCTGGACTGGTCTGATTTTGATCGGGAGGGACTCGACCAGACGCCGCCCGGTAATCTGGGCCGGGGCATGCTTCCATTCTTTGGCCCGGAGATTACCCCCCGGGTGAGCTCTTCCGCTCCTGTGTATTTCGGCTGGAAAGAGCTTGAGAGGGAGCCGGCTGCGGTAGTGCGTGCTTTGCTGGAAGGGCAGTTCATTAACATGAAGGTGCATTCCAGATGGCTGGGGGTGTCACCGGAGACAATTTTCCTTACGGGAGGAGCCTCGAAAAATACAGGAATCGCCCAGACCGTGGCTGATGTGTTTGGGGTTCCTGTGTCCCGTTTGAGCGTGGCCGGGTCTGCGGCTCTGGGGGCAGCGATGAGAGCCGCCAATGCGGTTTGCGGAATTCCCATTGCCTCACTCGAAGGAGCGTTCTGCCAGCCTGAGGCGGGTTCAACCGTGGTGCCCGGGGAGGGCACCGGGAAAATCTACCAGGAATTGGAGCAAAAATGGGTCTCAGCCTTGCACGAAGCGTTTCCGCTCCCTAAGGACTGAGGGCAATTCGCAACTAAATAGAACAATGGCAAGACCAGTTACACTCTTCACCGGCCAGTGGGCCGACCTCTCTCTCTCCGATCTTCTGCCCAAGGTAAAGGAAATGGGTTATGACGGAGTCGAACTTGCCTGTTGGGGCGATCATTTTGACGTGCAGCGGGCACTCAACGAAGATGGTTATGTTGAAGGGCGGTGGGAGCTTCTTCAGCAGAACGACATGCTGTGCTACGCCATTTCAAATCATCTGGTTGGCCAGGCAGTGTGCGATCTTATTGACGACCGCCAGCAGTCTATTCTCTCACCTGAGATCGGGGGTGATGGTGAGCCGGAGGGAGTCCGGCAGCGTGCCGCCCAGGAGATGATTGACACCGGCAAGGCCTGCCGGAAATTCATCGATGCGGGAGCATCCTTCATGGCGGATAAGCCTGGGGGTTCAGGACGTGCGGTAGTCAATGGCTTCACCGGATCCAGTATCTGGCATTCCATCTATGCGTTTCCGCCCACCAGTCAGGAATATTACCAGAAGGGCTTCGAAGATTTTGCCGCTCGCTGGAAGCCTATTTTGGATGAGTTTGATGCAGTGAATGTTGACTTCGGCCTTGAGGTCCACCCGACAGAAATCGCCTTCGATATCGCGTCCGCTGCGCGAGCGATCGAGGCGATCGGGGGGCACTCCAGATTTGGTTTTAATTACGATCCCAGTCACCTCGGTTACCAGGGGGTTGACTACGTGAAGTTCATTCGGGACTTCGCTGACCGGATCTTTCATGTCCACATGAAGGATGCCTGGTGGGGCCACGGGGACGGCAGTGTTGGTGTCTTTGGTGGTCATACCGATTTCACCGATGCACGCAGGTTCTGGGATTTCCGTTCCGTCGGGCGCGGAGATACCGATTTCGAGGAAATCATCGTGGCCCTGAATGACATTGCCTACGCGGGTCCCCTTTCCGTTGAATGGGAGGATGGTCGCATGGACCGCTTCCATGGTGCGGCCGAGAGCTGCGCCTTCACGAAGGACCTTGATTTTGCGCCCAGTGACGTAATTTTTGATTCGGCCTTCGATAAGGAGAACCAGTAACCCCTGACCGGAGCGAAATCATGGCAACAAGGGTAGGAGTCATCGGAGCGGGTGGCATGCTTCAGTATCACGCGCCCGGCTTTCAGCAGGGAGGTGGAGAACTGGTCGCAATCGCCGACGTCAACAGGGATGCTGCGCAGGCCTCTGCGGACGAATGGAACGTTTCACAGGTCTTTGGAGATACCGGAGAACTCCTTGATTCGGAGATTGATGCCGTGAGCATCATTGTTCCGAACAAGTATCATGCGCCGCTGGCAATCCAGGCGCTGGAAGCTGGAAAACATGTGTTTTGTGAAAAACCTCCCGCGCTCAATGCAGCTGAAGTTGAGGAGATGATTACGGCTGCAGAGAGGGCCGGGAAGGTTCTGATGTTCAACTTTAACAATCGCGCCCGACCAGAGTCTCAGGCCATGATGAAGCTGATAGCTGAAGGAGCCGTTGGCCAGATTAACTCGGCTCAGGCACAGTGGATCCGACGGACGGGCATACCTGGTTTTGGAGGCTGGTTTACTACAAAGGAGCTTTCGGGTGGCGGCCCTGTCATCGACCTGCTCCACATGATCGATCTTGCTCTTTATTTCATGGGTTACCCGGAGCCCGCTCATGTCCTCGGCCAGACCTTTGACGACTTTATCACCGACAAGACGTTTAAGGGACCATGGGGTATTCCAGATAATGCTGATGGTAAAACTGATGTAGAGGCGGCTGCGCACGGTCTGGTAACCTTTAAGAGCGGACAGGTTCTCAGCCTGCGGAACTCCTGGGCTGAAATGATTGAGAGAGAGGTGGTCTCTGTTGTTTTCCAGGGAAGCAAGGCAGGAGGCAAGGTAGAACGCCTTTTCGGAACCGACGGGCTGGATGAAACCGCGATCGATACTTGTGAGCTCTACGTTCAGGAAGACGGGACATCTGTCAATCGGCAGATCGAAACGGAACCATGCGAGGACATGGGGCGGATTGCGTCGGCTGCCAATTTCGTAGAGACAATCGAGGGAACGGCGGATCCTCTCAATACCCCGCAGGAAGCCTTGAAACTCATGCAAATCATCGACGCACTCTATAACTCAGCAGAGAATGGAGCCCCGGTATCGCTCTAGAATCAATCCAGTTCCTCTTTCCTTATGAGGAATTCAAAAGCAACAGGAAACATATAATGGCACTCAATAGAAAACTTCGGATGGGAATGGTTGGCGGTGGACGCGGGGCGTTCATTGGCGCGGTGCATCGCATGGCAGCCAATCTTGATGGAGAGATCGAACTGGTAGCGGGGGCGTTTTCCTCTGACCCTGAAAAATCCAGGCTCAGCGGGGAGGATTTTTTCCTGTCACCAGACCGGGTTTACGGATCCTACGAGGAAATGGCCGAGAAGGAGGCTGCCCGGGAGGATAGAATCGATTTTGTAACGATCGTGGTGCAGAATCACCTCCACGTTGCGGTGTCCAAAACCTTCATCGAAGCCGGATTTAACGTGATTTGTGATAAGCCCCTTTCCAGTAACCTTGAGGACGCCAAGGATCTTCAGAAACTCGTACACGCAAGCGGCAAGGTATTCTGCCTGACTCATAACTACACCGGTTACCCGATGGTGAAAGAGGCCCGGAGGATGGTTCAGGATGGAGAGCTTGGCAGGTTGCTCAAGGTCGTGGCGGAATACCCGCAAGGCTACGCGGTCGGGGATGTTGAGGGTGACGGACAAGGACAGATCTCAAACTGGCGGGCAGATCCGGCAATCGCGGGAGCATCCAACTGCATGGGAGATATCGGGACTCATGCTCACAACCTTGTTCGCTACATATGTGGTGTTGAAGTCGATGAGCTCGCAGCAGAGCTTTCGGCTTTCATTCCCGGACGCGAACTCGACGATGACGGGAACTGCCTCGTGCGGTTTACTGATGGGGTGAAGGGTATTATCCTGTCTCTTATACACATCTCCGAGCCCATGAGACAGGCAGAAATCTCGTATGCCGTCT
>CAXEFH010000279.1:0-4583 GCA_963989605.1 uncultured Roseibacillus sp. | reverse complement strand
TTTTTCAAGCTGAAGACGGCATACGAGATTTCTGCCTGTCTCGTGGGCTCGGAGATGTGTATAAGAGACAGACGCCACCCGTAATGCCGAATAAACTCCCAGATATCGTCCAAACCCTTGCTGAAATAGCCTTCATTGACGAGGTCATACTGTCCTCTCGCATAGGTCAGAAAATCCTGAAACTGACACCAATGGCGCTCTGGGTCCCCGGGCAGTTTTGCCAACTCCATGCGCATGGTTTCAGGATTCTCATGGAGGTCGATGGTCATTCCATCTTCAAAGAAGTTCCGCCAGTGGGGGCTTACCGCCTCCAGTTCGAGGTAGTCTTCCATTCTCCTGCCCGCTCGCTCAAAGAGGCTCCGGAAAAACTGAGGCAGGGTAAAAATGGAAGGCCCAAGATCAAAACCAAACCCTTCGATCTCCTTGAAGTTCAGCTTCCCTCCAATTTTATCGTTCTTCTCGATAATCTGAACATCGAATCCCTCGGCACGAAGGGATATGGCTGCGGCAATACCGCCCAGCCCCGCGCCTATGACGAGGACCGACTTATTTCTTTGAGTGGAGGGAACAACCATGAGGAATGCGCTAATCGCTGCTAATCCTTCGCTATGATTGGCGAGATCGGCCACGATTCAACCGCAAAGCGGATTTCGAGCCTCCCGAGGCTCCACAAAGGTTGGTTGAGGAGTTTCCCATTCTCGGTCACAATGACCGCACATTCCGGGCCATGGCCGAATCTCCCCACGATTTTCAAGCGACGTTTCAGAGGCAGAAGGAGTTCTTTGAGAGCGGCAGGTCCCGGGATCTGAATCTTCGAATTGAAACCCTCGCCCATCTCTCCCGCGAACTGGAGAGACGCACGGACGAAGCTCTGGTAGCGCTGCAGGCCGACCTTCGAAAACCATCACTCGAGGCTTGGCTCGCAGAAATTCACTTTCTCCGCAGCGAGCTTCGCCATTGCCTGAAAAACCTCAAACGCTGGCAAAAGCCTCGACGGGTAGCGAACCCATTCTATTTCTGGCCAGCCCGCAGTGAAATACGGAGAGAGCCCTTCGGCCGGGTCCTGATCGCATCCCCGTGGAATTATCCCCTGCAACTTTCCCTGAGTCCCTTGATCTCTGCGATCGCAGCTGGGAACTGTGTGATTCTTAAACCGTCTGAATACGCCCCGGAAACCTCCTCCTTCATTCGCGACCTCGTCGGATCCATATTCGATCCCGGCCACGCCACCACCGTCACGGGCGGAGCAGCAACCGGGAAAGCCCTCCTCAATCTTCCATTTGAATTTTTCTGCTACACTGGCGGGGAGAAGGTTGGGCGCCTCTACGCCGAAGCTGGGGCAACAGGACTTGCGCCAGTTCTTCTCGAGCTGGGAGGAAAATGCCCTTGCCTTGTTGACCACGACGTGAATCTGGCGAGAGCGGCTGAGCGCATCGTTGCTGGGAAATTCTTTAATGCGGGACAGACCTGCATTGCTCCGGACTTTGTCGTTCTCCCATCGGAGCTCCATGACGAATTCCGTGATCTCTGCGAAGACGAGCTCCGAAGAGCCTACGCGGAGAATCTAGATCGGGATCTCGCCCGTATCGTGAACCAGAAGCACTATCAGCGGTTGAAAGCTCTCATTCCTCCCGATGCACTCATGATTGGAGAGGATGATCCCGCCAAACTCGCCCTTGCTCCCCGCCTTCTTCCAAATACAACGTGGGACTCTCCGCTCATGCGTGAAGAGATCTTCGGGCCCCTGCTGCCTTTGATTCCCTGCAAAGACATGGATCTCGCGATAGAGCACCTCAAGAACCTGCCATCGCCTCTCGCCCTCTATATTTTCACGGGTGATCTCCGCGGCGGGGAGCGCATCGCGAGTGTTCTCCGATCAGGATCGGTCTGCTTCAACGACGTGATGAAGACCGGGACAAATCATCTCCTCCCCATCGGCGGACTCGGGCAAAGTGGACTTGGCCGCTACCGGGGTCGCGCAGGATTCGAGCAGTTCAGCTACGAGCGCCCGTTTACAAGACGCTGGCTCACCAGCGACCCCTTCCTGGTGAAGCCACCCTACGGCGACAAACTGAGCCGCTTGAAAAAGTTTCTTAAGCCTTAGGTAGTTAGCGCGGATGCAGCGCTGACCCCGAGATAACGTTCATTTCAGGCCGGGCTGCGAGTGCTGGATGGATTTTGTTGTCCATAACTAACTAATAAAAAACATTTTATGTAATTATTTGGTCTTACCTACTTTCCTCTTTTCAATTTAAACTAGTTCGACTAGTTTAAATTGCGTGAGGAGAATTGGGATCTTTGAAGCCAAAACGAAACTGAGCTCTCTCGTGGCCGAGATCATGACCGACGGGGAAGTATTCCATATTACAAAACACGGCCGCACCGTAGCCGAACTCCGTCCCGCCGGACCGCAACCCAATCTCCCTAAACGGGGAATGGCGCGAGGATCGGGATTCTGGATGGCTGAAGACTTCGATGAACCCCTCTGACGGGAGAATTCCCTACCATCCCGGACACCGGCTTCCGCCTTCCAATCACCCAAGGTAAAAAGCCTCACCGAATTCACCCTTCCCTACTTCGGCTTTCTCTGACGCAGACTGAACCAGCCCGACCTGAGAAGTCCTTAAGTCCTGTCTCACTTTACTGCTGCCCTGAAAACCCCCCTGCCTTGCTGGACCCCGGGATTCGTCCCGGGGTCCGGTTGACTCGCAGGATCCGAGTCCAGACTGCCTCCCACCCTGTCTCCATGAATCTTCTCCTCGATTCCAATACGCTCGTCTGGTTTCTGGAGGGCGCTCCGGAGCTTTCCGAAACAGCAGCAGACCTGATCGAGAAAAGGGACTCCCGTTCGCTGGTCAGCTCCGTCACATCGTGGGAGCTCGCAGTGAAATCCGGTTTGGGGCGCCTGCGGCTTCCCTACGCCCTCGGGGAAGAATTCAGCAGAACCATTGAGTCCATCGGACTCGAAATACTCCCCCTGAGCCCCGCAGCGCTCGCCCGGACGGCCAGGCTACCTCGGCACCACCGCGATCCCTTCGACCGGCTTCTTATCGCAGAAGCTTTCGAACAGAATGCTTCGCTCATCAGCCCGAATGTGATTTTCGATTCCTACGGAGTCCAAAGGATCTGGTAGGACAGAGACTCTCAGGGATCTATATTAGATTCGACCAATATCCCGAATGTTCGTCCGATCCTTTGTGTCACAGGTCCGGGAGCACTCCCTAGAAGACGTCCGTTGACTGACTTAATGGAATGAACCTCTCTCGTAGTGGAGGTAAGGAACGCTTCCTCCGCATGCTGGAGGGTTGTGACAGGGATTGCTCTCTCTGTGACCGCAATTCCCTCACGCTTACATAGCTCGATGACGAGCGCTCGTGTCACGCCGGCGAGGCAACCTCCGCTCAGCGGTGGGGTCAGGAGAATTCCTTCGACCACAAGAAACACGTTGGAACCAGTGCCTTCACACAGCTCCCCTCTGGTGTTGGCAAAGATCGCCTCACCAGCACCAAGAGACCTCGCCTCCTCTAGAGCGACGACATTCTCACCGTAGGACGTCGACTTGACCCCGGCAAGGGCCCCATTCTCGTTCCTTGAGTGAGAAACCACAACCACGTCCTCAGTCTTGCCCCATTGTGGAGAGGGGCTCGCCGCCACAAGGGCGGTCTCTCCTGCATTCCCCCGTTCACTACCCAGCGGAGCCGGCCCACCCGTAATGGTGATTCGCAGACGAGCTCGGCGTTTCCCCAACTTATTTGCATCTAAGACTGCCAGACTCGCCTCCAGAAGTTCCTCCCGGGGCCGAAGCGAAAGGCCCATGACTGAAGCCGAGCGCTGCAAGCGCTCATAGTGCCTCGTGAATGCAAAAGGGTGGCCAGAGAAGGAAATCATGGTCTCAAAAACCCCATTGCCGACGGTAACCCCGTGGTCAAAAGGGGAAATACCCATCTCTTCGTAGGATTGGAGCGATCCGTTCATCCAAACCAGAGGCTTCATGGCAAAAGAACATATCAATGGGCCGAGGTTTGCAACCCTGACTCGAGGGTTCTCAACTAACTTGCCAGACCACCTCCTCAAGTCCCGCGCGCCTTATCAGCGCGAAGCCACCCGACCCTCCAGAACCTCCCTGAAATCGCGCAAGGAAGATTCCAGTAATCTCAGCTCTCGTTCAAAATCCCTCACCGCCTCACTCGTATTCCGAGCATTCCCAGCGCGGGCTTGCGCATTAAGCTTGGTAGCACAATCCCAGGCCCGATGGGCGCAGAAATTCCCTACCAGCCCCTTCAGACGATGCGCCGATTCGTGGATCGTTTCAAGGTCTCCACTCTCTGCCGCCTCCCACAATGAGTTCCACATTGCCTCCATCTCTTCCTCAAAGATCCGGATAAGCTCACACATGAGCGCCTCATCTCCGATTCGCTGCCTGAACGCTTCCGGATCAAAAACCGTCTTATCAAATTTGCGCTCCGCATCCTGCAATCCGATTTCCCCATCAATGGCTTTTGTCGTGCCCTCGAACGTATACTAATCTATTCAACCTGAGGAGCCATCTAGCTCTATAACTACATAAAATTCCTCAGACTAAA
>CAXEFH010000278.1:0-4594 GCA_963989605.1 uncultured Roseibacillus sp. | reverse complement strand
AATGATACGGCGACCACCGAGATCTACACCTCTCTATTCGTCGGCAGCGTCAGATGTGTATAAGAGACAGGAGCAGATAGGACGGCCCGTCGTGATCAATAAGGAGAAGTAGTCGACCCGGTGCCCCGACAAGTGAGGACCCGACCCCATGCCCTCCCTCAAACTGTCCGAACTCCTTGGTCAACTTCCGCGTCCATTGCCGGTTCCCTTCATGATCAAAGTCCACCAGATCACCACTCTCAAAGAAGCAATACACACCGAGAGGACCAGCTACCGGAGTAGGAGCTCCCTGAGAGATCATCTTAGTCACCTTTTCTACTTTCTCGGCAGCTTCAATCTGCTGCTTCCACCGTCGCTCTCCGGAAACGAGGTCAAAACACTCAAGAAAGAGATGCTCTTTTTGCTCACCTCCCGTGCTCGTGACGTAAACCCGCTCCCCCCATGTTACCGGGCTCGACTGCCCAAATCCTTCCAGAGGGGCACGCCATGCAACGCCCTCTTTTTCACTCCACTTGAGAGGCAATTTTCCGTCGAGTGTTACACTGTTCCCCTCTCCGCGGAATCCAGGCCACACGCTCAATCTTTCGTCGGAGGCAGAGGCGGACTCGAAGCCCCCGCTGCAAAAGAGGATGGCCACTAAGAGAAACGAGACTGTTGAGGTGCGCATGATCCAATGTCTTCTACTATTTCTGAGGATGTCCAGTGTATCTTTCAACCATCATCCGTATGAGCTTACCCCCCCGTAAAATCTATCCCTCTGACCCGGCCCGCTTCGCCATCACACTCCAGAGCTCATAAAGATCATCGCCCCTCTGGGAAAATGATAACAACTTGTCGCCATAAGAGTTATAGCAATCGATCACTGAGCAACGATCCTCTTCAATGGTATCAATTCGCGCTACCGCACGGAAAAACTCCGAAAGATCAAGGGTCAGACTTGAACGGGAGGCTCCCAGAACCATTTTCCCATCTTCCTGTTCGTAATTAAGCGGATAGAGCCGGGTGCTGAAGCAAAAGAGCTCTCCCTCGACATCTATCCGGATACCATTTTCGCTGGCACTGGCAACAGCGAGAAGGCGATAGAGTGGATGACTCTCTCCCTCCTGTTGGATCTTGCTCCGCCGTTCGCGGCAGCAGTCACAGAGCTTGCGGGTAACGCGCTCGATTCCCTCCGGGGGCTCACCGGACGAATGAACCCTGGCCACATTTCGAGAAAGCTCAGAAATAGCCTCCTCTGCCCAGGCTGGGGCGTCTACGAGAACCTGCTCACGGTGAGCGGATGAGTTGAGAGATACCCTTACCATGCCTGCGTGAACAGGATGGCGTTGCACCATGACGCTTGTGACTTCCAGCTCGCTCAGGGTCAGGCCGAGTTCCGGGAAAACCAGACCAGACTCCTGCAAGAGTGCCATGGGACTCCTGCTGAGCCACGTGTATGATATCTCGCAGTTGGCAACCTGTATCCAGCAGAACGGGATTTTCTCGAAAAATTCAACAAAGCGGGAGAGTTCCGGTGCAAGCTCCCACACCTCCTGAGAGAGTGCTTCGGTTATACTATTGGCGTCAGGATGCACGAACATACAAGCAAAGCAGCCCTGCCCCTTTCGCGCTAGCGGCCCCTTGCCTCTTTCTAACGACAGGTTGAACTTGCACCGGAAATCCCGGCTCCTTCAAGGCCGGCGCCTCAAGCCGAGGACGATTGCAAGACCCAACCCTAGAAGCCCTGTAGATGAAGGTTCTGGAATCACCTCTAGGGCTAGCGCATACTCCACAACCGTGGGGTTGGTCTCCTGTAGCCAAAAAGCGTGTTCCCCGGCTCCAAGAGTCCTGTCTCCGCCAACTCCGAAAGCGTCCTGTCTTAGACCCGGAAGGAGATTTCCCGAATCTGCGGTGAAAATCACGTAGCCGTCAATATCTCCAAAACCCTGCCCGGGAAAACTGAACCCTTCTCGATAAGCGAGAAAAGATCCCCCTCCGGGATTTCCGGTTCCCGAGAACGAAAAGTTTGCCGCTGTGATCGAGACGATTTCGAGACCCTCTGGAACCACAATGGTGAGATAGTCTGCATCGCTCCCGTTGGTTGCTCCGAGGTTCCCAGTCTGCCCGATCCGGCCAGATATGATGTTCTCGCCAGCTGTAGCTGTCAGAATGCGGGGCGCAGTGAAATCACCAGGAAGATCCCCATCCTGCAATTCAGACCACAGGACGGCTCCCTTCGCGCCCTCGCAGCCAACCCAGCCAAGGAACGAGAGAACAACCGCGCGAAAGATATGGGAATTAACGGACATGGCCTTTGTGGGGAAAGACGGGAATTTAGCAGACCTTCATGCTCAGCACTAACGCTTTCTCACCGTCGTGCTGTCTACAGACTCCGGAGAAATGACAACAACGCCAGCCGTTCCTTTCCGGAGGCATTTCGAAAAAGCTCTTTCGACTTCTCTGCCTCCCCACCGTGCCAGAGGATGGCCTCGGAAAGATCACGAGCCCGCCCATCGTGCAGTAAGGTGGTGTGCCCGTTCACTCTCTCCTGAAGCCCTATCCCCCAGAGTGGAGGCGTTCTCCACTCGCGTCCGGTGGCCTCAAAATCCTCGCGGCCATCCGCCAACGCTTCTCCCATGTCATGCAGAAGAAGATCCGTGTAGGGCCTGATTGTCTGGTTCCGCAACTCAGCAAGCTGGTGAAAATCGCCCGTTTTAAGCTCGGGAGTGTGGCAGGAAGCACACTTCATCCCGGCGAACAGTTTCTGCCCCTGTCTCACTACAAGATCATCTACATTGCGGCGGGCCGGGGGCGCGATCGTTTCCAGATAGGCTGTCACCCTCTGCAAAATCTTGGCGGTAAGCTCCGGTTGCTCATCATCCACATGCTTCACGAACTGATGCCGCTTCGCATAGAGGTCCGTATGGTTTTCGTCGGGAAAAAGAGGTGAGGTGATTCCGAGGTCGCCTACGAAGGCGCCCGCGGTCTGCTGACGCAGGGAAGGCTGGTTCGCCTTCCATCCGAAACGGCCGGCCACCAATTTCTTGGCTTCGTAGTCCCATACCTTGTTAATTCTACCCGAAATTCCATCCCCGTCTCGATCGTCTGGATCTTCGAGTTCCCTCAAGCTCTCCTCGTCCACTGCCGCAAGCAGGCCGAGTCCGTGCACCGCTGGGGCCACCCGCGGGCTGAACTTCGTCTCCGGGCTGAGGGGCCCTGCCCCGAGTTCGACGATTTCGTAGGCGGGTCTCCGCAAGCTGAACCGCTCGCCATCAGCATAGGACCCACTGACTTCTTGATATCGAACCTGGACATGACCCTCGGGCTTGAAGCCGGGGAGCGCCCTCTCGCTCACCTGCAAGCCGTAAGCTGGATCCGGCACCGGGCCTCCAGTGTCCAGACGCCCCGGGAGGCTGATCCGCATGACCAGACCGAGGGCCATTTCACCCTCCATAGGGGGCTCAGCGCGTCCATCCCGGACGTGACAGGCTGAGCAGGAGCGAGCATTGAAGAGATGACCCAGACCATCCCGGGACGTGGTGGATGCCGGAGAAGCTACCCAGTTCTGATTGAAAAACGAATTTCCAACCGTGTGCTGACGACGTGTAAGACGGCTGATGTTGGCAAGAGGGCGGGCAAACGCCTTGTTACTTGTGACGAATACGGTGGTTTCACCGCCACTCAGGCGATCATCTCCCGATCCCCAAGCCGCTGTCCCCAGCCACAGAAGTATGTAAAAGATTGATCGCCTGGCATGTGTCATTCTTCCTCTTCGCCTATAGGAACACCAAAGCCCATCTCCTTGGCCAAGGCAACGAGAAGTTCCGCCTGTTGTTCCAGTGTCTCAATAGTGTGGAGGATTGCCTTGCGGCCCGGCGCATCGTCCTCTCCGAGGATTGCCTGATCGAATGGGACTGGTATCGCCTTCGCGGCTGCAACTGACTCCTCGATCTTCGATGCCAGCCGCCCAGCCAGATCAGGCTTGAGTCCCTGAGCGAGCACCTGCAGGCCAGGTCCGCTCAGGTCACCATAGGAACCGGTCCAAACGTTATGGATTCCAATGAGGTCGAAGACCATGTCATTGTGGGTGGTATCGGAAAAACACGAATGCTCGTCTTCCTGCGCCTTGGTGTCATAGGCCACGTTCAACCTTTCCGCAGCCATTTCAAAACCACTCAACATGGACATTCCAGTCATGATTTTTTTGAGAGCTTCACCGCTTGGCAACTCTAGAAACTCTGCCCGGTAATTCTCCTCTTCAGGCATCCATTCAGCAACGAGGCCTTCCAACTTTGCCACTACCAGATTGGTGACTGCCCGAAGATAGTCTCCGCGCCGGTCTGCGTTGTCTCCCGTCGTGTAGTCGGTGTACGCGCGATCCCCCGGCCCCTCTGCCGAAAAGTCCTGCCCCCAGAGAAGGAATTCAATGGCATGATAACCGCAACTGATGTTTGCCTCGCCGTCCTTCTCGTTGAGGCCTTCGATCAATTCTGCAGTGATCTCAGGAAAGTCAGTACTGTTGTTGACCAGTCCCGACGTGGCGTTTCCTTCGACGTAATCGCTGTCTCTTATACACATCTGACGCTGCCGACGAATAGAGAGGTGTAGATCTCGG
>CAXEFH010000277.1:0-4684 GCA_963989605.1 uncultured Roseibacillus sp. | reverse complement strand
TTGTCCGCCACCTATGGCTATTTTGACGATGAGGTCGAGTATTTCGCCCTGTCTGCTGGCTACGATATCGCAGTCTCAGACAGCATCACAATTTCACCTCACATTACCACGACCTTTTCCGACGACCTCGGTGACCAGACTTACGCTGGCGTCGGTGTTGGGTTCGGTTTCTAGTCTGAGAACCTGAATTCCATACAAGATTATCAAAGGGGGAGCCGTAAGGCTCCCCTTTTTCTTTTCCCCATCCTTTTAGGATCCGGGCTTCAAAACCTGAAAAAACCTCGGGCAGCCGGGCAGATGCCGCCCCCCAGTGGCCGCTCCCCAGTGGCCGCTCCCCAGTGCGTGTCCTTGTGATCATTCCGGAGAATCGGTATCCAGACTCTTTTCCCACACCCCATTGACTTCCATTCTTCAACCCCTACGCTCCGGCGCGGAGAGTGTCGCATGGCTGGTGCTGGCCGCGGTCTTCAAAACCGTTGAAACCTCGCAAGGGGTTTGGTGGGTTCAATTCCCTCCCTCTCCGCCAATTTGTCCCTGTTTTTGCAGGGTCTAAATTCTAACTCTACCAAAAGTCTACCAAACTTTTTGGATTCGCTCCCCCACCGGAGCAGCTTTCCTCACCTTTTACGCCCTCTCTTAGCGGCTGCCTAGCTGTTGGGTCAAAGTAGTCCTAGTAGCTAAACTGGAATCCATACGGCCAAGCTGGATTCCACCGTTATCGAGCGGGTATTTCACCGTTAGAGACCTGTTCTGTCTGGAGATAAGATCAATACCAGCGACAAACAGGCCCAGAGGCACAAGGGATGTAAAACTCGAAGTCGTGATCCCCCCGAGTCTCAGTCTCCCTTGGGCAGTCCGGGTATGCTTACTCTATCCTTCTCGGCCAACTCGGAAATAGCGAAGCGGATGGCGGAATCACCCGTCTCGGCCGCCTTGACGAGGGCCTGATGAATTTCCTCAGTCTTTTCCCAGGGCGTCGGGTAGTAGTATGGGCCACGGGTGTCCGGGCGAGTGCCCCACCAAGTGTCTCCTTGATATAGCTTTTCCTTGTTCGCCAAGCGGACAAGACTTCTTGCGATGCGCTGTTTGGTTTCAGATGTGCTAGTCTTTTCGAAACGCTTCAAGAGGGCATCGACAGTTTCCGTGTGATGCATATAGCGGAGGGCCATCAGAGCCCCGCTTTGATGGGGCGTGCCGATTGCATCCACGCAAGCCAGCCCAGCTTGCAAGGCAACCAAGGCTTTGCGGGCAACGTGGGGGAGGATGGATGCCGGGTTCGGAGTGGCGTGCGGGCCTTCGGCGACTTCCTTTTTGCCACCACCGGCGAATTTCTTGGTTACCTTGTTGCTGACGTAAAACCGGACCCGTCCACCACCGTGTGTGTCGGCCAAACCGGCCACGCACTTGAATCGCGTGATCTCAGAGGGCAAATTCTTGTAGGAAATGACGCTCACTGCATGGGACCCAATTCCAAAGGCCATGGCTTTTTTGTCCGAGCGTACGAGTTTCGCCCCCGTTGCACTGATGCCCGCCCCGGTCTTCCCCCAACCTTGGGTGGCCTGGGACCACTTGAGGTCAGTTAGCCTGATAACGGATCCGTCCTTCTTAACCAAGGTCGGTTCGAACCAGGCACCGTGGTCGTTGCCGTCGCCGTTGTCACCATCCCCGATCATCAGATAGAGCTCTTTCCAGCCAGAGACATCGACGTCGAATGAATGCGTTTTTTTTCCGTCGATAAGCGGGCTCTGGTGAACTCCTTGGGGGCCAGAATCCACCGCGGCAGGCGCTTTGAAAACCGGCAAGGGATCCGTGGCCGGAGGGCTGGAAACGGCGAGCAGGGCCTTAGCCGCCGACTTCTCTCCGAGACGGCCAAGAGCTACCGCAGCCGCTACCTGGACACGTGGGTTCGTACTTTTGAGAGCCTTGGCAAAGGGAGCCTGGGGGATTCCCTCGACCTCGGTTCTTCGGTCGGCCAGCGCCCGCAGGGCATGCTCCGTCACAGCGGGATCGTCGACCAGCTTAAGAAGATCCTTGTGGGACTTGGTTCCGAGCAGCTGCTTCAGGGTAAAGATTGCGGCTACACGGGTCCTGGGGGTTAGCTTCTTGTTCATGGCAACCGCCAAGACTTCCCGGCCCTCCCCTCCTCGCCGGAGAATTTCCTGCTGGGCGTGCAGCCTCGTCTTGGCGCTGGGGGTAGTGAGCATGTTGACCAGGTCGGCCTCGCTACGCTTTCGCAGGTCGGGAAACTCCTTGTACTTCCATCCCTTTGGAACCACCCGTACGACGTATCCATCAGTCCCGCCCTTGAATCCGGAGTTGCCCCAGCTACCGATGAAGAGACGCCCTGAGCCATCGCAGTCAACGTCGGTGATTCTTCCGCATTTGATGAAGCTCTCCTGATTCTGGGTAAAACTGGCTCCATCGGGTGTAACCCGGTGGATAAATAGCTGGCCCCGCCCCCAGTCGCACATCATGGGGACATCGTTGTAGTTGTCCGGCCAACCCGGCTCGTCGAAGAACATGGCTCCTGTCCCGGAACCGCCGCCAACGTCGACGAGGGCGGGGATGATCTCGCTGGTGTAGCGCTTGAACAGCTCGGGGTAGCCATATTCGCCAGTCTGGATTTCATGGATGAAGCGCATGTTCCAGCCCCCACCGTCGTTGGTGTTGCCCCGGGTGAATACGTTCATGAAGGGATCGATGGCCACGTCGTAGATGTTTCTCAGGCCATCGGCGTAGGTTTCCAACTCGGTCCCATCGGGCCGAACCCGTATGATCCCACCTCCGTACATGGTTAGCTTCGTCCCATCTGTCCCTTCCGCGTCAACAAAACCGAAGTCTCCCACTGCAACGTAAATCCAACCGTCGATCCCCATTCGGATTCCATTGGTGGTATGATCTACTCCCCGGGACTGGTTGAACTTTCGCGTGCTGATCTCCTTGACCAGGTGTTTGGGTGGTCCATCTGCCATCCCATCCCCGTCCTTGTCCTCAAGGACGGAAAGAAACATTCCATCGAACTGGGTCCCTTTTCCCCACTTCGCGTGAAGCACGTAGAGTTTGTCTCCGACCGGCACAATGCCCCGCGGGTTATCAATCAAGGCGTATTCGGTCCGATAATCGGACACCCCATCGTGATCCTTATCGACCAGACGGATGATCCTGCCCTTCCCTCCTCCCTTACCCAGCGAACCGATCTGGTCGACCCCGGCGTAGACCTCTCCCGTAGGCGCGACGCCGATGCAAGCCACGCAGGGAGTCACGGTTTTGGGAGAGAAAAGGGTCGATTCCAGTTCCTCGGGAACGCCCACCGGTGACCCCGCATTCTTGGTCGGGCCTGCGGCAAGCTCCTTGGGTTCGTTTTTTGCCACGAAGAGCGTGCCGTGCATCAGAAATCCGTGGCCGGGAAAGGTACATACGTAAGGATATTTTCCTTCCGTGACGGGAGCCTTGAAGCGGATGGTCGATTTCTTCTTAGGCAGGACCACGGGGGTGGAGGCGAGCACTTTTGCGGAATCCGGGACGTAATGGAGGCCGGGACCTTTTTCACCAAGTGCGTTTGCAGCTTCGACGATCTCCATGCGGGCGCCTGGTTCAACCAAGACGAAGTTATGCATCATCAGGTCCGTGTTATCGAACGTCAACTCGACGTCCTCCCCGGGAAGGACGTGGAGGATCTTGGGCTCGAAATGCAGCCCCGGCTTAACCCCAAGATTGATTTTTCTGGCCTCAGCCGGGGTGAAAAAAGAGCAAGCCAATAGAACAATGAGAGCTAGCCTGAAATCGTGGTGAAGCATTGAGCGCATGACGTGGGAGTTCACTACAAATTAATCAAAACACAAACCCGATCGCATCCCGCTACCGAAAGGAGCTTCTTTTTTCGTCAAGGTGCCGCTACCGGCCGGCAGACCGCGGTGATGTTGGTTCTGCCAAGAACCCACTTCGAGACTAATCCTCCCCGCTTACCGATCGCCGATGGAGTGGGCACTTATCTGAATATCGATATGACAAAGCGTGAATTTCCTTTGCCATAGTTGCTTGGGGATCTTAGACCCGGCGCGCGATGCTAAATCAGGAAGCCGTGGAATGGCCAGATCAGGTGGAGATTCTTGTCGAGCGCCTCGAAAGCGAGGCGACCGAGCGTGCCCTCAGTCGTGAAGAGCGGGCACTGATCGATGTCTATGAAACCGTTCCGATTCTCGAAAGTGAGGACTGCCTTCACGAATTTTGGCAGAGTGAAGTCGATCAACAGCGAATTATCAACTCCTTCGATCTCATTGGCGCGACGGCACTGGTCGATCCTCTTAACGCCAGCCGTTGGTGTGGAAGCTGCAGCCCGGACCGCAACGAATACAGCGAAACCGAGGCCCAATATCTCGCTACGATCGAGGAGGACCTCCCTGTAGGAATGGAGGAGCTCGTCGATCTCCTGCTAGCGTTCATCGAGGGTGAGTTGGAGTAGGGCTCTGAGAACACGAACACTAGCGACGATCACCATCCACCTTGATGATTCGGACAAACGATAGAACCGCTTCATCTCCCTCGGATTCAAAAACAAAGTCATGATTCATCTCCTTCGAGGGAAATACCGCTTTGCTGATGAAGAAGGCTGTCTCTTATACACATCTGACTCTGCCGACGAATAGAGAGGTGTAGATCTCGGTGGTCGCCGTATCATTAAAAA
>CAXEFH010000276.1:0-4723 GCA_963989605.1 uncultured Roseibacillus sp. | reverse complement strand
TCGCTTTCGACGGCCCGCTGGGACTAGCCTGGCTGGTGCACCCCCCGAAGCGAGGCCGACTACAGCTACGGCTGGACGGACCTGGGGGACTACATGACCGCCGCGGTCCGCCAGGCCCTCGCCAAGGGTCACCGCACGGCCCGCGGGAACACGCGGGGAACACTGGAGCCAGATGCGAAGAGCGAAATAGAGAGGAATAAGAGGAGAAAACGCGACACGGGGGGAGAAGCGAGGGGAGAGAACAGGTCGCGCTTCTTGCCTCCCAGATAGACCGGCCAGTCCTGAGTTTCAGGACCAGATCTGCTCTCAGACGCGCAGAAAAATACAAGAGTGACTGCGCCGAACAAAGTAAGGTGGGTTTTCACGGCAACCGATTCTAAGGGCAACTTGGGCGAGAGTAGAATTCATTTCTTGTCACTCCAAAGGTGGATCTCCACCAGATTTGATTCCTGAACTTCGCTTTTTCCAAGGTTTGTCCTAGAGTTGCCGGGCCATGGTGTCCGGCCGTATGAACTTTAAGGTGAGAACCAGAGCGTGGGCAGTTCTTTCACTGCTCCGAGCTGGATTCGTCGCGTCCGGGTTCGTCATTTTCGAGGGCGCGAGCGCATTGGCTCTACCTGAGGTTCTGCTCCTGCCCGAGACAAGGGTCACCGCGGAGAGGATGCTGGCGGGGGATGAGGCCTCCGCTTCCTGGTCCGCGGACGACATCGCGCTGGAGGCACCCCGGACCATCGACCAGATGCTTTCTGGGGATCCTTCATTTTCATTGTACCGAAGACAGTCGGCCCTCTTTGGTAATCCGACCTCGGCGGGAGTGAGTCTTCGCGGAGTCGGTGCCAGTGCTGCGGCACGAACCCTTGTTCTGTGGGATGGGATTCCCCAGAATGATCCGTTCGGAGGTTGGGTTACGTGGTCACGGTATGCGCCCGGCTTGTTGAGCTCGGGCCGCATTGTTCCTGCCGCTCAGGCTGCGGTCTGGGGCAACCAGAGCCCGGCGGGGGTTGTGCATCTCTCCAGTGCTGATCCATCGGCCGATCTGAACAGATTTCAGACTCTCGGGGGAAGCCATGGAACCCGCGGGTTCACCCTCATGAGTCAAAGGGAAACGAATGACGCCACGCTGGCAGCCCAAGCTTCTGTTCATGCCCTCAGGTCGGCGGGATTCCACGGCCTAAAAAGGGATCAGCGTGGGGTCGTGGACCGCCGGCTGGGACTGATGACGCGTAGCGCCGATTTCCGAGTTGTCTGGCGTCCGGAAAATAACCTTTCAGTAGAACCACGCCTGTCCTTTCACAAGGAGCGCAGGGGGAATGGCACGGTCCTATCGAGAAACGCCACCGAGGCCCTCGATTTGTCGATTCGGATTACGGGAAAAACGCCCGTTCTGACATGGCAAGGGTTGGCATATTACCAGAAACGATCCTTTGAGGCGGTCTTTGCAAAAGTTAATGCGGACCGGAGTGCAGAAGTTCCTGCCCTGGATCAGTTTGACGTACCCGGTGAAGGCCTTGGGGGAGGATTGACCGCTACCCTGAGTTCAGGAGAAGGTCATGAATTTGTCCTTGGAGCAGACCTGAGGCGTCTGAGGGGTGAGACGAACGAGCTGGCGGGGTTTGTCGATGGGGCCTTTCTGCGACAGAGAAGAGCCGGTGGTGAGCAGCTGGTGGGAGGAATATTCATCAGGGGGATTCGCGAGGGAGCCGCAGCCCGATGGTCCCTCGAGGCGAGCGCCAGAGTTGATTACTGGGCGTTTGCGGATGGCCTGCGCACAGAACGAAGGCCCGCCACGTCTGATCTTCTTCGTGATTCTTCCTACGGAGACCGGGCAGGGATGGAGCCGTCGTTCAGCGGCGCATTACGATATCGGCTCTCCGAATCTCTGGGAGTTCGCACTTCTGTGGCCACGTCCTTCCGGCTCCCCACAATCAATGAGCTCTACCGTCCTTTTCGCGTTCGAAATGACATCACGGAGGCAAACCCGGGTCTTCGGCCCGAGCGTTTTGATACCGTTGATCTTGGCATGGAATGGAGACCTGCGCCGGGACTATTTTGTGATGTGGGTGTGTTTCATCACTGGATTGGTGATGTCATAGCGAACGTGCCGATTACCGACCCCTCTGAGGCTGCGTCGGTGGCGGGCTTCGTGCCTCCGGGCGGCTCAGTGGCGCAGCGTCGTAACGTCGACGATGCCCGGGTTCTGGGGTGCTCATTCAAGATACGATGGAAGGTCTCCGCCCGGTGGAGTGTGCTCCTTAGATACCTTTTTTCCCGGTCAAGGTTCACCAAATCAGTTGAACAAAATGAGCTTGAGGGAAAGCCTTTTCCCCAGAGTCCCGAGCACAGTGCCGTGGTTGGCGTGAGGGGCAGCCCTCTACCGAAACTGAAAGTCTTTGCTGAGGCGGAGATCGGTAGTTCGCAGTTCGATGATCCCTTGGGCGAGCGTCGTCTCGGTTCCTGGTGGACAACCCGACTGGGAGGTGAGTTTGAAGTAGCGGACGATGTGACGATCCATGCCCGGGTCGATAACCTGTTTGACCAAGAGATCACCACTGGAGTGAGCAGCGTTGGATTGCGCTCTATCGGTCAGCCGCGGTCTTTCTGGATGGGAATGAATTGGGCTTTTTAGTTCTTCAAACAGGTTTGCACTCTGGTCAAAACGGGGCGAGGATTCCCGCGAAGGACTAGCCCATGTTTTCACGTATTCTTTTCTCTATTGTCCTGTTAGTAGCGCAGGGATCTCTTTTTGCCGGGAACTGGGGCCACTGGCGGGGACCAACTGGAAACGGTTCCTCGGAGGAGGCTCAGCCTCCAACATCCTGGGGGCCAGCGAAGAATGTCAGATGGAAGGCTCTGGTCCCGGGAAGGGGCTCGGGATCGCCGGTAGTATGGGGAGAGAGCGTCTTCGTGGTATCGGCTGTCTCGGCCGCTGGGAAGTCTGGATTCGATGGAAGAAGGTTATCAAGACTATCGTTCAAGCTATTCTGCTATGATCGAAGGACAGGAAAGCTCAGGTGGGAGCGCACCGCGATTGAAGCTATACCCCATGAGGGAACTCATTCAACAAATGGATTTGCCTCTGCCTCGCCGTGTACGGATGGTGAATTCGTATACGCCCATTTCGGGTCCCGGGGGATCTACTGCTTTGGGATGGATGGAACCCCAATCTGGAAGCGTGGTGATTTTGGGAAAATGATTACACGTAATGAATTCGGGGAAGGTAGTTCTCCTACGATTCATGGTGAACGGATTCTCGTGCCATGGGATCATGATGGCCCTTCCTCGCTCTACGCTCTGGATCGCCGGAGTGGGAAGACTCTCTGGCAGGCGCTCCGAAAAGAGGAACCAACCTGCTGGGCGACTCCTCTGGTTGTGGATCATGAGAGCGGTAAGCAAGTCGTAATGAACGGGCAGACCTGTGCGAGAGGGTATGACTTTGAAACTGGAAAGGAGCTATGGCGGTGTGAAGGACAGACCCAGAGGCCGGTGGCTTCTGCTGTGGCGATCAAAGGACTCGCAATCGTCGGGAGTGGCTTTCGCGGTTCGTTCATAGGAGCCTTTGCCCTTGAAGGGCGTGGCAACTTGAAGGGCACGAAGAGTGTGGTGTGGGATCGCGACCGTCATACTCCGGATATTGCTTCTCCCTTGATTTCGGGTTCGCGCCTCTATTACCACAGCGGAAAATCAGGAATGCTGACCTGTCTTGATGCCGTCAGCGGCCGGGCGCACTACGTTGCCGAGCGGGTTCCAGAAATTTCCCGGACCTATGCGTCTCCGATCGCGGCTGGAGGGCATGTCTATGTGACCGGTCGCAGTGGGACCACAGCTGTTCTTAAAGACAGCAAAAAGTTCCAAGTCGTTGGCATCAACACGCTCGGAGAAGGAATTGATGCGACGCCTGCTCCGGCAGGGCGACAGCTTTTCATCAGGGGAGAGCGTCACCTTTTCTGCATCGGTCAGGAGAGAGAGTAAGGTCAGACGGGAATCGAATGATGAACGCCATACCACTTATCCTGACTCTCGTACTGTCGGGAGCTGCTTTTTCAAAGGATGAGAAAGGGGTGCTCCGGGAACGTCTGGGAACGACCGATACGCCCAGAATCCTTTTCGTGGGAAACAGTTATAGTTTCAAGGTCCCCAAGGTTCTCGCCCGAATTGCGCAGGATTCGGGTCGTCGGATCGTTGTGGAAGGTGTCACGCGTGGAGGATGGACCCTAGAAAAACATGCTCGCTCAGAGGATACCCTGACCCGGATCCGGGACGGGAGATGGGATGTGGTCGTATTACAGGAGCAGAGCCAGCGGCCTTCTTTCAGCAAAGCACAGCGGACGAGAGAAATGATCCCCCATGTGCGCACCCTTGCTGCAGAAATCAGGAAAGCAGGGGCGGTGCCCGTATTTTTCCAGACCTGGGGTCGCCGTGACGGGGATCGGAGTAACAGGAAAATTTTCCCTGATGACACCTTTGAAAAGATGCAGGGACGGTTAGTCACAGGCTACAACGAAGCAGCCGTGGTCGCAGGGTATGCTCCGGTAGTTCCGGTGGGAGAAGCGTGGGCAATGGAAGTGAGCAAGGGCCGGGGAAAACGCCTTTTCTCGAAGGATGGGAGTCACCCCTCCACCGTGGGGGTCGAGTTGTCAGCCCGGATATTTCATGACTTTTTTTTCGGGAGTTGAAAAATGTCGCAGAGGCGTCGAGCTGTGATTTATGCGATAGAAAGCTAAAG
>CAXEFH010000275.1:0-4795 GCA_963989605.1 uncultured Roseibacillus sp. | reverse complement strand
ATGATACGGCGACCACCGAGATCTACACCTCTCTATTCGTCGGCAGCGTCAGATGTGTATAAGAGACAGGATCAGTATTTCAAACGGGGCGACCGCGGTCCTGAGGTCAAACCGGGTAGAAGAAAATCTTCTTGGAGGAGTCATGGTTGAAGGAGAAGGCACCACGGCAGGGATGGAGGGCAATGTGGCCGAGAGAAACAGGAAATTTGGAATCATGGTGGACCGAAGGTCCACCGTCCAACCATTCCGGGACAACAGGACGAGAGACAATATTGGAGAGCAACTGATGCTCAGGGCGGTGATGCCTGAAGAAGTTGTGCCCCCGCCTCCGGTGTTGGACGTATCGTCTGGAAAACCCCTTGAGCCAGGGCCGGAGATACCGAAATGAGAAGATCCTGTGAGTTGAGATTGGACACTCCCGCTGCGCATGCAGGTCGCTTTCCGATACTCTGCTGTCTGCGCTCCAAACTGTCAGGGCTCTCTGCAGCATGTAGCATGATTGCGGTTCTTCTCAGCGGGTCCTGTGCTCCCCGGAAAATAGAGCGTCCCTTCTCGCCTGTTCCTTCTGTGTCAAGGGCGGTCCCTGCTGCGCCGTCAGAGATGGAGCTGAACACCTCCTACATGAACACCGTTGTCGAATTACAACGGCTGAACGCGGAAATGAATGCAGCGAACGACGCGCGGGATTTCGCCACCGTAAGAGAGAAAGCCCTCGCAGGCCTCTCGAAGGCCCGTGAGGCACGCATGGTTGCGTCGCAGTTACGGGATGAGGTCCTGCGGCGGCAACGCTTCGCGGCTATCGATATTACGATCAGGGACCTTGAAAGGCTGGTGGCGATTACGAGTCAGCAGTAAAAGGGTGGATTTACCTTTCCAGCCCCGCAACCAGGTCAGTGAAATACCTCGCCCCGGATTCGAGGTCCGCGATTCGGATGAATTCGTCCTTCGTATGAGCCTGCTTGATGGATCCAGGTCCAAGGCAGATTGCTGGGAGACCGCCCTCATTGAGGTGAGCCGCATCTGAGAACCAGGGCGCGCCTACCAGACTCGACCCTGGATGAATGGCCCGGATCTGGCTGAGCCACGCGTTATCAGGAGAGAGTTCCATCGGGGGATTATCCGCCGAGACGGAGATGCTTACCGGAAGATTTCTAATGGAAAGGAACTCCCTCAGCGTTTCAGTGGCCGGTCCCTTTTCTGCCAGTGACGGGGGATAGCGGATGTCGATATGGGCGGTTGACTGGTCGGGAATGATGTTCGCACGGGTTCCTCCCGTGATGATACCCACGTTCAAGGTAGCTGGTCCGAGGACTGAATGGGTGAATTCTGCGAGGAGTGGCTTCAATTCCCTGTCGAGGACAGAGATCGCATGAACCATCTTGAGAATGGCGTTTTCTCCTGCCTCCGGTTGCGAGGAATGGCCGGAAACACCGTTGGCCTTGAGAACTGCCCAGAGAGAGCCCTTGGTGACATGAACGATGTCAAGACCAGTGGGTTCGCCCGCGATAGCAAACTCGTACTCCTCGGCGTGATTTGCGGCGAAATGCTTGGAGCCAAACTGATCAGATTCTTCACTCATGAATGCGACGAAGTCCACAGCTACCGGGAGGTCGGCGAGACGGTTTTGGTTGCTGAGAAGCCCCCATATCATAGAGGCCATCGGGCCCTTGGTGTCAGAGGCTCCGCGCCCCCAGATTTTCCCATCGCGGCTTTCTCCAGCAAATGGGTCGATGGTCATACCTCCCACTCCTACAGTGTCGAGGTGAGGTCCCAGAAGAATGCGAGGCCTCGTGTCCGAGCCAGGTCCGGGACTCCGGGCGATCAGGTTTGGTCGTCCGGGCTCTACCTCCTCAGCTGTGATGGCGAAGCCCCGGTCCCCGAGAAAGTTCCCAAGCCATTCGGCGATCTCCTTCTCCCCGCATTGATCTGTTCCGGGGTCACCGTCGGGGTTGACAGATGGAATGCGGATCAGGCTTTGCAGGAGTTCAGTGACAGATTCCACACGACCTTTGAATCATAAGCTCCGGCGTCTGTCCGGTGTTTTCCCTGAAGAAAGAGCGTTGGAGCGACTTTTGATGAGTCCAGGAGCCAGAGAGATTGAGAATTGAGGAGGAAACGCTTTCGTCCGCCAAGAGTGTGGGTGAAGGTGAGCCCTGTAATGAGTGCAGGCTATTCAGATCAGCTGGCTATCAGGTCCGGGGAGACGGGCTCCAATCTTTGTGTCGGCCTGGACCCAAGGATCGAGAAGCACGGAGATAATATTCTCGAGGTCGAGCGCTTTCTGGACCACGTGATCGATCAGACCCTGCCGAGAACCGCCTGCTATAAGCCCAACATTGCCTACTTTGAGGCCATGGGACCGGAGGGTTTGATGATGCTGAAGCGAGTGCTTGATCGAATTCCCGAAAACGTCCCGGTAATTCTCGATGCCAAGCGGAGCGATATCGGAGAAACACAGCGTCGTTATGCGGAAGCCTGCTTTGAGGGGTTCAGGGCGGATGCTGTGACGATCAACCCCTTCATGGGGTATGACTCCATTGAGCCGTTCCTTGATTACGATGGGAAGGGTATCTATCTTCTGGCGGTCACCTCTAATCCGGGGAGTGCGGATTTACAGCGCCGGAAGAGCGAGGGCGGCAGGATTTTTGAGATAGTGGGTCAATTCGCCAGTCGAGCCAAGGAGGAGGGCCGGGAGACTGATGTGGGTCTGGTAGTTGGATTGACCAACGCAGGGGAAGATGTCCTTGCGGGCTTGCCGGATGTTCCCCTGCTGATCCCCGGCCTCGGCGCGCAGGGAGGAGATCTATCTGCCCTCAAAGGTTCGGGAAGAACGGCTCCTAACGTGGTCAATGTTTCTCGCGGAGTTCTCTACGGAAAAGAGGGTTCCCCTGCTGATCTCGCGGCTCGCTTTGCCGGAGAAATCGCGAAGGCACTCGGACAGGGCGGCTAAGACGGATGCGGGGCAGGATTCGCCTCGCAGGAGCCGCATACCGAGCATCCCGGGCGGCGCTGGATGACAACTTTGCGAAAATCCATGGTGCGTCCGTCAAATAGCAGCATGGTGCCGGTCAAGAGTTCACCGAAACCAGCAATCAATTTGATCCCTTCAAGGGCGGCGAGGTTGGCCATTGTCGCCGAGACTGCGCCAATCACCGGAAATTCCCGTTTCCATCCGGGAGGAATCTCAGGATAGAGGCAGGCGAGGCACGGCGTTCGCCCGGGTATGATGGTGGTCAGTTGGCCCTCAAGGTCGAACATCGCCGCATCCACAAGCGGTTTCTTCTGCTCTACACATTCTTTATTAAGCAGAAGGCGTTCCTCGAAAAGAGGAGCACAGTCGAAGACGATGTCCGCCCCGGCTACAAGGAGTGAGACATTCTCCTCACTGATATTTCCCGGGTGGGTCTCAATCTCAACCCGGGGATTCAGTTCGAGAAGTCGCCTGCGACAAGATTCGATACGGGATTTTCCCAGTTGGTCGTAGGTCTGTAGAATCTGCCGGTTCAGGTCACTCTCCTTCGTATTTCCTCCATGAGCAAGGATCAGTCTCCCGATTCCCGCGGCCGTCAGAGATTGCGCCAGGGGGCCTCCTAGTCCTCCAACACGGGTGACCAGAGCGGTGGAATTCTTGAGTTTCTCCTGCCCTGGTTCTCCGAGGCCCTTGACCCAGATCTGCCACTCATAGATGGCGCGCTCTTCGTTGGTAAGGTCCATGAGTCAGTTCTTAGCCGCCCGACATGGGAGGAAGGAGGCTTAACTCATCCCCGTCTTTCAGGAGATCCCGGGCTGCCGGGTCGATCGTCTCATTATTCCGGATCGCCATTACGGAGCGGCGGAGTTGCTTCTCCTTCGAGAGAACCATAACGAGACTATCCGGGGCCTCGGCGAGAAGATGAGGGACAAGTTCGTCCACGGAGGCCCCATGCTCAACTTCCACGACCATCCGGTCGGATGGCGCGAGTTGGCGGGCTTGGCCAAGAAGTTGGACCGTGATTTTCACCTGAGGAGGGACGATACCGTGTGAGGAAGGGCATGAAAAGTCCCCAGCACTGTCATTTCCGGGAATGAGGGGTTGAGGAGATTGCTTGGGCAGCCCACTGTGTCTTGGCTCCGATTGCTCCCTCCAGCCATGAAACTCTCTTCCTGCCTTCACTCCCTGTCGCTTTTCCTTTTTTCCCTGCCGGCGTTTGCAGAACTCGCTGCGGACGCAGTTCGCCAATCAGGAGTCAAAGGAGGGCTGATTGTGCATGTTGGGTCTTCAAGTCCAGAGGGTATAGCCGCGATGCGACTCAATGAGCGCTACATGGTTCACGGCTTGAACGTTGATGCTCAAGCGGTGCAAAAGGCGCGCGAAGTGCTCCATGGCAGAGGATTGTATGGACCTGTTTCCGTTGAGCATTTTGATGGAAAGTCGCTCCCCTACATCGAAAACTTCGTTAATCTCATTGTGGTCGAGGGCGAGGCTGCGATCAGCGAGAAGGAGTTGTTGCGGGCGTTGGTCCCGGAGGGCATCGCCCTCGTGCACCGGGATGGAGCCTGGAAGAAGCTCGTAAAGCCACGGCCGGAGGAGATTGACGACTGGACTCATTATTTTCACAACCCCTCGGGTAATGCGGTGGCTCAGGACACCGTGGTGGGCCCGCCCCGTCGTCTCCAGTGGGTTGGGAGCCCACGCTGGTCGCGTCACCACGACCCTGTCTCTTATACACATCTCCGAGCCCACGAGACAGGCAGAAAGGTCGGTTGCCGTCTTGTGCTTGAAAAAAAAAGGGGGGGGGGGGGGGGGGGGGGGGGG
>CAXEFH010000274.1:0-4827 GCA_963989605.1 uncultured Roseibacillus sp. | reverse complement strand
TTTTTTTTCAAGCAGAAGACGGCATACGAGATTTCTGCCTGTCTCGTGGGGCTCGGAGATGTGTATAAGAGACAGGAACAAAGCGGATCTCTCCGGCTGAGAACTTCTTATCTCGGGCGAGGGAGGACATGATGTTGTCGGTTGCGATGGAGTCATCCAAAACGAGGGGAAGTTGCCATCGTCGCTGGATCCCAAGCAATCGGGAAGCGCTCCCGGGTGAGAGTCCGGCTCTCTTGACCGAAAGATAGAGGGCGGCGCGGATGCCAAGGGAGATCGCCTCGCCATGGAGAAGGGTGCCGTATTCAGCGGTGGATTCTACGGCGTGGCCAATGGTATGGCCAAAATTGAGAAGAGCCCGGGTGCCCACCGTTTCTTTCTCGTCCTCCTCTACGATTCGGGCCTTGATGGCAACATTGTCGGCAATCAGTTCGGCGGTCACGCTCTGGTCTGCGGGATCCAGTCGCTCGATGGTGGAGAGCATGTCGGCATCACGAATAGCGGCGTGCTTGATCACTTCCGCAAATCCCTCGCGAAAAACGGCCGGAGGAAGAGATCTCAGCGCCTCGGGGTCAGCGACGACGAGGCGTGGTTGCTGGAAGCATCCGACGAGGTTTTTTCCTTCCGGAAGATTGACTCCGGTCTTGCCCCCGACCGAACTGTCGACCTGGGCGACAATTGTGGTTGGGATCTGCACGAAGGGAATCCCGCGGTAGAAAATGGCCGCAACAAATCCCGCGATATCCCCAACTACGCCTCCGCCGAGGGCAACCACGAAGCTCTCCCGGTCGTGGCGATGCTCGGTCAGAGAGCGGCAGAGGATTTCGGTCTGGTCGAGAGACTTGGATCTCTCTCCCGCAGGAAGGAGATGCTGGCTTGTTTCGAATCCTGCATCCTCAAGTGAATCCTTGACGGTCTGACCGAAGAGAGGCCCGGTGTTGGTGTCGGCGATCAGGGCGACTCGTCCGGTAAGACCCGTTTCTCGGAGGTATGCACCTACGTCATGCATTGCGCCCGCCTCTACGATGACGGGATAAGGGCGTCCGGGTAAGGCGACAGAGACTGTTGGCACGGCGGGGATGAGCTTTGGATTTCTGGCCCGTTATCAAGTGCTTGGCAAGAAACTACGCAGGCCGGAGAGCCCTCCATGCTGAAAGATCAGGGTGCAGGAGGAGATCAAGAGATTGTCCCGAAAGCTTGAGGGAGTTGACGAGATGCTCAAGAAGCAGGGCTGAGGCTGTGGCATCGTAAAGAGCATCGTGCCAACGGCGGTCTGGGTGAATTGCGTCAATTTTGCCCGCAAGGTCAAGATGCCGGATGAGATCACCGAGGGAAAACTGATCGAGGTGTGGCCAAGCTGTGCGAGCGAGGCTGAGGGTATCCACCCAGGGTCCGAAGTTGTGGCCGGGAAAGGATCGCAGGAAGCGTTTCTCCGTTCCGTGGCCATGAGCAACGAGGATCCGACCTTCGAGAAGCTTACGGATTTGAGGATAGAGAGAGAGCAGGGACGGCGCACCGGATAGGTCCTCAAGGGTGATCCCGTGCACTTTCCTAGCGGACCACGAGATCGGTTGGTCCGATGCAAGGTAGGAGCAAAATGATTCGCCCAATCCCCCGAGGCTGGACCAGAGCGCGATCCCGACCTGAACCGGAACATCGGTCCGCCCTCGTGCCGCGCCTGCGGACTCAAAGTCGATGGCGGCGAATTGCTGGGCTTGGATAGGATCAGCAGCGTTCATCAGAAGAAGTCTTTCGGGAGGATGGTCGAAACACGAGCCACTTTTGTAATGGCACCCTTAGCAGCGTACGCTAGGATCGGCGCCGTGACACCATGAAAGAGCCATTTTTTCGGAATTTAGCGTTTTTGGATGGAGGCACTTTAGTGCTGGTCGTTTTTGGGGCAGTGGTGGTCATTTTAGTGCTCTGGGCGATCGGGGCCTACAACGGATTGGTCAGGCTACGGAACATGTATCGCAATGCCTTCGCCCAGATCGATGTGCAATTGAAGCGCCGCCATGATCTCATTCCTAATCTGGTGGAGACCGCGAAGTCCTTCATGAAACACGAGCGCGAGACCCTCGAAGCTGTGATACAGGCCCGCAATTCAGCCGCTAGTGCCCGCGATGGCTTGAATCCTGATGATGCGGCGCAAATGCAGGGTATGATGACAGCAGAGGCAGGGCTGGGCTCCATGCTGGGCAAGTTTTTTGCACTTGCGGAAGCCTATCCGGATCTCAAGGCGAATCAGAATATGATGCAGTTGAGCGAGGAGCTTACCACGACGGAGAACAAGGTCAGTTTTGCTCGCCAAGCTTACAATGATGCGGCGACCCTCTATAATACAAAGATCGAGGTTATTCCCTCCAATATCATCGCAGGCATGTTCAACTTTAAGTCTGCGGTTCTCTTTGAAGTCAGTAGCGAAGCTGAGCGCGAAGTCGTCAAGGTGAGCTTTGACTAAGGTGTGGCGGTGATGATTGCTGTTCGCCTTCAATGGGCGTGAAGAGGTCAAAAGAATCCAATCATGGCATGAACTTTTTTCAGGCGCAGGAGGAGGCTCGCCGGAGGACTAAATGGTTGGTCGTCTATTTCGCCATGGCGGTGATCGCGATCATTGTTTCGGCATACATTGGGGTAGCGGGGAGCATCGCCCTTATTGCCCCCCGGCAGCAACACTTTGAGTTTAATCCTTTCCTGTGGAACGGTAACCTTTTTGCGATAGTCGGCCTATTTACGGTCGTTATCATTCTTGGAGGAGTTGCCTATAAATCGCTGCAACTGAAAAAAGGAGGCGGCGCAGTGGCAGAGGCGATGGGGGGGCGCCCGGTGCTTCCTGACAGCGGAGATTTCAAGGAGCGGCAACTGCTTAATGTGGTCGAGGAGATGGCTATCGCATCGGGGACTCCGGTTCCTCTCGTCTACGTGATGGATCAGGAAATGGGCATCAATGCCTTCGCGGCGGGCACTGAGCCGTCGGACGCGGCGATCGGAGTGACTCGCGGCTGCATGGAATTACTCTCCCGGGCAGAATTGCAGGGGGTGATTGCTCATGAATTTAGTCATATCAGGAATGGCGATATGAAACTCAACATGCGTTTGATCGGGTTCATTTTTGGAATTCTGGTGCTTATGATCGTGGGCCGTATCCTCCTGTCCTCCCTGCGCTATACCCGCCCCAGCAGGAACAACAAGGAAGGGGGCGGATTGCTTGTCGTGCTTCTAGTCTCAGGGCTCGTCCTTTTTTTGGTTGGTGCGGTTGGAGGATTTTTTGCTCGCCTGATTCAGGCGGCAGTATCCCGGCAACGGGAGTTCCTTGCTGATGCTTCAGCGGTCCAGTTTACTCGTGATCCAGGTGGTTTGATCGGGGCTTTCAAGAAGATCGGAGGTTGGGGGGAGCGTGCTCAGGTAAAAAGCCCTCAGGCTTCCGCTGCGAGTCACATCTTCTTTGCAGAGGGAGGCCTTTTCCGCTGGGGACTTGCAACTCATCCACCCCTCCGAGTGCGGATCCGCGCCTTGGATCCCAATGTCAAAGTAACCTACTTTGATGAGGTCGCCCTCCCGGAGGTAGAGGTTAATGAAAGCACTTCGACCTCAGCAGAACTAGTTGGTCTCTCGTCTCCGGCCATCGGGGCCGCCTCCGTTCCCGTCGCAGATAGAATGGCCCTGCTGGGAGAGGATACGGATTGGAAGCTGGAAGTGGGTCAGGAGATCTACGCCTCTATCGATGAAAAGTGGCATGCAGCAGCCAGAGATCGGAGAAAGGCGCAGGTCCTTATTTTCGCTATGTTGCTGTCCACAGATCCGAAGAAACGCGAGGAACAGGTGCAGGGATTAGGCCAAGGAATGGGGCAAGATTACGTGGAGGTGCTTTGTGAATGGCAGGAATCCATCGAGCCGCTTCACTCGGAGGCTAAAATTGCGATTCTCGATCTTTGTATCCCGACTCTCCGTCGGTTAAGTCAGTCCGAATGCCAAAGGCTCTTGCAAATGCTGGACTGGGTGATCGCCAGTGATGAGAGAGTGGATATCTTTGAGTTTATGCTCCAATACGCCCTGTCGAAGCATCTTTTCGGGCATTTCGCGCCGGGTAGACATAAGCAAAGGAGGAGGCCGAAGGCAGGGCTTCCAGCCTCAGGGGATATTCTGCTTTCGTTGCTTGCTTGGAATGGTCGCGATACCGAAGGAGCTGAAAAATCCTTCAAGTTCGCAGTTCAGGGCTCGACCCCCTTTGAGGGTTGGGAGCCGTCTCTTCTTGGGGAAGGCGTGTTCAGCTCTGAGATGGTGCTTGGAGCCCTCTCGGAATTCGACCAGGCCGCTCCCCCGGTGAAGAAGACCATTCTGCAGATGTGTGGACTGGTAGCGGCAGAGGATGGGGTGCTCACAAGCGAGGAGGCCGAGTTGCTGCGTATCGTGGCCGATGGAATCGGGAGCGGGATTCCTCCTTTCTCTTCTTGATTTGCCGCGACCGGATTCGTGAGGCGAACGGACTTGCTTTGTCCAGTCTAACGGGGGAGCCTTCGCTAGCACCCATGGCACGTCGCCCACTTTGGATCTGGCCCAATCTTCTCAGTCTGGATGCTCCTCTGGTGGCACTGGTCTGGTTTTGGATCTTCAAGCAGGTGTGGCTCGTAAAATATCACCAGCCCTCGCTGCCCTGGTTTCTTGCCCTGACCGTCTGGTGTATCTATGTGGCGGATCGTCTGGTCGACTCACGGGGTGGAGGGGTTCGGCAGGAAACCTCGACTCTGCGACACCGTTTCCACCATGAGTATCGAAAAGTATTGGGGATCGCTCTTATTCCAGGATTTCTTGGGGCTGTCTCTTATACAC
>CAXEFH010000273.1:0-4911 GCA_963989605.1 uncultured Roseibacillus sp. | reverse complement strand
CCCCCCCCCCCCCCCCCCCCCCCCCCACATTTTTTTTTAAATCAGAAGACGGCATACGAGATTTCTGCCTGTCTCGTGGGCTCAGATATGTGTATAAGAGACAGTCTCTGGGGAATGCCGCCCCGGATGGGAACGCGGAACAGACCATATGAATCAAGATGGGCACTTCGATCAGCGACGAAGATAACGGTGGAGCTGTCCGGGCTGATCTGGAAGTCAAACTCGAGACGGATGGGAGGCAGTCCGTTACTGAGCAAGGTGGACTGACCGCCGCTGACAGGAGCACTGTAGAGTTCCCAGTCCCCGTCCGCATTCGGATCCGCGGTGTAAACGACGGTGGAGCTATCCGGACTAACGAGGTGCAACCATGTCTGTCCCCCCCTCGCGAGCGGGGTGTTCAGCGTGGTAGAGCCCTCCCCGCTCCGCTCCGCGCTGTAGAGTTCATGCACGCCCCGGGTATCCTGATCGGCAGTATAGAGGACATTCGTGCCATCCGGACTGAAATAAAACCAATCCACGTCCCCCCCGGGTGTCAGCGGGTCGTTGATTTTCTTGTGAGGGAGACCCTGGGCCGGCAGGCTGGTTGGGAGGCAGGCGATGAGACTGGCGAAGAGAACAGGATGGAATTGTTTCACGGTGGCTTCTGGTAATGTGGTTACCTGCTCTCAACCGTAGCTCCTGAGGGAGATTTTCATTATTTTCCAGATCCGAGGGGCCTTCTTTCCGAGGGAGAGGAGGGATTGGGCCATTGGAGATCGCTTTTACTCGAAGACGAGGGTGCGAACCGAGAGGGCAGGATAGGATTGCGAATCACTCGAGCAACCGTATCGGATACGGGAGGTGAAGGCGAAGGGATCTCCAGCACCCGCAGGTGGTATCTGCGATCCCTGTTTTACGGACTGAGGGTGACCCGGAGGCGAATGAACTCGCTCCCGCTTGCAGGCCATTGGAGGACCCGCTGCTGGAACCCGTCCACCGGTTACGATTCCCGTCCCCGCGCGAGCCAGGGTATTCGATCGTCCTTGCCGCCGAAGCGATTTGGGCTCAAGAAGGTGTCCATGAACTCTCTGAGATGTTACAAGGTGCTGTTATTGATGTCCCTGATAGCAATTGTTTCGGTCGGAGCGGAAGAGAAGCAAGCGCCCGGTCCCGCAGTGACGCCGCAGCCTCGGGTTGAGGAGTGGTGGTTCACGCGTCACGCCGAGAAGATCGGAGCGATGAAAGAGGGGGAGTATGAGCTCCTCATGGTAGGGGATTCCATTACCCACAATTTCGAGAGTATCGGGGAGAAGGTGTGGAAGAAGCACTTCGAACCTCTCAAGGCCCTGAACCTTGGTTTTGGCGGGGACCGCACGAATCATGTTCTCTGGCGCCTCGACCATCTTCCCAAGCCCAAGTCTCCACCCAAGGCCGCGGTGGTGATGATCGGGACCAACAATATCTGCTGGGGCAGTGACAAGCCGCGGGAGGCTGCGGATGGGGTGAAGGCGATCGCAGCCAAGCTCAACAATCTTTATCCGGAGGCCAAAGTACTGGTGTTAGGTGTTTTTCCTCGAAGAAGGGAGCTCTCTCACCCCCACCGGAAGCAGATTATTGAACTGAATTCCTACCTTCCCGATCTCCTGAAGGATCTCAAGAACGTGACCTTCCTCGATATTGGTCCCAAGTTTCTCGATCAGAAGGGACACCTTTCCAAGGAAATGATGCCGGATACGACCCATCCGAGTGAAGCGGGGCACCAGGTCTGGGCAGATGCCCTGGAAGGGCCCTTGAAAACCTTGCTGGCGAACTAGGGGACGAGGTCACCTGAACGCGATCCCCTTGGACCTTGCTCCCCGGGAGAAATATCCTGTAATGGCACCAGTCTGGAGTGCCATGATGAATACGAGATTTCTTCCATTGATTTTTGGGGCCGCGGTATTGTCGGCGGCTGTCCTGCAGGCGGAACAAGTGCGCTGGCCCTCGTGGCGTGGAGCAGCGGATGCCGGCTCCACAGCCAAGGGCAGCTATCCAGCTAAACTGGATGAAGATCATCTCGTCTGGCAGGCGGACCTGCCCGGACGCGGGTGCTCCACGCCCATCGTGTGGGATGATCTCATCATCCTGACCTCTGCGATCGAGGGTGAGGATGCGGTGCTGGCCTTCGACTGGAAGGGTAAGAAGGCGTGGGAAGCCACCTTGGGCAAGATGCGCAAAGGGAAGCATCGGAATGGATCGAGTAGTAATCCCTCGGCGGTGACTGATGGGGCGCATGTCTTCGCCTACTTCAAGAGTGGGAACCTCGGAGCGCTTGACATGAAGGGGAAGGTTCTCTGGAAGCACAACCTCCAGGAGCGCTATGGGCGGGATACGCTCTACTGGGACATTGGTACGTCACCGGTGATTACCCGGGAGCATGTGGTGATGGCGGTCATGAATGACCGCAAGGGATTCATGGTGGCTTTTGACAAAGGCACAGGTGAAGAGGCCTGGAAGGTGGAGCGGACGTATGAGACCCCGGTGGAGGGAGATCATAGTTATGCCACTCCGCATGTTATTGAGGAAGACGGCCGGCAGGTGCTGGTGGTTTGGGGCGCGGAGCGGGTGACCACTCACGAGGCTGCAACAGGGAAGCTGATTTCTGAGTGCGCGGGGTTCAACCCACAGAAGCGTAACAACTGGGTGGTGGTGTCCTCCTCAGTGGTGGTGGGCGACATGGTGGTGGTGCCTTACGGTCGGGGTAAGTGTCTGGCCGGAGTCAAATTGGGAGGAAAGGGGGATGTCACCAAGTCGCACCGGGTATGGGAGCGTCTGGACAACAAGGGATGCTTTGTCCCCACCCCTGCGGTGCATGATGGCAAAGTCTACATCCTCGGGGACCGGGGACAGGTCCATTGTCTCGACCCGGAGACAGGCGAGACGGTTTGGGAAGCGAAGCTGCCCAGGGGCGCGCAGAGTTACTATTCTTCACCCACGATTGCAGATGGGAAGATTTACGCGGGTCGGGAGGACGGAAAGCTCATGGTGGCGGAGTTGAACGAGGGGCTGAAGGTGCTTTTCGAGCGCGATTTTGGAAAAAGGATCGTGGCCTCGCCAGTGCCGGTGGGAGACCGAATCCTTCTGCGCAATGACAGTCATCTGATGTGCTTTGGTAACAAGTAAGGAACCGCGATGTCGCCGCTGATCCCCAGAGGACTCTTCCTTTCCATCCTCACAGGACTGGCTACCTCGCTGGGAGCTCATGAGGTCAAGCCTCTTACCGAGGGGCAGCTGAAGGAATATGAGCTCGACCCCGCTTTCTACAAGAAGGGGACCTGGGTGCAGGAGATCCTGATTGCGACCTCGGAGAAGGTGAGCGATGTCGCACATCTCGAGGCGGCCTATCAGTTCGAGATGATGATGAGGACCATCATCCCGGAAGTAGCGCAACGGGTCAGGGAGCGCAAGGTGTTGTGTATTCTTGTCGCTCATAACGAAGTGACCTCGGAGGTGCCTCAGTTCACGACCGATAAGACGGGAAAGGAACTCGACTTCTATAACTGGCGGAGCAGGGGGTTTCTGACCTGGAAGAGCGGGCGCCCGACGGTTTTTTTTGCAGAAGAGGATGTTCTGGAGTTTGAGGGGGGAATGCAGATAGAGAGTATCCTGATCCATGAATTTGGTCATGTGGTCCACGGGGCCGGTTTCAGCAAGGAGCAGCAGGAGAAACTGACTGCCGCCTACAAGGGAGCGCTCAAGAAAGGGATCTGGCATGATGGGCGAGCGGCGCAGCGGTTTCGCCGCATCAAGGGGGAGACCCAGGTGGAGTTACTGGGGGCCCTGTGCGAGTGGTTTCCGGGGGAGTCGGCGGAATTACTGAAGAGGTGTCTGGATGGAGGGGACATTCTCGTCAATGGAAAGCCAACCAATGCCGCGGTCAGGGTGACCGGGAAGGACAGGGTGCTCATCGTCTTTGGCGGCGACAAGCGATGCTACGCGGCGTCCAACCGGGCGGAATACTGGGCCGAGGGATTCCAGACCTGGTATGACACCAATCGCACGATGGACCATGATCATAACCACATCCACCAGCGGGAGCAGCTCAAATCCTATGACGAGGGGCTGTCCGCCCTTTGTGAGGAAATTATGGGCAATCCGGAGTGGCGCTTCGTGTCACCGCGAAAGCGGGCCGGGAAGGACCATCTGAAAGGCTATGATCCGAAAACGGCGCCGGTGGTGGTGAACTCGCAACATATCGATAACGCGGCCTACGATTATTACGACAAGTACTGGTTCGATTACTGGCAGAGGCTCTATGACAAGTATGGGTTGAAACGTCCGGTCGTTGATAAGCATGGGAGTCAGAAGTAGAGCGGGAAGTGAAGGGGACGGCGAGGGAATCGAGAGGATCCGATTCCCCCACACGAGCGCGCCCGGGTTGAGGGGAAGGCAAGGCAGGATTCTAGAGTGGAAGGCCATGTTTCTGATCCTACTCCTTCCGGCAGTCGCCCCGGCAGACGACGACCTCGTTTTTTTCGAGTCCAAGATCCGACCTCTGCTGGCCGCTCACTGTTACGAATGTCACTCGGACCGGTCCGGCGAGGTGAGAGGGGGATTGTTGCTGGATTCGAAGGCAGGGCTTCAGAGGGGAGGAGATTCCGGGGCCGTTATCCTGCCGGGAGATCCGGCCAACAGCCGTCTCATCAAGGCAGTGAGGTATCGCAACTCTGATCTACAGATGCCCCCGGCCGGAAAGCTGGCTGATGAAGAGATCGCTTTGCTGGAAGAGTGGATCCGGCGGGGAGCGCCGGATCCGCGTGCGGAGTCGTCTAGAGAGATCACGAAGGATGCCGGAATTGACTACGAAACCGGTCGGAAGTTCTGGTCGTTTGTGTCGCCACGGAAGCACGAACTCCCTTTAATTAAGGCGAAGGGATGGCCGCGGAATTCGAT
>CAXEFH010000272.1:0-4919 GCA_963989605.1 uncultured Roseibacillus sp. | reverse complement strand
AATGATACGGCGACCACCGAGATCTACACCTCTCTATTCGTCGGCAGCGTCAGATGTGTATAAGAGACAGGAAGATCTCCTGGTCGATCCCATTCTCCACCACTCGGATCCTTTCCCGCGGGATTCCCGTTAGCTCCATCACTTCCCCCGCGGTAAATTCGGAGACCGTGGTGAGAAGGTCAAAGCGACTCAGTCGATCGGTTTGTCTGCGGACGCGGGCCACCTGGGCTCTGGTCAGCTCTCCCGGAAACCGAAGGGGAATAAGATCGTGAACCGTGGCGAGAGTCCGCGGGGAACCCCGGAGGTGGCAGAGGAGATGCCCAAGGCCATGAGAGAGCCCATGCACCACGTCGTAACTCCCTGCCTGACGGACACGCCAGCGGTAGAGCGCCCACTTGTCCAGAGCCCGGACAATCCTGGAAGGGGAAGCGGCTATCAGGCCCTCGTATGGAACCAGAGGTGTGATCTCGAATCCCCTGAGCTCCTCCAGAGCCTGCTTACAGACCACCGCATGAAGAACCCCGAAATAGCGCTGCATGCTCACGCTCCCAAACGATGGAGGGGTGGGAATCCACAGAACGGATGACATGAGCATCAGGATTTGCAACGGGTGCCCGGAGAGACCAATGGATGGAAGCGCAGAGGCCTCTACTGAGGTTGGGCCTCCCGAACACCACCGGGGCTGAGAATCGTCACTTGGCCAGACTCTCTCCCGGAAATCAGGGCCGCCTCCTCGCGGCCCTGTCGCTCCCGGGTGAGACCCAGTGCCGCCACACCGAGGAAAACCCCGAAGAAGAAGGGGTTCGGATAGGCTGCCAGTGAAAGAACCCCAAGAACTGATGCCCCCAGAATGGAGAACGCCAGGGAAGCAACCAGGCGCAGCAGAAACACATCATAGGAAGCCCCTTTAGACATCCGGATTAGACGACGATGCAGGAAAAATAACGATGGGATCAGGACCGCGAAGGCAGCACCAATAGGCACATAGCCATATTGCAGGATGAGACGTACCGGTAGCACGTGCGCCCGGTAACCGTCTTCCCCTTGGGCGATGTCGGCCCCAAAAGGAGCCCAGTTGCCCGCTTCCGACATCATATGGAATTCCATGAGGCGGACGTGGAAGGTGCGAACCCGCAATAGATCTGCCTTTGCCCCCGAACTTCCAAACAGGTCGTAAAGAGCGCTTTGCCATCCAGGGAGATTATCCGAGATGTCATCCCCGATGACGACAAGGAGCGCCAGCACGGTCGCTACGAGACCATAGGTCGCCAGAGTCAGGATCCGGCTCCGCAGAACCACCAGCCCGAAAATCACTCCCGGAATGATGAGAAGGGGCCCCCGCTTCAGGGAAAGAACCGCTGTGGTTGCAAAGAGCAGGAAGAGAAGCACCATCACGACCATCGGAAAAAGTCGGTAGTCCCGCGGCACTCGCCCACGAAATAAGAACGGGGACAAACAGATTGCAGCACAAATGGACATCGAGGTCGAAAGGGGCCCCTGCGCGGAGAAAGGACCAAAAATTCCCTCTCCCCAGAGAAGGTATTTCAAGTTAATGGAAAATCCGGAGTGCATGTAATCATGCTCGAAATCAAAGAGGCCGAAGAAAAAGTGCCCAAGAGCATGGAACGCTGCTGGCACCATAAGAATGAGGACGAATCTGAAGAATTTCTGGACGTCCACAACTCCAGGCAAGGCCAGCGGTAACACAAAAATCAGCCCGTAGTAGGCCGAGCTGTTAGCAAGTGGCTTGAGGGCCTGCATCCCTATCCCGGAGCGGGCCAGAGCCATAGCGGCGGTTACCCCGACGAGCAGAATTGCAACACTCATAAGCGTGGTATCCCTGCGCGTCATCGGCCGCACCCGGAGGGCAAATCCGGAAAGATAATGGATGACCACGCCCAGCAACATGACCGGGGGAATCGCCAGAATGAAATAAACGTCCCGGAAATCCATGTGGAGCACGTTGGCTGTCACGAGAAGCTTCTTGGGCAGATCCAGGAACACCGCAAAGACTGCCAGGGCGTAGATCGATGCACGAGGGGCAACACACCCGAGAATCAGGGCCGGTATCCAGAGAAAACGGTAGGTCGTCCCGATGACGTTTCCAGTTCCAGTCAGGATGGTCATGACCACGAACAGGCCAAGGGCCATCATCGAGATCATCAGGACAATTGGTCCTATGCGGATAGTTCCCATCAAACGGTATCAGTTGGTCAGAGCTGCTGGCACGACCCTGACGATTCAGGCCGCGCCATTTGGGGCAGGGAGAGAGTCCCACACCTTTCTTTCCGGTTCCACACAATTCAGACCCGTAGGGCGCGGGGCATGAGGCGCTCATACATTGCTTCCGCGTCCTCACGACGACACGCCGTGGTTTCACGCAGGTAGGATTCGGAAATTTCCCGTTTCTGGCGATCGCCTTCCTCTTGTTCCGCTGACGTCTGCCTTAATCGCGGTTCAAATTCGGCCATCCGCCCCGGGGCAAGCTGCGTTTCAAATGAGGTGCCGAACTTGGAATTGAGCCCCTCCACAACCCGCGGAAGATCTTTGGTAGTCAATGGGAAATCACTCAGGATCATGTGGTCGAGGTGAGGCTCAATCGCCTCATAAAACATCACGTACCATCTCAGGGCAGATTGAAAGGGCACAAACGGCCACCTTCTGACCATCGAAGTCACGGAATCTGCGGGCTGCCTGAGGGTCATCAGCACCGGAATCCCCATTCGGGCCGCCCGAACAGTCTCTGCCGGGCTATGGTAGTGGTTTCCCACGAGAATTTTCCTCTCCTGCATGGCCCGGAACGCCCGGGTTGCAAACGAATTGGCCGAGCCGGGAAACCCATCGATCACAAGATCAAGATCTCCCGAAACGCTTGCTTCCTCCGGTAGAGACTCTCTCCTGGCTCGGAACCTTCTTCTCCTTTTCCAAGCAAACGGAATCATCAACGGCCACAGATGACACCGGCAACTGATCTGAAAGCGGACCTCGAGGGAGCCGCTGCGAAGTCTTTTTCGGAGAGGCTTCATTCGGAGAGAAAAGAGGCCCCTCGGTCTCTGGGAACAAAAAGATAATTTGTCAGGGACATGTCTCCATGGACCTTAATCTCATCCAGCAACTCACGCCTTCCATCAGGGTGAAGTCGAATTATAGAATACCCGAGATTGTCCATCATGCTGATCAGGGTGTCCTGCCGTTTCTTGCGAAATGAGCCTCGCTCGGTACTAGCATCATAGACGGGTAGCAACTCTGAGATAATGACAGGCCTGTTTTTCTCGATCAGGGGAAGCATCGCTTCAAAGACCTCCAGTTCTCCGCCTTCCACGTCTACCTTGAGAACCCCAATTACTTTTTCGGACAGTTCCGCCGGAAGGTCTTCCGGCCCCATCACGGGCACCTTTATGCGACGCTTATATTCCGACTCGGGCCTAAATCCGGGCACGATGCTACCCTCTCCGCCCGTCAGTGATTTCAACCGCAGATCCACTGTTCCGGTTGATCCGGCGATTCCGAAAGGATAGATGACACATCGCTCCAGCTGGTTGAGCTGAATCAGGTTCATGACATAAAAGAGGCACGAGGGATTAGGCTCAAAGCCTACGTAGTCCCAGTCATCCTCAATCGATTTCACCGCCAGCAGGGTCTGCCCGAGATTCACTCCTACATCAACGAAGGCCCCCCCGGCCTCCCCTGCAATTTGTATCAGGTTCTCCAGCATCCAAGGCTCGTGATGCCGCCGCATCGCTCCTCCAAGCCCCGCCAGCATGGGAATCCGGAAACAGCGTCCGTTCAGATTTTTACGCAGACTGAAGTTAACTTTTTTAAGTACCAGTTGACGTAGTCTTTTTATCATCTCTCCCGGAGTCTATTCAGTTTAATGGCGCCTTTTGCGAATCTCGCCCAAGGCCTTCACCACTTCGCGGGCCCGCTGGTCCCAAGTGTGAAGATGCCGAATCCTCTCGACCGCTTTTCTTCGATCAACAACTTCTTGTGGATGTTCCGCCAACCTTCGCAGGAGCATTGTGAATTCTCCTGCATCGTCCACCACCCAGCCGATTCCCTCCTTCTCCACAAAACTGGCGAGTACCTCTGCACTTGAGGAGACAATCAAGGGTACTCCATGCGCAATGGATTCGTAGACCTTCACCGGCATGACGAACCGGTGATACTCCACAGCTTCCCAGACGCAGAGCGCGATATCCGCCTCCTCGTAATGCTGGTCCAGGTCCTGGCCCTGCGCGTGCAGGACTTCTGGTCCATCAGTGTCGCTAAAACTGTAGAGGTTGCCATAGAGTTTCAGCGCTCTCTCACGCGTGATCACCTTGAGACTGATATTCTTCTCTTCTGTGACTGCCGCAAAATACCCGCGTAAATCATATATTGGTGGAGCAATATTCCCCACATACAAAAGGTTGATTCCCCTCTCCGGATGGAAATCCCGGACCGGATTTTCCCGCGCCTCACCTCCCGGGGGCAGAGAGAGAGTTTCCGTCTCTGCAAATGGAAGAGGCAGGTAGTCGACCATTCGGACGTCCGGAAGAAAGAGGATATCGAGGGATCGCTGGTAGCGCCTGAGTTCCTGCCGGCCAAACGCTGGAATACACTTGTTCTTGATAAAGGGCCGCAGCCCCCCGCCCCCCGGATTTGTGGCTGACTCGGGGGGTGGGTTTTGTGTCCCAGCGCCCGGGTGTCTTGTCTCTCCCTCGCTCCGGTTGTGTTGTCTCCATCGCTCCGGTCGTGTTGTCTCCCTCGAGGTAGTCGCAGAAGTTCGTGCCGTCCTCGCAGCCGCACGCGCCCGTCGACGTGTTCGTGTAGTTCGACTGGTACACGCCCCGCACCAGCACCGGGATGCCGATGTCCCAGTTCTACGGCGTGAAGACCAGCAGGTCGCCGTACCTGTCTCTTATACACATCTGACGCTG
>CAXEFH010000271.1:0-4953 GCA_963989605.1 uncultured Roseibacillus sp. | reverse complement strand
ATGATACGGCGACCACCGAGATCTACACCTCTCTATTCGTCGGCAGCGTCAGATGTGTATAAGAGACAGTTTTAGCGTCTTTCAACTCATTCGGGATTAAGAAATGGGTCGTGCGCCAATACTTGGATCTCCTTCGCGATGTGCTGGAAAACGGCGAGGAACGTGCTGACCGAACTGGCACGGGCACCCGGTCGGTCTTCGGCCGTCAGGTCCGCTATGACCTCCGGGAGGGATTCCCGTGCCTGACCACGAAGAAGCTTCACTTGCGTTCCATCATCCACGAACTCCTCTGGTTTCTGATGGGCGACACCAACATACGGTATCTGCAGGAAAACAAGGTGCGTATCTGGGACGAATGGGCTGACGAGAATGGGGACCTGGGACCCGTCTACGGCCAGCAATGGAGATCATGGGCAAGAGAGGAGGGTGATCCAATCGACCAGATCGCAAGTCTCCTCGATGATCTCAGGAACAAACCACACTCACGTCGCCACATAGTTTCCGCGTGGAATGTGGGAAAGGTTGATCAGATGGCCCTTCCTCCCTGCCACCTTCTCTTTCAGTTCTATGTTCACGAGGCAAACGGGGGACGCCCCGGGCTCTCCTGCCAGCTCTATCAGCGAAGCGCCGACCTCTTTCTGGGTGTTCCCTTCAATATTGCGAGCTATTCGCTCTTCACGATGATGATTGCGCAGGTTCTCGGTTACGAGGCACGTGACTTCGTCCATTGCTTTGGGGATACGCACCTTTACTCTAATCACATCGAACAGGCTCAGTTGCAACTGACCCGGGACCCCCGACCCCTCCCGACCATGCGAATCAACCCGGAAGTGAGGGACATCGACGCGTTCTGTTTTGAGGATTTCACGCT
Source organism: uncultured Roseibacillus sp. (assembly GCA_963989605.1). Classification (GTDB taxonomy): domain Bacteria; phylum Verrucomicrobiota; class Verrucomicrobiia; order Verrucomicrobiales; family Akkermansiaceae; genus Roseibacillus_B. Next base: position 4,082 of record CAXEFH010000271.1, on the reverse strand, counting down.
CGAAAACTACGATCCGCACCCTCATATCAAGGCGGAGGTCTCAGTATGACTCTGGCCGCCATTGTCGCCATGACTCCCGGGCGAATCATCGGTCGTGACAACAATCTCCCATGGCACTTTCCCGAGGATCTCAGGTTCTTCAAGCGAACTACCAGAGATCATCCGGTAGTGATGGGTCGCAAGACATTCGAATCCATTGGCAGACCGCTGCCGGACAGACAGAATATCGTAATCACCCGCGATAGTTCATGGTCTGCAGCAGGTGTGGAAGTCATTCACTCCAGAGAGGATCTTGCAGAAATTGAACTCTGCGAACAGCGTGTGTTCATCATCGGAGGAGCAGAGATCTACTCCCTCTTTCTGGCGGATCTCGATGAACTGTTCGTTTCATGGGTCTACCAGTCCTACGAAGGAGATACTACCTTCCCGGAATTTGAGAATCAGTTCGAGGGATTCACTCTTCTGGAAAGACACCCAGAATTTGAGGTCCGCCTGTACAGTCGATAGCAGACTACCCTCCGAGAGCCTGGCGGACAAGATTGAGCGCCGACTGACTGACCTGACGCTTGAAAGCGGCGCGCGCCCAGGGGTGGAACTGTTTGTATACCCTCGTCTCCTTTCCTTTCTCGGCGAGACCGAGAAACACTGTTCCCACCGGCTTCTCCTCACTTCCCCCGGCGGGTCCCGCAATTCCGGTCACCGCCACAGCCAGATCTGCCCCTCCGGCTTCAAGAGCGCCCTCGGCCATCTGCTGCGCCACGGGGCCGCTGACCGCACCATGGGTCCGTAAAGCATCCCGGCTCACTCCGAGGAGATCCTGCTTGGCCTCATTCGCGTAGGTCACGAATCCATACCGGAACACTCCTGAGGAGCCCGGCACATCCGTGATCCGTGATGCAATGAGGCCTCCTGTACAACTCTCCGCAATAGCAAGGGTTCTGCCCTGCCCCGCGAGGAGATGGACCACTACTTTCTCCAGATTTGCTCCGTCGTCGCTGACCAGTTCGCCCGCGAAAGCATCTCTGACCACGTCCCGGGCTTCCCGGATCGAGGAGACAGTCCCGATCAGGCGCAGATCGACCTCTCCCGGCCTCGCGCAGTATCCGTGCTCGAGGTCTGCGATTGCCTCCAGGCGATCATCGACTCCCTGATGGAAATCACTCTCGCCGATACCGGCGAACTTTAGCTCAACGAATTCCGGCACTTTCTCGATCCCACTCATGGCCTGCAGGCGGGGAACAACTTCTGACTCAAACATCGGATACAGCTCCCGCGGTGGTCCGGGCAGCAGGAACACGGCACAGTTGAAGGATCCGCTCAGCACGGGGGGCAGATAAAGTCCCGGCGCTGTCCCGTTCGGGTTGGCCAGAATATCTGCTCCCACAGGCGCCCGGGCCTGCTTGCGATTTGCCTGAGCCATAACGCGCTGACGACTCGCGAAAAACTCCTCGATCGTGCGCATCGCTGCCTCGTCTTCGATCATCTCCAAACCAAGGACCTCCGCGAGCGACTCCCGCGTCAGGTCGTCACTGGTAGGCCCGAGTCCACCCGTCACAATGAGGACTTCTCCCTCCTCAAGAGCGATACCCATTGCCCGACCCACCGCCTCTCCATCCGGTACGGTCACCTGCCTCGCAACCCTGAGTCCCATTCTGAGGAGACGCTGCCCGATCCATGCTCCATGAGTATTCTGAGTTGTCCCTAGAAGGAGCTCCGTCCCGGTGGTGAGCAATTCAATCTGCACGCGTGAAACAATCTGCTCCCGGGTCCAAGATTTCAAATTCAAATCCCAACAGGTGACGCAATCGCTGGTCTTTGCGCAAAATCAGCTCTCCCACGGAATCGCAGCGGCATCTCCCCACAGATCTTCAAGTCCGTAAAGCTCCCGCATCTCGTAGTGCATGACATGAACCATCACATCCACGTAATCGAGAACCACCCATCGGCTATCCACCCGGCCCTCCGTATAGAGAGGCCTTGCCTCCGTCCAATCACGGACCTTTGACTCCACTTCCCGGAGAATAGCCTTGAGATGAGGCATCGAACTTCCAGAACAAATGACCATGAAATCGGTAAGAGAAGAAACTCCCCTCAGGTCGAGGACCTTGATATCCTCGGCGAGAATCTCCTCGCAAGCCTTGGCACATGCCACGGCAAGATCTTGTCCCTCTGCAGCCATTATTGTTCAGAATAGGAAGTAATGTTTGAGCGTGGTTCCAGGTGGGAGTCCATACTCGAGAGAAATCGCCCGCGGATCACCGTGGCGGCCAGCAAGGGGCACGCATCCTTCGAAACTGCCTTTCCCACCGGACCGGACAAGGACTGGAGCATAACGGAGTCGAACCGATGACCTCTTCAATGCCATTGAAGCGCTCTACCAACTGAGCTAATGCCCCTTAATCAATCCTCGGGGCGGGAGAGATACAGCGGAGAGCATACCCGCATCAAGGCAATTCTCCGCCGGACAACCCGACTTCACCGATCCTCTGCACTCTGCCGCACCCGATCCGCGAATGCATCAGCGATTGGCTTTAGCCTGACACCATTCCATGGCCCGGCGCTCTCCTCAAGGACATCCGGTAACAGGGTGGCCAAATGACTCTCTCCCTCCTCCAGAACATCAACCAGAGACTTCCCTTCAGCAACGTCCCGATACAATTGGGCAGGATAAAAAATAAAGCGGATCGTCGGTCCGAAACTCTCATCGCGCAGATCGCGGGCCACCGCAAGAACCACGGCTATAGCAGCATCACTGCCGTCATAGGGGGCAGCAACCAGCACTACTCGAGAGGGGTCTTTCTTGCCTGCGAGGTCAACCCAGACCGTCGGCCATTGATCCCCCGCATACGACAGTTGTTGTCTCTTTTTAACAGGGAACCCGTAATTCTGAGGGCTGAGGGTTCCATCGATCAGGGCCACTGCCCGCCTCATATTTCTCCGTCCTTCCAGGGTATCCCAGCCGCGCACACCAAGGACCTTGGAAAGTTTGTAGATGCTATCCTCCAGCTCCTCGACTTCTGCCGCCATGGAAGCGAGGGCGAGACGTGGATCAATTGCATCTTCCTGCGATTTCTTCCACCAGATCCAGAGCGCCACGCCGGTCGAAAGAAGCAGGAAAGCTGGGACTCCAATCATGGCAACCTTCCACACCGGATTCGGTCTTGCTGGCTCCCTGGGGAGCCCATCACCATACTCATTTGCCATCATCATCTTTATCCAACAGGTCTACGATCGCCCCCGCGGCGATTTCGGCGGCTCCTCCGGTCCCAAGCAGTGAAGAGACTTTCCGGAGGTCACCTTCGATTTCACCCCATAGATGAGGATCGGTCATTACCCCTTCCACGAAAGAAGAAATATTCCCTACGCTTGCATCGTGCTGGATGAACTCGCGAACCACCTCTCGCCCGGCGAGAATATTCGCGAGTCCCAGGAACTCAATGTCGATCAAGACTCGCCCGAGCAGGTAGGTCGGCCACGCCACCCTGTAGACGAGGCAATACGGGAGACCGTAGTAGGATGCCTCAAGGGTCGCAGTGCCACTGGTCACCACGCCACACCACGCTTGCTGCATCAATTCATGACTACTCCCCCGCCGGATAACGAGAGGCAGGGAACTTTCTCCATGGGTCTCGGCAATCTCCCGCATCTGTTTTTCGAGGGACTTCGAGGCCGCGGCCGCCTCAAACCTCCAATCGGGAAAGCGCTCATGTAAACTGGCAGTGACCTCCACCATGGTTGGAAATATTCGCGAGATTTCATTCGCGCGGCTTCCAGGAAAAAGAGCGATCAGATTTTTCTCTCTGGACTGCTGGATACGATTTTCCTCTAACTGCTCCACCATCGGGTGACCCATACAAACTGCAGGCAAGCCGGCCTTCTGAAAGAGTTCCGCCTCGAAGGGAAACAGGCAAAGCACCAGATCCAGCCATTGCGCCATGCCCTTGATCCTCCCCCTGTTCCACGCCCAGACCTGCGGGCTAATGTAATAGATTTTGCGCACCGAAGGGGCACTGTCTCTTATACACATCTGACGCTGCCGACGAATAGAGAGGTGTAGATCTCGGTGGTCGCCGTATCATTAA
>CAXEFH010000270.1:0-4972 GCA_963989605.1 uncultured Roseibacillus sp. | reverse complement strand
TTTTTTTAATGATACGGCGACCACCGAGATCTACACCTCTCTATTCGTCGGCAGCGTCAGATGTGTATAAGAGAGAGGAGGGTAATCGCGATTGAGAATAGGACCGCTAGGGAAAACACCTGTCCTGAGTATCCTTTCTCGCTCGTTGTGTCCCCGGCTCCAATAGCGTTCGCGATAAGCGCCGAAGACCCTCTGGCGATACCTTGGCTCAGGGCGATAATTACGAAGAAAACAGGAAACGACAGCGCCATTGACGCGAGCGCCTGAGTCGAGATCTGGCCAGCATAGAACGAGTCCACCACGTTATACATGGTGTTGAAGAAGAATCCGACACTCATGGGGAGTGCGATATTCCGGATGTGCGGGCCAACGGGACCTTCCGTCAAGGAGTGTGATTTCATCAGGAGCGAAGATCAGGGGCTGTCCGGCGTCATGGTTGGCATTGGGATTAGAGTGGCCAATCCTGCGCGGCGGATAGAAGGCCGAAACGCGAAGACTTTCAATAATCAAGAGGCTATCGTCCAGAGCTCCTCAATCCTCTTTTTCGGAGCGGAGCCCCAGCCAGCACCTTGCCAGGTGGATTCCGGTCTGAGAGGTGTTGGAATTCCTTCTGCCAGAGGATCCTTTCGTGACTAATTGATGGCTATATCTTCATGAATCCGGTATTTCTGCAGATCTGGGAGAATGGTGATGGTGACTTTAACCGACGATCGTTTTGCTCGAAGCTCCTCCGGGATTAGCGAGCCTTGTTTCCTGCTGATTGGAAGTTCCAGAAGCCAGACGAAGACTTTTCTGCTGAGAAAGAGCTCTCCGGCCGCAATTGAGGGCGGGCGCTTTGGTGGCAAATCAGGGCCGCTGGATCGCATTTAACAACTGAGCTTACTGCGAGGAATGACTACAAAAAACGAAACCTGTTCTCCGGAAGGAAAGATCGTCATAACAGGTGGCACGGGATTCATCGGGGTCAGTCTGGCTCAACATCTGGCCGGTCTAGGTTGCGAGGTTATTCTGGTTTCACGCCACCAACCCGGGGTCGCCGGACCCTGGGAGCACGCGGTGTGGGACGGGCGAACCCTCGGAGGGTGGACACGGCATCTGGAGGGTGCGCATGCGGTGGTCAATCTGGCGGGGCGCACGGTGGATTGCATCAAGACTCCTGATCATTGTGATGAGATCCTGCGTTCCCGGGTGGATTCTACCCTCGTGCTGGGAAAGGCGGTGGAGAGATTAAGGACGCCGCCCAGGGTTTGGGTCCAGATGTCTACAGCCCACATCTACGGGGACCCTCCTGAGGCTCTGTGTGATGAGGACTCATCATTTGGTCTGGGCCTGGCCCCAACGGTCGGGAGGGCATGGGAACGCGCCTTTGATGAGGTTGCGCCGCCTCAAATACGAAAGGTTATTCTCAGGACCAGCTTTGTTCTCGGGGCCAAAGGAGGCGCCTTCCCGAAGATGCGAATGCTCGCGCGTTTAGGCCTGGGTGGTCGGGTTGGTAGCGGAAACCAGGGGATCAGCTGGATTCACGTCGAAGATATGAGCCGACTTATATGTTACGCTATTACAGAATCCTCGATGAATGGCGTTTATGTGGCGACGGCACCAAATCCTGTCTCCCAGGGGGTCTTCATGCGCCAATTGAGAAGGACGATCAGGATGCCTTTTGGTCTTCCGGCTGCAGAATGGATGATCCGCTTCGGGGCATATTGGATCCTGAGAACCGATCCGGAACTCGTTCTCTATGGACGCTACTGTGCCTCGAAGAGGCTGAAGGAGGAAGGGTATGAATTTCAATTCCCCGCTCTCACCGACGCCCTAGAAGATTTATGTTCCTGAGCGGAGGGATTGGTCCGTCTCGAGTAGGCATTCCTCTCAGGCATCCATCCAGGTGAGCTCTGGTTCCACCTGCCAGACCTTGCCTCTCCTCTCTTTTCCCGAACCTTGCGCCGGAGCCAGCGGGCTGAAAGGATCAAGTGCTCCCTGACAATGATTGTTAATCTTCTTCTTCCGCTCGTTCTCGCATTCATCATGTTTTCCCTGGGACTTGGCTTGAGGTGTGGCGACTTCGCCCTGGTCATGAAATTCCCCCGGGCGGTTACTGTTGGACTCCTCAATCAGCTCGTCCTGCTGCCACTTGTGGCCCTCCTTCTGGCGCATGCCTTTGGTTTGTCTCCGGTATTCGCGGTTGGCCTGATGATTCTGGCTCTGTGCCCGGGAGGTGTGACGAGTAATCTTCTCGCCAAACTCGCTGGTGGTAATGCGCCCCTCTCGATATCGCTCACCGCCATCGTTAGCTTAGTATCAATTCTGACTGTGCCAATACTGGTCTCTCTCAGCATCAGTCACTTCATGAATGAAGATCCGCTTCGGGTTGATGTAACCGCCCTCGGCCTGAAAATGTTTCTCCTTACCGCCCTGCCGGTCTCCATCGGAATGATTTGGACAGCTCGATTGCCTTCATCAGCCGAAAGGATTGGTCCTGCGGTCTCGCGAGTCGCGATTGGTCTCTTTGCTTTGATCATTGTGGCCGCTCTGGCAAAGAACTGGGAAATCTTTTCATCAAATTTTACTATCCTTGCTCCGGTCGCGATCGGTTTAAATCTTGTCATGCTGGGACTTGGTCTCTTGTCGGGACTGACTATCGGCCTCAACAAGAGAGACTCCACGACAATTTCCATCGAATCCGGTGTTCAAAATGGCACCCTGGCAATCGCGGTTGGTAGTTTCATCGCGGCAGGCGGCGGGCAGGTTCTTCCACCAGAGACCGTACCCGCTGCTGTCTATAGCATTACGATGTATCTTGTGTGCCTACCCTTCGTTTTGTGGAGAAGCCGTCTTCACAAGCAGAGTGTAGCGACCTCCTGAGGCAACCGCGACCCAGTCCCGGCAGGTTTCTTGATTCGGAACCCTCAGCGGGGTTTCCGGGCAAATGATTCTATTTTCCCCAACCTTATCGAACTAAAGGTCACCATGGCCTCCCGTCCCCCATTGGGCAGCTAACGAGTTGCCCAGAGGGACTGTGAAAAGCAACAGACTGGCAACACCCGGGCTCACTCGTAGGAGACGAAGAATTGTTAGTCGGCGACCAGCTTTTATCAGATCTCATTTCATTCATCCGAGGCAGAGAAACCGGCCCGGCTCCTAAATCGCGTCATAATTTGATACCACGAGTGCGAAAGGAGGTGTGCAGTCTGCTTAGGGCAAGACTTACGGAGATTTATGAGATAGGAATAGTCACCATCACTATCAGGGATCACCTATGAGCGGCGAAATAAAAGAAAATACATATCTGGTGAAAGAGCATGTAGGAATGTTCAAGGCAGCCAGCAATTACGATATTTACGATCCCAGCACTGGAGCGGTTGCGATGGAATGTCGCGAGGAGCGGCTTGGAGCACTCACAAAGATTCTCCGGTTCACGGAGTGGAAACGCAACACTCCATTTGACATACGGGTCCGAACTCCGGACGGGCGACAAATCGTCCGCATAAAAAGAGGTTTTTCGCTGTTTCTTTCAAAGGGCACTATCCTGAACGGACAGGACGAAGTGATTGGAGGCTTTCAGCAGCAGATCTTTTCAATCGGTGGCGCCTTTACCATTCTGGATCCATCCTCCAGGCCCGTTTGCCAACTTAAGGGAAAATGGACCGCGTGGAATTACAAGTTCATGGCGGGCGAAACCGAGTTGGCTCATATTACAAAGAAATGGTCAGGCGTCGGAAAGGAGCTCTTTACCAGCGCGGACAACTATATTCTTCAGATTTCGGAGTCTGTCCCTGTCGACAGCGTAGCCCGGCAGTTAATTGTCGCTGCTGTGATGTGCATCGACATGGTGTTGAAGGAATAGAGGGGCCAGGCCTTGGGACTGGGCTCCAATCTTGAGTTCGTTGTTTACCCGTTCCTGAGGATCCAACTTAAATGCCGGGGCCGATTCTGAATCCCAGTCTCTTGGTTGAGTAACGGGATTCCCCGGATACCTACGTCCATTCAGTGAGAGGCTTACCATCACTATCCTTGAATGAGCCACACATAATCATGATCCAATCGATGAATACCCAAACGCCTAAACCTCCTAAGGTGAGCAGCTGCGCGATACCGCTTCCTGTTTTGCCGACGTAGAATCGATGGATGCCGAGAATTCCAAGAAAGAGACATATGAGGAAGGCAGGGAGTATCTTTTTTTCAGATGATTCAGGCATGGAGTTGGGAAGGTAGCTTCGTTGTAACTCACAATTTTTTATGACTTAATCTACGTATCCTGCTATTACAAAGAGGAGCCTGTTTTGTAACGGCTTCCAGGGATCTACCGGTATGTCTCTTGTGCCGGTTTTCATCCATAGGTGGAACGGTCGTGTTGCCCGTTCGCGGTGGGCAGGGCTTGAGCCTCCCTCTCCATATTCTCAGACTATTTTCTGCGATTCCGGTAATTCATCATGCTGTCCGTCGTGCCAACCATTCCTTTCTCATCGGTAATACCGTGAAAGACCAGAGGCATGAAGGGCGCGGGGTCCTCGTTCAAACTCCACGCTATTCCCCGAAGCAGGAGCAGACGGTAGATCGGATCAAAATAAGTATAAGTGTAGTGCCCCGTCGTCGTCCCAAACACCCGGCCTTTTCCAGATTTGTAGGTCCAGAAGGCTTCGCTTCGAGCATCGTCACTTTTCAGGATATCCTCGAACGCTGCCCCGATATTGTCCTTTCCGGGTGCAATCGTTCCGATGACCTCGACCTTGTTGGCCCGGAGAAGACTCCAATATGACTCATCATTCAGAACCACCGACTCCGGGAGTCCCGCGAACGCCGGATGCTCAGTTTTGAGAAAGAGTGGATGATCATGGGAAAACTTACCCCAGTGTGAATCCCTGTTGCCCTTCCCCGCGCAGCCGAGGCGCCCAGCAAGCCTCTCCGCCCGCCCTAACGGGCGGAGGCTGCAGGGCTCGTGGCCTCGGATATCATGTGAACGTGCCTCTTTCTC
>CAXEFH010000269.1:0-4983 GCA_963989605.1 uncultured Roseibacillus sp. | reverse complement strand
TTTTCAAGCAGAAGACGGCATACGAGATTTCTGCCTGTCTCGTGGGCTCGGAGATGTGTATAAGAGACAGACCCTGTCCCCGATGAGGCGCCCCCTGCGATCCCCAATGCACCGGATCCTAATCAACCAGCGCAGCTGAATGCAGCCAACCTGAATGGACAGGACATCGCTGACTTATACTTCACTTACACCGGGAAGAAGGTTCTCGTCAGCCAGGAGGCGTCTGCTGCAGAAGTTTCTTTCATTGTTCCCGGGCAGATGACCTATGCGGAGGCGGCAATGGTGATTGAAAAGCGGCTCGTCATGGAGGGGCTTGAAATCGTTCCTGACGACGATGATCCAAGCTTTGTGAAGCTCGTCCTCGCTAATTCGCAGACCAGTGGCCCGAAACCTCTCGGTCCGCCGGTTGGTGACGATATAGATCAACTGGAAGGTGAAGTCTCCGCTGATGGTTTTGTGACCTACGTGATGGCCTTGGAGTATCTCAAGCCAGATGACGCACTGCGGGCGTTTCAGTCGGTGGTTCAGCAGTTTGGATCCGCGGGAACTGTGGCGGCGATTCCGAATGCGGGATCTGTGGTTATCTCCGGCAACCTCCCTCTGGTTCGCATGCTGGTGGAGTTGAAGGAGCGCATAGATGTTCCATCCGCTCAGGTCGGAACCAAATTCGTTGAGGTGACCTTCGCCGATGTGGAAGATCTTGCTGCAAGGTTGAATGAAATTTTCAACAGCCAGAGCCAGAACAGCAACGCCACCGCAGGAGGCGGAGGACTGCTAATAATCCAGCCAACCCAGCCAACCCAGCTGCGCCGCCTTTGCCGGCAGCGGCAGCGGCTGCCGCCGCCGCCGGGGCAAGCACACCCGGAGCATCCTCCTCAGCGGGAGAAGATACGCCGATCAATATCATTGCACAGCCACGGACGAGTCGGATTTTCCTGATGGGTCGTCCTGTAGATATTCTCTTTGTCGAGGGCCTGATTGCGGACTTTGATGCGCCTAGTTCCAAACGTAATTTCCTCCGGAAAAAGCTCAGGTATCTGCCTGTAACGGAATTTATCCCGGTTGCTGCAGATGCCCTCGAGCGAACCCTTGAAAGTGCAGTTGGGGCAGGGGGCAGTTCGCGACGCTCTACCGGCACAACGGGTCGAACTACCGGAACGAGCAGTCGTCGGACGACCGGGACAAACACCACGGGTCGGTCCAATCTCGGAACCGGAGGCACGGGAGGAGGATCGCGTGCTCAGCTCGCCCAGCAGGACATCCAGACCGCTCCGGAATCAATTCTCATCGGCAAGACTTTGCTGGTGGGGGACAACATTTCCAACAGTATCGTCGTTAACGGCCCTCCTCATCATATTGAGATTGTGCAGAGTCTCGTCGACGAGCTTGATCAGCCCTCGGAACAGGTGGCGATCACTGCAGTCTTTGCCCGGTATGATCTCGGGAAAGATCGGAGTTTCGGGGTGGACCTCGGACGGCTGCTGACCGGGGATAGTGATTTCAGAGGTGCTTTCCAGAATAGAAATGGAGTTCCCTCAGTGATCGATCCCGATACTCTTCTTGATTTCAACTCTCTTCTGGGAGCTCCGGGAGCTGCCGCAGGAGGATTGTCGGCTTATGCCGTTATCGGAGACAACTTCGGGGTCTTTGTGAACGCTCTGGAGAGTAACCGGAATTTTACCGCTATCTCACGGCCAACTATCTTCACGACGAACAACGGGGTCGCTAGGATCAGTTCCGGGTCCCGAATTGCAGTCCCAACGAGCACCTTTCAGGGTGGAACGCAGACAGGTTTCTCAACAAACGTGGAGTTTCGTGATATCGTGCTGGAGCTTGAGGTTCGACCGCTTGTGAACTCCGACGAGGAGGTCACCCTTGAAATATCTCTAGTGAGAGACAATATCGGGGAGAATCGCGCCATCCAGGGATTTGGGGAGGTTCCTGATATTGATACTGATGAAATTTCCACGAGAGTCACCGTACCCAACCGCTCAACCATTGTGTTAGGAGGACTGATTACGGAGTCCGATACGCGAACAGGGTCAGGTGTTCCATTCCTCAGCTCGATCCCGATCCTGAACAAGTTGCTGGGTGTGAACAGCAAGGATATCCTGCGGGAGGAACTGGTGATTCTTATCCATCCGTCGATTCTTACCGATCCCTCCGAGGTGGCCCAGTATCAGGAAGCTTTCGATTCCGATAGTAAAGTGGCGCCTCGGGCCCGGGCGGCGGTCCAGAAGGGCGTCCTGCCACCCCGGGGAGCACTGCCACCATCGGACAATGCGGCCCAGAAGAAGGCAGCGTCTGGCCCAATGATGACCTCACCAGTGCACCGGGCCATGCGAAACAAGAGCGGCCGCTAGGACGAGCTCCGGTTATTCCGATTGGTTCCCACAGGGATGGTTCTTCTACCATCTCAAACCGGGCGCTTGCCATGTGGGTCTGGAATCGCTTCATTAGCGCCCCAGCAAAATCCCAGTGCCATGGCCGACCAACCCTCTCAAGAATCGAGTCCTGTTGAAATTTCTGTAGCAGATCTTCCCCAAAGTCTTGGGGATCTTGTTCTCAAGGCAGATGCCGCCATCGAGCAGAATAATCTCGGGTATGCGGTGAAGATCCTTTTGTCGGTCCTGAAAGCTGAGCCGGGCTTTGTAGAGGGTCGCAAAAAGCTCCGCGCTGCAGAGATGAAGATTGCGGGCCCCCCGAAGAAGAAGGGCCTTTTTGGTGGTGGTGGAGCAGGAAAACTGAAGGGCAAGGCCAAGAAGGATCCAGCAGGCGTCATAGATGACATCGAGAAGGAGCTCGAGAAGGATCCCTACAATGCCTCTCTGAACGAATTGCTTCATGATGTCTCCTTTAACCTGAACATGCTCGATACCGCGGCCTTCGCGCTTGAGACCATCCGGCGTGCGACCCCGGACAACACGAAACTTCTGCATAAGCTCGCGCTATTCTACGAGGCTCGGAATATGCCGGAGGAAGCGGCGGCTGTTTACAAGGATATCGTGAAGTCGGATCCGACAGACACGGATGCTGTCAAGGGTGAGAAAGACATGACTGCGCGAGCTTCCATGGCGCGTAGTCAAGATGCATCCGGTGCTCTCGTGAAGAAGGATGATAAGGAGACTCTTGCTTTGGAGAAGGCTTCGCGGGCGGCGATGACGCAGGATCAACTTGAGGAGAAGCGTGACCAGCTCGTTCAGCAGTACAACGAAGACGTTAATAATTTCGAAGTAGTCAAGCAGTTGGCAGCCATCTACGAGCAATCAGAAGACTGGTCCATGGCGCAGCAGATGTATGAATGGGCCCATACCCTCTCGGCTGGTGATGCAGCTCTGAAGATGAAGGCCAACAACATGAAGGACCGGTCGGGTGAAGCGGAGATCCGAGCCCTCGAGGCGAGAGCTGAGGAAGATCCCGATGACGAGGAGGCCCAGGCAGCCCTTGAGGAATATCAGCAGACCCGGGCGGCGGCGCAGGTGGATGAGCGTCGGAAACGGGTGGAGCAGAACCCAACGGACCCGCAACTACGCTTCGATCTGGGTCAGGCACTTTACCATGCGGGAGAATACAGCGATGCCATTCCTCACCTGCAGCAGGCCACCCGTAATCCCCACATTCGCACAAGGGTTCTCCTCCTCCTTGGAAGAACGTTCGACGCCAAGGGAATGAGCGATATGGCGATCAAGCAGCTTGCCGATGCCAATTCAGAGCTGACAGTCATGGACAAGACCAAGAAGGAAGTCCTCTACGAACTGGGATTGATCCATGAGAAGGTCGAGAGCGGTGATGAGGCCCTCAATTGTTTCAAGCAGATCTACGAGGTAGACTACGGATATCGGGATGTTGCCCACCGGGTGGAATCCTCCTATTCGAACTAGTGGCGAGCGGATCTGCAGCCGGAGCTAGAACTCATCCATGGCGTCGACGCAGAAGCGCGACCACGACTCGAGCGTGTCGTAGAGTGGGCCCCTGAGGTCCGCGGTGCTTTTGAACTGGAGTTCGGAAAGAGCATCTTCCCGTGCCTGAGCTTCCTCGCTCTCCAGGTCAAACAGGTGGACAAATCCAAGGTGTACCCGTCCTACGGCGTTGCTGTCATCATTGAGCAGGGCGACAATCTGCTGTTCGGGTTGAGATGGCAGAGCGAGTTCCTCATCGATTTCTCGTGCCACACCGGCCATGTAGGTTGCACGACCGAGTGGGTCCGCTCGTTCGTCGACAGGGTTTATATGGCCCCCGATCCCCAGAGATCCCTGAGCGTGGAGCCTGCTTTCTCCACCGGCTTTTCCCCGGATGTAATGGAGGTAGCTACCGCGGTAGCGAAAGAGGGAATAGGGAATGATTTGCTTGTGTGAAGGATCATCCTCCGCGGTTTCCCGGTCCATGAAGAAGTTGTTGGAGGGATCCAGAAGAGTTGAGATATATCGGTCCGTGTCCGTGGTCAGGCCTTGGAACGATCCGAGTTCATCGAAAAGGCTGCGGGGAACAACCAGAATTTCTTCCCCGTCGTATTTGGACATGCATCAATTCTGATGCGGAATTCCGGTGATTCGAACCGTTAAATAAAATTCCGGGTGGGAACAGGTGTTAAAAACTAAAGATTTTTCTCTGTAGATCACTGGTGGTCTCTGGAGGCCGGGATGACAAGTTCCACGATTTTCCCTTCATCATCTCCGGCGGCCCAGACGTGACGAAGGAAATCAGCAGGATGAATTCCGTGCTCGCGAAGGAATTTACGATCGCCTCCACAGCAGTACATGATGTCGGGATCGAGCTCGCCACGAAGCTTTGCGCGCGCCTTGGTCAAGATCCTGGGGAGGTAGGGGATCTCCCCGATAGTGTCCCCGATAGTGGGAAGTTCTTCCCTTGTGATTTCGACTTCACTGAGCTGGCCGCCCTGGACGACCTCGAGGCTGTCTCTTATACACATCTCCGAGCCCACGAGACAGGCAGAAATCTCGTATGCCGTCTTCTGCTTGAAAA
>CAXEFH010000268.1:0-5007 GCA_963989605.1 uncultured Roseibacillus sp. | reverse complement strand
TCCCGTGATTGTTTGTACCGGATTTTCACAGCATGAGTACTCGAAGGAGGCGCTCCGGTGGAAGGGCCTCTACAAACCGCGCACCCTGAAGTCCCTCTATTCCACTTATAATACCGAGTTTACCCGCGAACTACTCGAAAAACGGACCCCAAAGACCCCAGAAGGCAAGTTCCTCCTGCAGCTCACTGAGCTCTACTGGTCGGCGGGAGACGAAAAAATCATGAAGATCTACGAAGACCTTCCGGCGCAGCTCGAGGGACGGCTGATCGAGGAAGACCCCGGCCTCAATCCTGACAACACACGGAAGCGACTCTACAGAGTCGTGATGACATGCTGTGCCGCGGACGCCCAGGTCCTCGGCGTCCCTCTCGAGTTCAATGGCACCCTTCCCAGAATCGAGGACAAGACGTGGATCACCGCGAAAGGAAAGGTCGCCTTTGAGCTGATTGACGGGCAGCATTTTGCCTACCTCAGGGACTGCGAAGTCGAGGCTACGGAGCCCCCGGAATCCATGAGCAGGCAGCGGCCCTGACCAGAGCACCGGTCCAAAGATTCGGCCAGCCGGTCGAACATCAGGGCTTGATCTTACCAGCCGCATCCTGGGCTTCGCCCGCCGTCCCGGATTCCTCTGCCGGTGGCGCGGCAACCTGCCCCTTCACCGCTGCCCGAAATTCCGAGATCCAAGTCGCAATGTCCGGATGGGCTGCATGGGCTTCAATATGCTTAAGCATCCGGAGGGACGCCCGCTTCTGGTCTCCTACTGCGAACAGGTCCATCTCCTTCTTCCACTGCAACTGCGGTCGCCGCTCTTCAAGAAACTGTTCCATCGGAGGGGAATTTTCCGGTCGCCCCAGACCCTTCTTGGGTTTGTTCCAGATCTCAATCATCGTTCCCTCATGTAGAATCCGTCGCTCCCAAGCCTGTTCGAGTTCACTCAGGGTCTTCATGCTGCGGAGTGAAGGCAGGACAAGTCCTTCATAAACTGCCTCCAGCTGCAGGGGAGAACCGGGCCAATCAGTAATATCTATATTGTCAACCGAGTAGGCCTCGGCGAATACGGTGTCCAAAACATTCTGGCGCAGCATGCCCTGCGCTCCCTCCAGATCCTTCGCGTCCTTCAGGATCGTATCAATATGATCAAGCGCCTTTGTCCAAAGCTCATCTCTCTTCTTGGGTTCAGAGGCCGCCTGAAGAGTCAGGAGGAGCCAGTTCAATTGATGCCGAAGGGCACGACGGAAGGCCGGACTGTCCGAGCGTTCCTTGTGACGTCTCTTCCAATCCCGGAACTCGCTTCCACTCTTCTGCTTTTCTTCAAACTGCACTTTCTCCGTGCAGTCAACGAAGAGGGAATACGCTGCAGAGTCGCTTTGAATCGCAGCTCGAAATGCTGAGTGCGCAGTAGAATAGCGAGCCCCGATAACCTTCTGGGACCCCTCCTGCAGGGTCTTGATCTTCTCCAGGAGAAGCTGAACATCGAGGGCACTAAGTGTCTCCGGCTCTCCGGGAAGAGGAGAGGAGAGAAACAGGAAAAACAAGAAAGCTGGAATTCTTGACATGATGAAACTGGTCAGCGTCTTCCAAACCTCACCCAATTAACGGACCGGATCAAAGGGAATTTACTGAGACTTGGACCAGCCTCACGATTTTAGGACGACAATAATGCCAGAGAATGGCGCCTGCCTGCTATGGCTGTCCCTCACCGGGAGGTCCTCGTGTCTTTTACAAAGATAGCCCCGTAGACAAGGGGAATAAGCCCGAAGCATACCCCCATAATCAGATCTGCCTCCAACATTGGACTTTCCAGGTGTTCCGGAACACCCAGCAAAGGCAGGGGATGCATCCCATCGCTCCACGAATAAGCGACCGCCATCAGGCCGCTGGGAAGAATCAGCCATCCCAAGCGAGAAATCACCCTTGGGGCCGATCCACGGGTCGCGAGCAGGGCCACCCCGAAGCAGGCAGCCCAGAATGCGGCTCCGACCGCAGGCGTGAGCGAGATCACCAGCACCGTTCCAACGATTCCCCCGATCAGCATTGGGACCCAGCAGGCCCTGAGCACTTTTTTGAGCCCCTTGGGAGGGAATGGCGTGCCCTCCGAGCGCGACTCGCGCAGCATCAGGAAACCTGAGTAAATCGCCACGAGGACCATAGCGATCAGCCAGCATGCGATCCAGTCGATTTCCCGAATCCCCGTGCTCCCTACTGTCCCCCTCTCGAGGTCCGAATGCTCGCGCAGGAAAAGAACGGAGGACAGGATTAGAACGAGGATTCCGCCACCAAGCAGAGAGGATCGCAGGGAGCCGGGATAGCCGGACGCCCGCCCCGACAGAGGCCCTGTCGCCCCATGGGACTTGGCAGCCGCGCCCTCTCCACTCACGAGGGGAACCTACACCGGTGACGAGTCAGATTCAAACCAGCAGGGACTGCTGAGGCGCCACAATGCCTTTTCGTCGGGACTTAGCTACTATTTCCGTTAAATTCCTTGCCAAGCTGGGCTCAATTGCCTACTTCCCCCGCCCCTTCCTCGCGCCGCCGCAGAACAATGGAGAGCCGAAGGGAACAAGCACGCGGCGGGCCTCCTCACAAGAGAGCTTCTGTGAATCAACGGAAGACAGCAATATGATCAACGACTTAATTAAGGAAATGGTGGAGGCGGGAGTCCATTACGGACACCAGACCCGCAAGTGGAACCCGGGAATGCGTCCCTACCTGATGAAAGACAAGGGCGGCATCCACATCATCGATCTGGAGGAGACCGTCCGTTGTCTCGACAAGGCCTCGGACTTTATCTCCGGGCTGGCGGCCAAGAAGAGGAAGATCCTCTTTGTCGGCTGTAAACAGCAGGCCCAGCAAGCGGTCAGCGAGGCAGCTCAGGCCGCTGGGCAGTTCTACGTCAACCACCGCTGGCTGGGGGGCACCCTTACGAACTTGGCAACCATCCGGCAATCCGTAGAACGGCTCAAGTACCTCGAAGGAATCGAAAAGGCCCCGGAATACAAAGCCATGTCCAAGAAGGAGCTTGCCGCCTTGAACCGGGAGAAAAACAAACTTCTGCGTAACCTGCAGGGCGTTCGCGAGATGGACAAGCCCCCCCAGGCCCTCGTTATCGTCGACACCGCCAAGGAATCCATCGCCGTTGCTGAAGCGCGGCGCCTCGAGATTCCCATTGTCGGGATAATCGATACGAACGGAGATCCCAGCATCATCGATTACCCTATTCCTGCCAACGATGACTCAATCCGATCAGTCCGGATCATCCTGCAGAACCTTGTCGATTCCATCGTGGTTGCTTCCAAGTGATAGAGCGCTCCCACGAAAAGCCCCCCATCTGGCCCGCAATTGCCGAGCTTACCAGACAACCCCAAAGTTCACTTCCCAATGTCTATTACCGCATCTCAAGTTAAGGAACTCCGCGACCGCACCAATGCAGGAATGATGGAGTGCAAGAAGGCACTTCAGGAAACCGACGGAGACATCGAGGCTGCCATCAAAAAGTTGCGTGAAGCCGGGGCCATCAAGGCCGCCAAGAAAGCTGATCGCTCTGCCAAGGAAGGCGTTGTTGCCGCACAGATTGAGCCTGATGCCAAACATGGCATTCTGGCAGAGATCAATTGCGAGACAGACTTTGTTGCCAAGAACGACAACTTCCAGGCATTTGTATCGGAGCTCGTCAGTGCGGTTGCGGCATCTGAAGCCACCGACGCGGAGGCTGCCCACTCCCTTCCCCATGGGGACGGCAGTATCGACGACTTTGTCAAGGCCAAGGTGATAGAACTCGGGGAGAACCTTCAGTTCAGGCGGCTGACACGCTACGTCATGGAGGGCTCAGGACTCGTCGCATCTTACATCCACCTTGGGGGAAAGGTCGGAGTCATGCTCGAAGTAGGCTGCGAAAATCATGGCACCACATCCAACGACGACTTCCGCTCCCTCGTGAAGGACCTGACCCTCCACATTGCCGCTCTGTCGCCTGCAGGGATAGACCGCGATGACATCCCCGCCGACCTCGTGGAATCGGAGAAGGAAATCGCGCGCAAGGAACTCGAGGCACGCGGAGTTCCAGCAGAACGAATCGATGGGGCCGCCCAGGGAAAACTTGGCAAGTTCTACGCCGAGCGCTGCCTGCTGGAGCAAGCCTTTGTCAAGGACCCTGATGTTTCGGTAGGTGCGCTTCTGGAAACAACCGGAAAAGGCCTCAACGATACCCTCTCAATCCGACGGTTTGTTCGCTACGCCCTCGGAGAGTAGGGCCCGGTAAGAACTGAAGGGATTCCTCAAACCTCGCGCCTCCGCGTGAGGTTTTTTGTTTTTTTGACAGCAACACGAGGCCCTTCTCGCAGCCAAATATTTCTGGCATTCTCTTCCCTGCACGCTTAGGCGCTTAGATGTGACATTCAAAGTGCTGTTCCCACACCTTGTTCTTCTGCTCTGGGTCGCCAGCGCGTCTGCCCAGGAAGCTGAGAAGGTCTCCTTTGCTGATAACCGATTCTCAATCGAGATCCCTCCCGGATGGAAGAAGTCCCCAAGCAAGAGCGATCCTGCCTCCGTCCTTCAATACGATGCCCCCTCGGGAGAGGGCTCCTTTTCCACCTACAAGCTTCGGGTAAAGAAAGGCCGAAAAGCGGATCTGGAGGGAACCCTCGCCGCAAGGGTCCACGCTTTTGAGAAGGCTGGCCTGAAGCTCAGTGCCAAGGTTCAATCGCAAAAGCAGGATAACTTCGACGGTAAACCTGCAATATTCGGAGTCGTCCCCGTCAAGGCAACCGCACAAGGCGAAGCTGTCAGATTCACATACTACCTCGTCCTCATCGACGCGAAGGACTCTGTCATCTTGATGCAGGCGGCCCTCCCCAGTCCACTCACCGCAGCACTCCAGAAAGACGCTCTTTCCATCATTCAATCCTTCCGGGAAAAAGACCCCGGGCCCTGATCCTAAGCTGTCTCTTATACACATCTCCGAGCCCACGAGACAGGCAGAAATCTCGTATGCCGTCTTCTGCTTGAAAA
>CAXEFH010000267.1:0-5020 GCA_963989605.1 uncultured Roseibacillus sp. | reverse complement strand
GAGACAGATCATGGAGTGGCGAATGAGGGTGCTTCCTTCAAATGATGGGAGCGAGTCGATCGCAATCTGAGTTTCCATCACGTCGAGAAGGCGGTTGCCCAGGAGGATTCTGCGGGATGGATCGCTCCCCGGGAGGTTGCGTCCATAAATCGTGTGGGTAGATTTTTTTCCCGGTTCCCCCGCCGGGGGGTAGACGAAGAACACCTGCGGTCCGTGGGAGACCTCAAGCCGATAGGTGTATTCCGGTCCGCCGCGGAAGGTGAAATCGGCTACCTGAATGACGTAGCGACCGTCTGCGGGAGCGGTGCATGAAACCGCAGCATCGCGGTCAGAGTTGTCGCGGTCACGATCGATTTCGGAACCATCCGGACCAAAGAGGGTAAGAGACGCGCTGAGTCTGGAGATCAGAGCCTCTGCCTTGCAAGTCAAGCGGATGGTTTCTCCGGCTTTCAGGTCGATCTGGTAGAAGTCACTGGCGCTCTCATCCGCTCTTCCGTTGACGATAACCCCAACCGGGATCCTCATCGCCCGATCCTTGCGGGAGTTGAGGCCCGACTCATTGATCTCAGGTTTGCTGCCGATCACAAACCCGCGTGGTGAACTCAACCCCCGCGCACATTTCACGTGGACTCCGTAGCGACCGACTCTCGCATTTTCCGGTATTTGAATGCGGAAGCGGTTTGGATTTTCAGGAGATATCGAGGAGGGGAGCACCTCGGCGCTTATGGTGAACTGATGTTCCTCGGTAGAGAACATCAGCCCGGTAGCTCCTTCCAGTTCCTCGCCGGTGACAATGACATCGACTGTCTGTCCAGCCTGCCCGCCGGGAGGAAAGACTGATTCGAGAACAGGTGCTGGCTTCTGGCCGCAGAGAGAACCGTTGGAGACCAGGAGCAATAACACCAGCCTGGTCACAGGCCATGTGATCCTGAGACCTGTCTGTGAGACATCAATGACCAGACTGGCGGGCAAGGAGCAGGAGGAGATGGTTAGTGATTGTAGATAAATTCCCGGCTATTGAGGAGCACCCAGACCAGATCCTCATAGGAGTCCCTGATTCCTGACGGTCTCCCATCTGCGGCCGCGAGGTGCTCTTCCGCCACTTTCAGATCAGAGGCGGTCGCCGGCCGGGAATAGGCTCTCAGATAGAGCTCCTCGATTCGTTCCTGGTCAGACAGAGAGTTATTCCGGAGAAGCAGGGACACCCGCGAGAGAGGAGAAGCCAGCTTTTTGGTCGTCTCCTTGGAATTTACCAGTTGCACCGCCTGGGCGAGACTGAAGGTCGAGGAGCGTTCACATTCACAGGCGCTGGCCATGTTCGGGCGGCCAAAGATCGCGAGAAAGTGAAACTCCTGAGCGAACTGGTCGTCAGGAAGTTGAATCGCTCTTGCCCCGGCGGGTTGTCCCCGGAAGGAATCGGAACCATTGGTCAGCTGGTTGATGGCATCGGCGAGGACCTCGGCCTGCAACCGGCGGGGATAGAATCTTGAGTAATTCTGCTTATCGTCCCGGTTGTGTTCATTAGGTCTACTGCTGAGCTGGTAGGTTTCGCTGTTGCAGATCAGCCTGATGAGGGACTTGAGATCAAATTGACTCTCGATGACGTGCTGTTCGAGCGCGCTGAGAAGCGCCGGATGAGTAGGGGGGTTGGTGATGCGCATGTCCTCCTCGGGGTCTACGAGACCCCGGCCGAAGAAGTGCTTCCAGTAGCGATTGGCAATCATACGCGCAAAATATGGATTTTCCGGTCCGATGACCCAATCCGCGAGGATCTGACGGGGATCCTCTCCCGGAGACAGATCCAGCGAGCCCCGGCCCGGGAGCGCTGGTCCGATGTTCTCTTCGCTACTGGGATTCTTTGCCTGTGCGGTCTTCGACCGATGAAGGAATGCGCCCTCACCCGGCCGCGCGGGCTTGTTCTCAAGCGTCGTAAAGAATGCGGATAAGCCGTAGTAGTCGTCCTGACTCCACTTCTCATAGGGATGATGATGGCACTGGGCGCACTGCAGACGAATTCCCAGAAAGATCTGCCCCATGTCCTGCATCCGCTCCTTGTCTCCTCCCACGTTTCGATACCAGGCGACGGGCGGATTGTCTCGGATGGTGCCAGTAGCGGTCAGAATTTCGCGGACGAACTGATCATAGGGCTTGTTTGCCCGGATGGATTGCCGGATCCACTCGTGAAAGGCATAGGTGTCTGGGCGATGGCGGTCGTTGCGGCGTTGGTTCCGCAGGATAGATGCCCATTTTCCAGCAAAGAAGTCTGCGTAACTGCTTCCTTCGAGGAGCCGGTCGATGAGCTGAGAACGCTTTGCAGGAGATTCATCAGCAAGAAAGGCCTGACTTTCCTCAAGAGAGGGAAGGCGTCCGGCTATATCCACGGTAACACGACGGAGAAATGTCCCGTCGTCGCAACGTTCGGAGGGTGGGAGTCCGAGAGTCTGCAGCTTCGCGAAAACATGCGTATCGATAAGGCTATGGGGCGCAGGGATGTTTTCCATGGGTGCGCCAAGTGGGACGGTGGCCCGGAAAACTGCCATTTCTTCCCGGAATCGAACCATGACGGACACGGTTCCACTCTTGCCCCTGAGCTTTACAAGCCCAAGCAGGTCAACTTCGGCCATGCTCTCGTCATTGGATTCATAGAGCGCAGCTCGTGTAATATCTCTGGATGTTCCGTCACTCATATGAGCGGTGACTCTCAGCTGCTGGGAGGCTTCGGCGAGAGTGATCCGCTCCGAGGGCATGACGATGATCCGCTCTACATCAGGCTCCGGAGTATCAGGTTCCCCGGGCGAGCCCAGTTGACCTATCCAATCGATCAGGAGTTTGTAGTCGTCTCCTCCCGGGGTCAGTCGGGAGCCTCCCTTGTGGGGGAGCTGTCCGGATCCCTTCAAGGCCAGCAGACTGTGGGCCGGAGCAGCGCGGAAGATCCTTCGTCCGCGACTTTCCGTGAGGTAGGACCTGTCCTTCTCCGGCTCAAATCCCATCAGGGAGAGACGGAAGCTATTCTGACCGCCCACTTTTCCGTGACAGCTTCCGCCATTGCATCCGTGGCGGGTAAAAAGGGGTACGATTTCGTTTACAAATCCAACAGGAGGAAGGACCTCATATTTCGTGACAGTAACCTGCCTCTCCGGACTGCTGATTTCGTTCGCCGTTGCTCTGATCGTCGCAGTCCCATTTTTCAGTGGGCGGATGTATCCAGACGAATCAATTTCGACGATGTCATCTGGAATAGCGGTGTAGATAGCTTTCCTGGTCAGGTCCTCGCTGGCGTTCATCAGCACCAGCTGATGTCCTGCACGGGGTCCTGTAATTGAGATGGGGGTGTCCTCACCCCACTGGAGTGGTCCTTCAGCATAGGCCGCTCCAAGAGTCACGAAGAGGCAGAAGAGCAGACGAACGCCGGAGAACATGAGGACCAGTCAGCTCAGAACAAGGGGAGTGGGTTTCCCTCGCAGATAATGAACGGGCGACCCTCCCGATCGTGAAGTTCTGCCCGGTGGTCTATCCCCATGGCTTGATAAACTGTGGCGTGAAGATCAGCCGGGGTGCAGGCATTGCTGGTCGGCAGGGCTGCGTTCTTATCGCTGCTTCCATAGACCTGTCCTCCTCGAATTCCTCCACCCGCGAAGGCGACGGAGTAGACAGCAGGATGATGATCGCGGCCTCCCTTGCCGTTGATTTTGGGTGTGCGGCCAAACTCGGTGAGGAAGACGACCAGCGTTTCGTCGAGCTGGCCTCTCTGGTCGAGATCGGTCAGCAGGGCTGAGGCGGCCTGATCAAACACGGGGAGCAAACGCTCCTTCATTTTTGGGAAATGATTGTGGTGGGTGTCGAATGTATCCGAGTATCCGCCTTGAAGGTCTTCGGCAGCACACACGACCTGGACCACGGGCACGCCGACCTCCGTGAGCCTGCGAGCGAGAAGCATGCCCTGTCCTCCCATGTGGTCACCATACATGGCACGGAGCCGGGGGTCTTCCTTTTCGAGATCGTAGGCCTCCTTGACCGGGGAGCTGACGAGCATATCTG
The DNA here is from genome assembly GCA_963989605.1 of uncultured Roseibacillus sp. Taxonomy (GTDB): domain Bacteria; phylum Verrucomicrobiota; class Verrucomicrobiia; order Verrucomicrobiales; family Akkermansiaceae; genus Roseibacillus_B. The sequence goes on along the minus strand of CAXEFH010000267.1, from coordinate 982 downwards.
CTGCCATCTGCCGGAAGTGATCCAACTCCTGATATTCTGCTGCGCCGTTGGCCGCGAGCCGACGCTCCATCTGGTCAAGCATGACCAGGCGTTTCCGAAATCGATCGGACTTGACTCCCAGAGTGAGATCCAATGCAGGCTCCGTATGTCGGATGGTTCCCTGATAGGGGGTGCCGTCCGGAATCCGCAACATGACCGGATCGTAATCCGAGCCCAGCCACCCAGCATCATCGCCAGCCATCAAGGCTCCGTTGTCATACATTGTATGGGGCATGCGGATTGCATTGGGTACGCCAGCGGTTCGTTCCTGAAATCGTCCGAGGAACGAGGTCATAGAGGGCCAGTTGGTCCGGTTGCGGGCTCGTGTTCCACCGATGGGATCCCGCCCTGTCATGCTCTTGTAGAGACCGCTTCCGTGTGCGCCCTGGGAGTGATGCACCGATCGCACGATGGCCATCTTGTCGCTGTGTTTAGCGAGCAGGGGCAAATGCTCGCAGAACTGGATTCCGGGGGTGGCGGTCGGTATTTCACCAAACTTACTTTTATAGTCCGACTGGGCGTCCGGCTTGGGGTCGAAGGATTCCTGCTGCGCCAGTCCGCCCCATAGAAAAAGGACGATGCAGGATTTCGCCCGGGGCGCTGAGGCAATCGCCTGTTCGGTTGCGGCCTCTGCCCGCATTTGCATCCAACTCGGAAGAGTCAGCCCGGCCAGACCCGCGCTTGAGCGGAGGACCTGACGGCGCGTAAATTGCAGATGGGGATTCACCATTCGATCCTGATGGATTTGTTAAGGAAAATTATCCATATATACGCCCATGAGGCGATCATATCTTCGCAGTATATTCGGGGGGTATTTAGTCGGATACACTCCAATTATCATTTTTTCCATGTTCCAGGATCTCCGAAGGCCTGTCTCTTATACACATCTGCCGCTGCCGACGAATAGAGAGGTGTAGATCTCGGTGGTCGCCGTATCATTAAA
>CAXEFH010000266.1:0-5024 GCA_963989605.1 uncultured Roseibacillus sp. | reverse complement strand
AGCACCGAGACACCATTATCGTCGCGACTCGTGATCGCGGAGGAAAAGCCTCCCGTGCTGTCGGCATTGGCCCACAGCGTTACCGTGAAACTGTCCGGGTTCAATGCCGCGGAATAGGGCACCGCGATAGTCGCGGATGATCCATTGAACTCTGCTGCCGCCCCCGAATGAAACGCCGCCCCCTCGGCGCCAAAAATCACTCCCCCGCTCGCAAATCCATGGTATCCCCCAACCACTTCTTCCGCATTCGTATCGAGGGGCCAGTGCGCCACGAGGCCTGCTCCAGCGGCGGGAATGAACGCAAAGACACCTAGGCTAAATGCTGTTCTGAGCAGTGCGTAGAGCATTCGCGGGGGAGTTGTGATGGACGAATTTGAGTCGGAACTCTATTATCTTGGCGCCCTTCCCGTCATGCAATCTTTTCCTTTCGCCTGCCTGCTGCTTCCTGCGAGTGGCCTCGCCTGCCTCGGAGGTAGTTTTGTGGAAATCGACACGAGCCACAGCGGAATCGACTTTGAGCACACCTGGAACCCGCCCGCTGGTCTCGAGGAGATGATCAGCGGATCCTTCACCGGGGGTGGAGTTGCCATCGGTGATTACGACGAAGATGGGAAGCCTGACCTTTTCTTCACCGATCCGGCCGACGGAGGTCAACTCTATCGCAACCTAGGCAACTTTCATTTCGAAAATACCACCAGAAAGGCAGGTCTCACCGTTGCGGATGGCTGGAGCGCGGGCACGACCTGGGCGGACGTGAATGGAGATGGCCGGCTGGACCTCTTCGTCTGCATGTTCGGGACAACCAACCGTCTCTATCTCAATCTTGGCGACGGCACCTTCAGCGAGGTTGCCGGGACCAGTGGCTTGGCCTTCAGCGGAGCAAGCCTGATGGCAGCCTTTGCCGACTACGATCGCGATGGCGATCTCGATCTTTACCTCGTTACCAATCGCATCAAACCTCCGCCCGGCCTCCTGCAGGAACAGTTCAATGTTGCCACCGGGCCGGATGGCGAGCCAGTCCTTCCCGATCGCTACGCACAGTATGCGGGACTGGTTAAAATGCCGGGGGGTAAATACAAGCAGGTGGCCAGTGCACAATTCGACTACCTTTTCCGCAACGAAGGTAACGATGAAGCAGGGCGCCCGCAATTCACGAATGTGAGCAAGGCCGCAGGAATCTGGACGACAGGCTACGGGCTCTCCGCGACCTGGTGGGATTATGACTCTGACGGCTGGGTTGATCTCTACGTCGCCAATGACTTCTACGGGGCAGACCGACTGTATCGCAACAACAAGGACGGCACTTTCAGCGATGTTGCTCCTCATGTGCTGCCTCACACGCCCTGGTTCTCCATGGGATCCGACGTGGCGGACATCAACAACGACGGCCATCTGGACTACATGGCTTCCGACATGGCGGGAAGCACCCACTACAAGGAGAAGATGTCGATGGGCAACATGACTGGTCGCGAGAGTGACTCGTGGTTTCTCAACTTTCCCAGCCCCCGGCAGTACATGCGCAATGCGGTATACCTCAATACCGGCACGGGACGCTTCATGGAAGTAGCCCATCTCTGCGGAATGGCCGCCACCGACTGGACCTGGGCCGTCAAATTTGCCGACTTTGACTGTGATGGGCGCGACGATGTTTACATTTCAACCGGAATGAGTAGGGACTGGTTCAACAGTGATCTGCGCAAACAGGAGGAAGATCTCATCGCCAGCAGGGGGCGAGCAGCCGCCAATGCATTCTGGGAAAAGCAGAAGCCCCTCGCCTCCGCAAACTGGGCCTTCCGGAACACGGGCGACCTGCGGTTCGAGGCCGTGGGAAAGGCGTGGGGCCTTGCCGGCAACTCGGTCAGCTATGGCGCGGCCCTTGGGGATCTCGACGGAGACCTGGACCTCGATCTGGTAGTAAACAATTTCGATGGCAAACCTTCCCTTTACCGCAACGATCTCGCAGCTGGGAATAGGCTCGCCTTACGACTGAAGGGTCGCGATGGAAACAGCTGGGGCGTGGGCGCCACCGTGGTGGCGCACCTTGATGCTGAGCCCGCCCTGCAAACCAAGACTCTGACACTTTCCCGGGGATTCATGTCCTCTAACGAACCGCTGCTTCACTTCGGCCTTGGTGAGGCGCCCACGCTTGAGTCCCTTCTCATCACATGGCCCTCGGGAACGCGGCAGAAAATCGGCCCCCTAGCCGCGGGCAAGCTCCATTTTATCACTGAACCCGAGAGAGGCATTGCTCCCCCCGCCTCCTCTCCTCCGATGTTCACTTCCTCTTCGATGTTTCGAGGTATAGCGCATGAGGAACGAACCTACGATGACTTCAAGAGACAACCCCTCCTCCCCGCCAAACTTTCCCAGCTCGGTCCGGAAATCGCGTGGGGAGACGTTAATAACGACGGACGACAGGACTTCTACCTCGGACGGTCCGCAGGGACCTACGGCGGCATCTATCTTCGCCGGGAGTCTCCCACCTCCCAAGGAGCCTACTTCCTGGTCGATACCTTCGATCCCTTCGAGGCCGATGCTGCCTGCGAGGACATTGGGACGCTCTTCTTCGACGCCGACCGGGATGGCGATCTTGATTTATATATTGTAAGCGGCGGAGTGGAATGCGAGCCGGACGCCCCAGTCCTGCGCGATCGCCTCTATCTCAATGATGCCAAGGGCTCTTTCACCAAGGCTCCTGCCGGCACCCTCCCCAGAGTCAGCATCAGTGGAAGTGCGATATGCGCAGCAGACTTCGACCGCGACGGCGATCTCGATCTCTTCGTTGGTGGACGCAGTATACCGGGACGCTATCCGGAGACACCTCGTAGCCAGTTGCTTCGCAACGACTCCCGCCCGGGCGCTCCCAGATTCGTGGAAGTGACCCCTGAGAAACTGGCCACCACTGGCCTTGTCACAGACGCCCTGTGGGCCGACTTCAATGGCGATCACTGGCCCGACCTTCTTGTCTCCCATGAGTGGGGACCGGTGAAACTCTACCTAAACAAGGAAGGCTCCTTGGCTGAGGCTGCCCCCATGTCGGGCCTGCAACCGCTCACCGGATGGTGGAACAGCCTGGCGGTGGCGGACGTTGACGGCGATGGCGATTTCGATTTTGCGGCCGGTAATGTGGGCCTCAACTCGAAATATCATGCCTCACTCGAACACCCTGCCGTGCTCTACTACGGCGACGTAGATGGCAGTGGCCGGAAAAGAATCGTCGAGGCCAAGTTCGAGGGTGCCACCATGGTCCCGGTGCGAGGGTTCAGTTGCTCCCGCAACGCCATGCCATCACTGGGCAGGCAGCACTCCAGTTTTCACAGCTTTGCAACCAAGACGCTCGTAGAGTTGTATCCGCGGCAACGACTCGGGGCAGCGACGCGTCATCAAGCCAGCACATTGCTCTCGGGTATTTTCATGAACAACGGGACGGGGACCTTCACCTTCCGACCGCTGCCCAGGCTCGCGCAGGCGGCACCCATCTTTGCGATGGCATTCAATGATCTTGATAGAGATGCCGATCTCGACCTTTGTCTTGTGGGAAATTCCTTTTCGCCCCAGCCCGAAACCGGTCATATGGATGGCGGTGTCGGCTTAATCCTTCGTAACATGGGGGATGGGTCTTTTAAAGCGATCCCGCCAGCTGAGAGTGGGCTTGTAATTCCAGGTGACGCTAAGTCTCTGAGTCTGATAGACCTCAACCTCGATGGCCACCCGGATCTTGTCGCGGGGATCAACAGTGGTGAGATCATGGCTTTCCTGCGGTCTCCCGGCTCGCCGTGACCCGACTCGGGCTCAGCCAGCGACGGACTACTGGTGGATGACGCGGTAATCACCGTCAACCTGACAAGTAGCTTACCGAACGAAGGAGACTTACAGATTGCCCCATGACAGGGTGGCACGAGAATGGTCAGAAACGCTCAGAACTCATTTGGAAAGAGGACGAGCCCATTTTTGCGAGATTCTGGAATAGAGAAGGCCAAGAGGTCCGGACGTCGGAAGATGCCCTGAAGTAATCTCACGCCCCCACGGCAGCCACAAGCGATGTGCTTGCTGACCGCGCCAAGGTAGTCGCATTACAAAGGTAGCACCTTTTTGCAATGGCCTGTCACTCTTGGGATTGAATGGGCTACAAAGTAAGGCTGGTTCCTACCAACTCTCCGCGACCTCTGTCTGATTCAATCCCTCGTCAACCACCCTTCACCGCCCAGCCCCAGAACACGCCAGGCGCTCCGCAGAATTGTGGTCTCGCGATAGCAAGCTTGGTCTGTGGTGTTCTGGGCATCAGCCTTATTGCTATAATTCTTGGGCATATTTCTCTCGGCAAAATCCGGCGTAGTAACGGAACTCTCAAAGGCAGGGGGATGGCCCTCACAGGGACTATCCTAGGTTACGCTTTTATGGTAGTGACAATCTTGGTTCTCGCCGCCTCCTTTTTACTGCTTAAACTTGGATTCGATAGCGCTGGTGCTGAGATCCAGACACAATCTAAAATCAGTCGCATCAATAGCGCGCTCACAACGTACAGTTACCAGGCGGGCCATTACCCCTCAGAGGCTCAAGGTCTGGAGGCCTTGGTAACAAGGCCAACGACTGACCCAAAGCCAGGCTCTTGGGCAGCGACCTTCACGAGCTTGCCCAAGGATGGTTGGGATCGGGAATTCGTCTACAAATTTCCCGAGATGCTTTCCAATAAAGGTGCTCGTCCTGAGATTATATCCAAGGGGCCCGACGGAATTCTCGGAACGCTGGATGACCTCAGCAGCAATTCTTTCTAAGAATCATTAGGCTAACCCCACGCCGCCCCCGGTGGCCGCAAGTCCCGCGCTCGCAGAGTAGAATTTGAAATCAACTGGGTGTCTCCCCCATTATCTATTACCTCATCCACCATGCGTAGAAAGAGTCTAATAGCGATATTATGGTTGGTAGCGATATTTTGCTTTTATGGAGCTGTCTCTTATACACATCTCCGAGCCCACGAGACAGGCAGATATCTCGTATGCCGTCTTCTGCTTGAAAAAAAAAAG
>CAXEFH010000265.1:0-5035 GCA_963989605.1 uncultured Roseibacillus sp. | reverse complement strand
TGTATAACATCGGTCCACGCAACCGAGCGCATACCGCCGATAAGAACGTAGAGCATTGTGACTAATGAGAGAACCGCGACGCCGGTATCCTCAATACTGACTTTCCATCCCAGCAAGGTTAGGTGATCAACGTTTTGAAATAAACCCTGCGCAAGGATTCCGCCGGCTTTGATTTGAATCACGACGTAGGGAATAACGTAAAGAGCTCCGGTAAGAGCGATGATGATACGGAGAGCAGGAGAGTCTCCGTAGTAGTCGGGCACCATGGCTGCAGGGGTGATGTAGCCACGTTTCCGGCCGATCCGCCGGATACGATTGCCAAGCAGATAGATGGCGCCGGCTGCGACGGGAAGGTTCAGGGCGTAGAGCATGGGCGCAATTCCCCCCTCGTAAATCCAACCGGGGAAAGTCAGAATGGCGAAGCTCGAGAAGAAGGTCGCCATGATGGTGAGGGAAGTAACGATCACGCCCTGTCCACGCCCTGCGAGGTAGTAGTCCGTTTCGGCGTTTGTCGCGCGTCGACTCCTCAGCAGGCTGACCATCCCGAGTGAGAGCAGCCCCACCAGATAAAACGCAAGGACGATATAGGGCCAAGTCCCCAGACTGGGGGGAACATCAGCAGCAGCCAGAAAGCCTGACCCGGGAACTTCTAGTCGGTGTCCTTCCACAACGTCAGAGCGGCAGTCAGTATGCAGGTTACCATCACAAGGAACCAGAAGACGACCCAGAGGTAGAGGGCGGGTATTCCGAACCAGATATTGGGAGATTCCCGGGTGCCATCAATCATGGCGGCTCCGGGCCCTGGCCCTAGAACCAGCGCGATCAGGAAAACAACGGTTAGAAGCCAGCTCCTCCTCAAGATCTCATCATAACAATGGAGAAGTCCTCGGGGTGTCGATGCTAAACTTGCACCGGCGAGGCAGACCCGCCACAGCCCGTGCTTGTATGCTCCTGAAATCTCGAGTTCAGTAATCAGAGCATTGTCCTCCTCTCTCAGGGTCTGCTCCATTTCATTTCGCACTCGCTGGATGCGAACCCGGTTCCCCTTTCAGTATGGCATCGCCTCAATGACTGAGCTGCCACACGTATTTGCGGTAGCGGAGGGAAGCTGGGAAGGAAGGGATTGGACGGGGCTGGCGTCTGAAGGCCTTCCCCCGAAATGGTTCACCAAGGATCCCGGCACGCGTTTCGAGGAAGACCTGCCAGTGATGCTTGAAAGCCTTGAGCATGCTGCCGGCACTCTCTGCAGCGTGGGGTATGATTCGGTTTTCGAGGCATGGTGGGATCTTTACAAACGACAGGAAGGCTGGGGACGAACGGCGGGGGTGCCGCCGTTGCTTGCTCATCTTGGAACAGCTCTGATGGAAAGAGCCATGATCGATGGATTCTGCCGGGGGGCGGGGCTGAGCTTTCGGGAAGCCTTGAGAAGCAATGCCTTCGGGATTGACCTGGGACGGATTCATCATGAGCTGGCAGGAACCCAGCCGGCTGATTGGTTGCCAGATCCTCCTTCGTCCATCGTGGCACGACACACCATCGGGCTTGGAGATCCTCTTCGCGGCGCAGACGTTCCTTCCGGCGACCAACTCGAGGATGGACTGCCTCATGTGTTAAGTGATGTGATTCACCGCTATGGGCTCACGCACTTCAAGATCAAGCTCTGTGGAGACCTTGCGGTGGATGTTCCGCGCCTCGTTAGTGTTGCAGAGGTCTTGTCGAGAGACGCCCCCGGGTTTCGTTATACCCTCGACGGGAATGAGCAGTATCGGGATATCACGACTTTCCGAGATCACTGGGAGATATATCAAACCCACCCGGGTCTCTCGCCTCTGTTCGAGGAAGGGCGGCTGCTGTTCGTTGAACAGCCGCTGCACCGGGAGGTTGCCCTGGCTGAAACCGTTCGGAATGAGCTGACAGACTGGGGACCGGAGGCTCCTCCCATGATTATCGATGAATCTGATGGAGAGTTGTCCAGCTTGAGGCAGGCAATCGCGCTTGGATACCGCGGAACCAGTCACAAAAATTGCAAGGGCGTGATCAAGGGGATTGCGAATCGCGGTCTGATTGAGTGGCATCGCCGCCAATCTTCTTCAGCGCGTCCCTGGCTCATGAGTGGAGAAGATCTCGCCAACGTGGGGCCTGTTGCTCTTTTGAATGATCTCACGGTCATGGCGGCATTGGGGATCGACGACGTGGAGCGGAATGGACACCACTATTTCGCGGGTCTGAGTATGTTTTCCGACGAATTGCAGGCCTGTGTCCGCGCGAAGCATCCAGATCTATACGAAATGTCAGAGGAGGGGGTTGCCGTCCTAAAAATCGAGCAGGGCCAGATAGCGATCAACTCTCTTGAGGATACGCCATTCGGGCATGGCCTGGAGCTGTCGCCCCGGGTGCTCGACCTCCTCGGAGAAGAGGGACTGCCTAGTCTGGCCTGAGTCGCTGGATTCTGCCGGTCCAGGATACTCAGGAAATCTCCATGACGAGTTTCCCGAATTGCCCGGATGTTTCCATCGAGGAAATGAGAGATGCTCCTTCATCCAGTGGGCAAATGGAGTGAATCACCGGCTTCAGCTCGTGCGTCGTCACGAAGGAAATCATTTTCTCAAAGTCGGAGGACGACCCCATCGTGGACCCGATGAGCTGAAGCTGATTCCAGAAATGATAGCGAATGGGAAAAGCGACCGAAGGTCCCGCGGTTCCTCCGTAGCTCACCACGCGACCTCCAGGGCGGACCAGAGGAAGAAGATCTCCAAAGCTCTCTCCCGCGGCACCATCCAGGACCATGTCGACGCGTTCATAATCGGAGAGAAATTTATCGGACCATTGCTGTTCCGTATAGTTCACTCCTGACACGGCTCCGAGCGTGACAGCCTTGGCGATTTTTTCCTCGGAAGACGAACTGACGAAGACCCGTGCCCCAACTGCGTGTGCCATTTTCAGAGCAATGGTCGCCACTCCTCCGCCAATGCCGGTAATCAGAATTGATTCATTTGAATGGAGTTGTCCCCGGGAGAAGAGCGCGCGGTATGCGGTCAGGGCCGCGAGGGGCAGAGCTGCCGCTTCGTGGAAGCTGAGATGGGGCGGCTTCTCCACGATCTGACTTATCGGGACCGTAATGTAATCGGCGAAGGTGCCATTATCGGGCATTCCGAGAATGCGAAAATCCTGCCCCTGCACGGATTGGTTCTCACCCCAGTGGAGGCTGGGGTTGATGAGAACTTCTTTTCCCATGAGAGAGGAGTCCACCCCCTCCCCTCCCTTTTCCAAGATCCCGGCTCCGTCTGAGCCGAGGACGCATGGGGCCTTGATATTCGGGTAGCCGCCTCGCGTAATCCAGAAGTCCCGCCTGTTGGCAGCGGCCGCCCGGAGCCGGACCAGCGCTTCACCCGGACCCGGGACGGGGTCGTCTGCTTCCCTGAATTCAAGGGCGCCATCGACAGAGGTAAGGACAAGAGCTTTCATGGAGGGAAGATTCTTCTCGATTTGGGATTCTTACAAGAGTGCATCCCTTGGATCGGAGAGCCTTTGCAGGTTTCGGGCCCTATGGGAGGGAGGTCACGGAAATGCGAAGGAAAAGCCTTCGGTATGGAGTCATGTTGATGCTGGCCCTGCGGAGACCGTTTACATTGCCGGGGGACGCAGCTACATCGTCGATCGGGGTCCACGTCACAAGATCCGTGGAAAACTCCACCACACTGCGGATGTCACTGAGAAGAGGATTGCGTGGAAAAGTAAGGGTCAGCTCACCGGCTTCCACGATGGGGGAGGGGGCGAGGGAGGCATCAGCAAGGAGAGGATTCAGCCCGAGGGCATACTCCACGATATTCAGAAACCCATCGAGATCGAAGTCCTCGAGCTCGCCTGACCCTGGAGGGGCCCCGGGCCCGAAGGTCAGGACCCGAAAATCTTCGTAGGACATTTCCTGCTCGCTGATCCCGGGGGAGGGCTCTTTTCCGATCCAGCTTGCGGGAAAGTTACCGAAGAGCGTGGAATTCACCCGGTGGAGTGATTCTCCCTCACCGGCCGCGCTGGCCGACCAGGGAGCGGCGCCAGAATAGCGGACCTCATCCTCAGTCACCTGGGGATAGGTGGTCGGATCTGTCGGAGGGGGCGTGTCAGGCCTTTGCAGTCGCACGGTGCCCTCATCATTGCGCAGCGGTCCGTCGCTCCATGGTCCAATAAGAGTGACTCCCCCGGCGACTCGGTATTGGGAGCGGAAGCTATCTAAGATTTCCGGTTCAGTTACCGGATCGAAGCCAACGATAAGGATGGTTTCCCCCGTGCCGAGTGAATGGGCAGAGCTGAAATCAAAATCAATCCCACCGCGTATTCTCCAGTTGGCGAGGCTTTCAATCGCAGGACCGGAATTGAACAGTTCGACGTACTCGAAGATGTTTTCCGGGGTGAAGGCTGGCTGATACATCAACTCTGATATGATGACCGGACCAACCTGAGCAGGAGAATTAAGGGAGCCGAAGGTGTTGGCAGACATGCTGACAAGGGTGCCGCTGCCCCCACCATTGGGCCAGCGCCCCAGCGCCTCGTTGTTGCGAGCGGCAGCAAATTCCACGACGTCGACGAACCTGAGTAACTTGCCGCTGGCATCTCCTTCGAGGAGCCAGACCTTGTCGCCCTCCGCAGAAAGAGCAAAGGGCTCTCCTCGGGTGTAGGTTCCCTTAGTAACGTCATTGTCGATGAAGGGAACGGGGATGCTGAAGCTGTCCGGATTGGAGACCGTGACCTCGAAGGTGTCGTTATAGGCCCCGGCTCCGCCATAACCCGATATTGTGATAGCGTCACCGGTGGACAGTCCATGGCCAGGGGCGAAGACCATGGTAGGCACAGTTGCTTCAGAGCCCGAATATGAAGAAATGGTAAGATCTTCGGGAGCGTTGAAATCGTTCTCGTCCCAAATCGCGTAGCCCCCGGCCGGAATCGTGGTCGCGGGAAGACGAAACTTCCGGTAGTTGCTGCTAGCGTCAGAGAGATACCAGTCAGTGACCTCTATCGCACTGGCTGTAGTCTGTCTCTT
>CAXEFH010000264.1:0-5053 GCA_963989605.1 uncultured Roseibacillus sp. | reverse complement strand
TTTTTTAATGCTACGGCGACCACCGAGATCTACACCTCTCTATTCGTCGGCAGCGTCAGATGTGTATAAGAGACAGCCCATTTGCCGCCCTTGGGGTAGGCGGCTTCCTTGCCGCCGGCAGCTGCAGCGCTCCCGATTCCACACAGTAAGAAGAGGATAAGTAGAAGAAAGAAGCGTGTCCGGGCCATTGCTCAGCGGGATTCTACGGGCGGGAATTCTGGGGGCAATGACAATTGGCTGGCTTGATTGATCTCAGTTTGGCGGTAGTCTTGAGATGTGACTGCGAAGGTTATATTTTTGCTGGGAGCTGGATTCGCAGTGGTGGCGGGCTCCTGCAGCAGAATTGAGAGGCTGGCTGGCCCGAGACCGGGGATGAATTCACCGGATGCACTTCGGGTGCCCTCCTTTCTGCGTGCCGGAGGGCAGTCGGGAGAATCCGGGGCGAGGGTGACCCTCGACGGTCCTTCGGACTTGAACGAGGAGGACACGGATCGCATCAGGGCCAGAGAAGAGGACCTCGTGTGGACGGATCCTGACAACCCCGAAAGCAGCATGGAGGGCATGGAGGATGTGATGCTGGAAACGGGACGGGAGGGCCCATGGTATGTAAGTTACACCGAAGCTCGGAGATCGGCGATGCGCGCCGGTAAACCCCTGCTCATATGGTTCACCAATACCCAGTTCAGTCCGCTTTGCAGATCGCTTGACAAGGAAGTGTTTTCTCGGGGTTCGTTCGGCGAGTGGGCCGGTGATGCCGTGGTGCGTCTGCGGTTGGATTTTAATGTCAAGGGAGAGAGCAGAGACCAGGGACGCTCCGCGATGGATGACAAGATCCGAAAGGAGAATTACCTGAAGGATCTCAAGCGGCAATATAACGTACAGGGATTTCCAACCGTTTTACTTGTCAGCGCTCATGGAAAAGTGGCAGCTCGCTACCGCGGATACAGGAAGAGCTACTCCGATTTTTACGAGGCCCGAGTGCGGAATGACACGAGAAAGGCTGTTAAACTCCACGCGGAGTGGCGAAACTCGATGAGTCTAAGGGGATATCGTCAGTGGACAGATGAGGACGGTCGAGAGGTGTTTGCGAGGTTGAGTCGTTACCAGGCCGGGCAACTGATTCTTGTCGAACCTGACGGAAAGCGCATTCGGGCCAGGGAAAGTCGGCTCTCGGATGCAGATCGCTCTTGGATTGCGAAAGAGAAGGATAAAAGAGCTAATTAAGGATATTTCAGATTGGTTATTCGGTTCACTCGCCATCAGAGTGCCCCGGGTTTCGGATCACCCGAGAAAAATTACAACACACCATGGAAGACGTCATCATCATAGGAACCGGTTGCGCGGGATGGGCCTCCGCCATTTATACTGCCAGGGCAAACCTCTCACCGCTCGTTCTGGCGGGAGACCAGATTGGGGGCCAGTTAACAACCACGAGTGAGGTAGAGAATTATCCCGGATTTCCCGAGGGGGTCGATGGCCCGACCTTGATGTTCAATATGCAGCAGCAGGCTGAGCGGTTTGGGGCCCGGATTGACTACAAGACGGTGGATCTGGTGGAGAAGGAGGAGGATGGATCGTTTGTGATTCACTGCGGAGAGGAGGCCTTGCAAGCCCGGACTGTCATCGTGGCGACCGGCGCTCGGCCTCGCCTGCTGGGGTTGCCAAACGAGGAGAACGGGAAGAATGGGCTAACCACCTGTGCGACCTGTGACGGTGCTTTCTACCGGGATATGCCCGTGGCGGTCATTGGCGGAGGGGATTCTGCCTGTGAGGAGGCGACCTTTCTGACCAAGTTTGCCACAAAGGTGTATCTGGTTCATCGGCGCGGTGAATTGCGAGCGTCGAAAATCATGGCCGAAAGGGCTCTCGCGAATGAAAAGGTGGAGGCCGTCTGGAACACGGAACTCACGGCGTATCACCCGGGTGATGATGGAAAGATGGAATCTGTCAGTATTCGAAACCGGGAAACGGGGGAGGAGGGGTCTTTGCAGGTCAAAGGGGTATTCATCGCGATCGGACATATTCCGAACAGTGGATTTCTTAACGGTCTTGCTGACCTCGATGAAGACGGCTATATCCTGCAAACGCCGGGACGGACTTCCACGCGGACACCAGGTCTCTTTGCTGCCGGTGACGTGGCAGACCACTATTACCGTCAGGCTATTACCGCAGCAGGGCAAGGTTGTGCAGCCGCGCTCGAGGCTGAGCGCTACCTTGCTGACCACGAGAGCTGAGAAGCAGAGGTCCGAATGGGGGCCTCTGACACAAACCTTGCGGAATTTGCGGCGTTTTCCCGCACGATAAAGAGTCAGAGAGGCCGAAAGGGCCCCGGCGGAGTTCAAAGGCCCATTCGAGCCCCGAAAGTAGTGACATATGGTGAGTTCGTGGGCATCATCTGCACAGCCAAAACGATATGACAGAGTTGCTGATCGCTCCCGCCCGGAACACTGGATGCAATGATATCGATCTTCTCTCGGAAGTGATCGTTGCTGCGGCTGCAGGGCAGCGAAGTCCGCTGGATGACATTCTTGATGCCGAGATGGTCGATGAGGAGCCGTATATGCGGACCCTCTCAAATTCCCTGGGGATCCATTGGCTTGAGGAGATTCCCTCTCCTTCCGAGCCTCTGCCTCTTCGGCAGATCTGTGGGCCGCAGGTTGCCCTGAGGCATCGGATTCTTCCCGTGGAATTCGAAGGGAGTGAAGAGCACGGGACTCGAAGACTGGTCATTGCCACCTATGATCCCTTTAATCTGGCCGCGCGACAGGCGGCGGTCCAGGCGGTTGAAATGCCGATCACTTGGAGGATGGCATCACGGCGAAGGGTTCATGACGGGTTGCGGCGACTCTACGGTGTCGGGGCGGACACCTTTGAGCAGATCCTCGAAGGCAGAGATCTGGACTATGAGAATCTGGAGCAGGGAGATGAAGCGAGTGTTATCGATGAGGATGAGGATGAGGAGGCAAGTGTTGTCAAGTTTGTGAATCAGATTATCAGGGAGGCCCTGGAGCAACGGGCCACGGATATTCACGTGGAACCGCTGTCCGATAATCTCCGGATCCGATACAGGGTTGATGGTGTCCTCATCGACATTGCGGTGCCAGAGAACATCAAGGCTCTTCAGAGTTCGGTGATCGCCCGCCTGAAGATCATGTCGCGTCTCGATATCGCGGAGCGGCGTCTCCCGCAGGATGGCCGTATCAACCTTTCCTTTGAGGGCTCGGGGATTGATGTCCGGGTTGCCACGGTTCCGACTGTGGAGGGTGAGAGCGTCAGCCTCCGACTGTTGAACCAGCAGAAGTTTAATATCGGGATGCTCTCGATGGAGTCTTCGGTGCAGGACAAGATTGAGAGGCTGCTCGAGCTTTCCAACGGAATTATCCTGATCACCGGCCCCACCGGTTCGGGAAAATCAACAAGTCTCTATTCATTCCTTTCCGAGGTGAATGCCCCGGAGACGCGAATCGTGACGATTGAGGATCCGGTGGAGAACAAGCTGGATGGGGTGATGCAGATTGCCGTCAAGTCCGAGATCGGTCTGACGTTCGCCAGTGGACTTCGCTCAATTCTTCGCGCGGATCCGGATATTGTGATGATTGGTGAGATTCGCGATCTTGAGACAGCGGAGATTGCAATCCGAGCCTCACTTACTGGCCACCTGGTGTTTAGCACCCTTCACACCAATGATGCCCTCGGAGGAATTGGTCGTCTGACTGATATGGGAGTCGAGCCCTTCCTGTTGTCAGCAGCTGTAAGGGCGTTCCTCGCCCAGAGACTGGTCCGCCGCCTCTGTGAATCGTGTCGCCGTCCAATTAGCCTTTCCGAGGAGAAGAAGCAGGAGTTGGGAATTCCGCTCAATCTTGAAGGAACGGCCTATGAAGCAGTCGGATGTGATCACTGCCGCGGTACTGGCTACTCCGGCCGGCTCGCAATCTATGAAATCGCCCTGCTTACGGTGCCCATGCAGGAACTTATTGCCCAAGGAGCCCCCGCCAGTGAGGTAAAGGCTCTGGCCATAAAGGAAGGGTATGAGCCCATGAGAGAATATGGGTGGACCAAGGTGATGCAGGGGCAGACGACCATTGAGGAAGTGATTTCCGTTACCAGTTCCGACCTTGGTGGAGAATCTGAGTAGGCTTTCGCACGCCATAGGACACCATGCCACATTTTGCATACAAGGCTCTCAAGCGCGGACAGGTCACCAATGGTGAGATTGAGGCGACGGACAGAAAGGAGGCGCTCCGCTTGATGGATCGACTAGGGCTTCAGCCAATCAAGGTAAGTGATGCCGGAGCCGGCGTAACACCCTCGAAGGAGGCGACACCGCGACCGGGAAATAAAAATGGAAAGGAGAAGGAGAATGGAGAGGCATCCCCGACTGAGAAGGAGGAGATTCCTGAAGGGCCGATCAAGCTCAAGAGAGCAGAGGTGGTCATGTTCACTGAAGAGCTGAGTGACATGCTCGCAGCCGGATTGCAGCTCGAACCTGCGCTTCGGGCGATGGAAAGTCGACAGGAGCTTGGCAACCTCAAGGTGATCTCGCTGAAGTTGCGCCAGATCGTGCGTGACGGTAACAGTTTCTCAAATGCTCTGAACCGGGTCAGCCCAAGCTTTGGACCTCTTTACTGCTCGCTCGCGGCAGCCGGGGAGGCAAGCGGTGCCTTGGATACCATCCTGAAACGGCAGGCTCATTATCTCAAGACTCTGCAGGAATTACAGGGCCGAGTAACCCTTGCCCTGATCTATCCAGCTTTCCTCATGTTCTCGGGGATCATGGTCTCGATCATCTTCGTAACGAAACTGATCCCGCAGCTGACTGCTCTTCTTGAAAGTACGCCCGGAGCGGAGATGCCCATGGGAGCGAAGGTTCTTATCGCCCTCAGTGGATTCTTTTCCAAGTTCTGGCCTGTCCTCCTGATTCTTTTGGTCGCATTGGCAATCTTGTTCAAGGCGTGGAAAGATGCAGAATCGAACAAACCAGCTTGGGACCGGATCAAGTTGCGCCTGCCATTGTTTGGGCGCGTTGTTGAGTACAGGTTCTTTGTTCAGTTTA
>CAXEFH010000263.1:0-5071 GCA_963989605.1 uncultured Roseibacillus sp. | reverse complement strand
ATCGTGTTCTCCGTTAACCCAAGTTCCTCCAGTTTCGCCCGGATTCGCCCCAGGCTCTCATCCGTCGCCTCGAGCATCCCGGCGATCTCCACATTATCCTGCCTTTGCTTCACCCACCATACCCGCTTCTCCTGGTGCAGTTCGAGAGCATCGTTTTTCTCCAACCTTTTCAGTTCTTCCGCGGAGAGAGATGGCCCGTCTGGATTTGGCTCCAGAATATACTCCGGTCCGTCCTGTTTAGGCATCCCTGCCAGCTTCTTCCGGTACTTCTCCACCAGATCCTTCCGACCCTGAATGGGATCATGTACCGCAAAATGCTCCAGATGCACAAAGAAAGGGCGGTCTCTGTTTCGCTCAATGAAATCAAGCGCCGCATCAGTCAGCTTATCGGTGTAGTAGTCTCCCTTACGTGACGGGAGAGTCTTCGAATACTGAGGCGAAAAGGGATGATAATAGGAGCGGACCCACCCGACGATGGCCTCATCAAAGCCATAGGTTCTGGGATCCTTACGCAAGTGAGCCTTTCCGTAGTTGGCCGTCGCATACCCATGTTTCTTCAAGGTCTCTGCCAGCGTCACCTCTTCCTCGGGGAGCGACATCAGTTTCCGGGCGCTGTGGAGCTTCTCGAACGCTCGCTCGGGCCTTCCCCCCAACCACTCCGTCAGATCTGTGCGGGCCGGGTATTTCCCGGTCAGGATACTGGCCCGACTGGGCGAACAGACATGGCAGGTAGAATAAGCATTATCGAACCGCATCCCTTCCTTCGCGAGACGGTCGACATTCGGGGTCTCGTGGAAGCTACTGCCATAGCAACCAACATCGCTCCATCCGAGATCATCTACGAGAAAGAAGACGATATTTGGCGGGCGACCTTCTTTCGCTTCCAAGGCGAAGTATCCTGAGAACAAACTCAGAAGAAGAAGTGTGCCTGTCAGTCTCGTCTTCTTCATTACCGGGATCTCTACCTGTCAGGGCCCACGTTTGTTACCGGGAGCCATTTGGCAAGTTTTGAATTAAGCGAGGAGAGGATCCTGCCGCGGCCTGACGCTTTTTCATGTCACTCTTCCAAGGGTCCGTTCAACGCCGCTGAAGCAGAATCAGAAGGGCTGCCAAGACGATCAGAAGCCCGGAACTAGGCTCAGGAATCCCGGTCACATCCTGAATCCATCCTTCGTAGGGAGAGAGCACCACCCCTCCGCCGGTGTCTCCAAATCGACCGCCGCGACCCTGGGTGAATGTATTGATACCAACAAGGTTCCAACCATCAGAGGCAAGACGAAGCGCCGGGCCACCTGAGTCTCCTGGTCCAATCATCGTCTCAATCCCGTTCCCGAGGCTGCCACCCTCACCAAGAGTCAGAGGATCATCGAAATCGTAGCGATAAAGTTCCAGGGATTGGCCCCCATCGTCGTCAGGAGAAAGAAGGTCGATCACGTTTGATCCAAACCGACGGTCCACCAGTCCGCTAGCCGTCCGGTAGCCCAGGTCACCAAAGCCGGACCGTCCGAATCCCACCAACACAACCTCGTCTCCCATCCTCAACTCCGATCCGAGTGAAGGGTAGGAAATCATATCTGTCACTGGGGCTGACAGGCGCAGGAGAGCCAGATCATCATTAAGAGCCGGGCTGGCGAATCCCGTGAAGTCTGGATGAGGATGAACCTCACTCACTGCGAAGACTCCATGCCCCGGGAGATGGAAAGCGATCTCTATCCCGGGATCTTCCGCGCCATCGTCATTAAAATCGACATTGTGAGCAGCTGTGAGGGCCCATTCCGGAGAGAGGGCGACCGCCGTAGCACTACTCGTCCTCGCCCCCAGTTGCATGGACAGTGCTCCTACGAACGAATACTCGTTACCCAAATCAAGTCGGTCAAATGGGCTATCTCCTGGAACACCGGTCTCATCACCGGCGAGGATCGTTCTAATCGCTGTTGAGGCCATCTCTCAACCTTAACTAGGAGCAACTCTAATCATTTCATCAACCTTCCCACCAGCCACTCGAAAGCACGTTGACAATCTGCAGAGCTACACCAACACCATCGACCCCTTCAAAGCTACGCAGCTGGGAAAAGATCTCGGGCTCTCCCGAAACGATCTCGCTGGAATGGTTTCCGTTTCCCATGATCTGGTGGTTATTACCTTACAAATGCTTCGCATTTGCCGGGAACAACTGAACGCAGAACTCCCGGGGATCACCATAAAATTAGGAGACGATTTCGTGGCGGGGGCGCGGAGAAATTAAAGAAACGTGTAGAAGAAGGTCAGCGGAGAGGGTCCCGCTCGCTCATGGCTTGGGATCTACCTTCCAGCTCTTATTACGCCTGAGGCCATAATAGGGATAAAAATCCCAAGGCGCATCCTTCCCGAGCGCCCGGGGATCTCCCGTTTGAGTAAGATAGCCCCTGAGCCGGGAGGCTAGTTTTTGACGGATTTCTTCGTATTCCGCTTTCCCCGCGAGATTCACAATCTGTCCGGAATCCTTGCGCACCTCATAGAGCTCCTCCGCGGGGCGCTTGTCAAAAGCGAGGTCATAAAAGCGTTTGAACCCCGGCTTGTCCTTGTTGTCCATGAGCAGGGACTTGGTGGGCGAGGAGTCTACCTCCCCGAAAGGGATATCCCTCGCACAGAACTGCCGGTCCGGGTTGCCCGCTGGCCAGCGATCCGGCGTATGATTGCTAATGTAAAGATAGTCCTTCGTCCTGATCGCCCGGCAGGGGTAGCCCTTCCCTCCCTTCCGGCATCCATCGTGTCGCTCCATCGCGATGAAGGCCGCAGCATGACCTGGATCCGGTTTGTTCTCGATAACGTCGTTCAGGCTCTTCGCAATCATCATCCCCGGCACCTTCAAGCCGGCGGCCTCAAGAAAGGTCGGGGCAAGGCTGCTGAGATTCACGCACGCATCCACGGTCCGACCGGAATCCTTGACGCCCCGGGGCCAGCGGATGGCCAGCGGCACCCGCGACCCTTGGTCGTGCACACTCGCCTTGGCCCGGGGAAACGGCATTCCGTGATCACTGGTCACCACTACGATGGTGTTGTCCAGCTGGCCGGCCTTCTCCAGCGAAGCCATGGCCCTTGCCACCATCTGGTCGAAATGCTCGACCTCCACGTAGTAATCGAGGATGTCACTCCGCACCACGGGGTGATCCGGAAAAATCGGGGGCACAATCACCTTGGCCGGATCCTTGCCCGTCCGCTTACCTGCCCCCGCCTCGAATCCGCGATGAGGTTCGCTGGTCCCTAGCCAGAAACAGAACGGCTGATCCTTTTCCAACTGGGCGAGGAAATCATCAAAATTCGCGGCATAGTCCGTGTTTCGCATCGCCTTGAAGGGAGGCTTCAAGCGGCGCTTCCCAAACTCCTTCCCCGCCGGGTTTGAATCGCGGCCGCCCGCCTGCAGGCGTCCGGGACTCCATCCCTTACCGGTATAACCCACCGAGTAGCCGGCCTCGGCCAGCACCTCGGTGTAAGTGATGAACTTCTTCGGCAGGGTGCTGTGAATGTTGCCGGCCTCTTCAAGCCGCCAGATCGGTTGACCGGTCAGAATCGCACTCCGCGAAGGACCGCAGGTCGGCGCATCGCAGAAGGCATGGGTAAAACGGATCCCCTCCCGGGCAACTCGATCAAATGCCGGCGTCTTGACCACCGGATCCCCATTCGCGCCCGTGTGGGCGTAAGACTGATCATCTGAAATACAGAACAGGATGTTAGGCCGTGAATCGGCCGGCGCCGACAGCACAACGAGCGTCAGCAGGGAAAGAACTGGCATCTGCGCTTTCAATGCCCTCAACCATAAGCGACCCACCCCGGATAGTCAGTCCCTAACGCAGACCGGTTGCGGCGAAAATATACCGTCTCAACAGGTTTCCATTCAATGACCCCCGACCTATCATCTCCCGACGACGGCAGCCATTGACCGGCGAAATTTCCTATCCTCCGCTCGCATGCCTGCAGCCGCTGTTCTGGCGGGCGGAAACCACTAGGGCCATGGCAAACCCGTGGATCCAATCGGGATCCTCAAGCCATTCATCCAGAGGGATCGCCTACCGGATCCGGTGATAATCGAATTTTTGTGCCTTCGTTTAACCGGGTTGCTTATCCTTTTTGATTTCTCTTTACCTTAATGACGTCGCCTCCCTTGGGGCTACCCTTGCCGTGGCAGATCATATCAAGGAACTGACTGAACGCCTGATGAGTTTCCTTGTCGCGAGTCTTGGGGCTAAACAGCACCCGCTTGGCGGGCACGTGTCCCATGTGGGCGATGTAAACCATCTTGCTCCACACCTTGTGCTCCTTCAGGGCGGCCTGGATCTGATGACCTTGTGACGCTGGAGTCCTGGGGTGCTCCCTTCCCCCATACATCACGAAACCGGGGGGATCTCCGGGCCCCACCTGCTTGATGAGCGCCGGCGACAATCCGGGACTGTTCCCAAACCACCCCACCACGTTGAGTTTCTCCGGCTTATGCTTGGCCCCAGTCGGCCAGTCCCACTTTTTACGATAGGCGATCTGGGCGCTGATATGCCCCCCGGCAGAAGCACCCGTCGAAATAATTTTTTGGGGATCGCCACCAAACTTTTTCGCATTGGCCTGGATGTGAGCCACTGCCATCGCGACATCGAGGACGCAATCGTTCGGAGTGACCGACGAACCCCGCTTCATCAGGCGATAATTCGGCGAAACAACAATACACCCCTTGCTCATGTAGAGATCCTGCATGTCCATGTTGCAATAGCCCTTACTTCCGTTCTTGAACCCGCCTCCATGAATAGTGAACACGATGGGAGCGTCTTTGTATTCGGTCTTCCAATAAACATCCATCACGTTGCGGGGGTGAGGTCCGTAGCGTAGATCGCGGTTCACCTTGAGTTCCGCAGAGAGGGTTGTCGCGAGGCCCAGCAGGACCAACGCTCCCAGAATTGAAAATGGCGCGAGTGGTTTGTCTTTCATCAGCATTTCGAGCCATACCCCGGGCTCGCCCGCATTTCACGAAGAATCCTTCTTTCCAGCGTCCTCCAGGATTGTGAGTGCTGAAACTCCAGCCTATGGTGGACGAAGTGGACGGACT
>CAXEFH010000262.1:0-5080 GCA_963989605.1 uncultured Roseibacillus sp. | reverse complement strand
GCAGCGTCAGATGTGTATAAGAGACAGGCCCTGTTTTTTGTCTCCGAGGGATCATCCCTGAGGTGATATAGCTCCAATGCCCCATCCTCAAAGTATTCAATTAATTTCCAATCGCCCTGCCGAATGACACCGCATGGAGTGGTGCGGAAGTGCTGAAAAGGCGAGCCCAGATCCTTCCCGTAGCCCTGCAGGTAAGCGGGGAAATGCCAGAAAAGAGAGCGGTCGGGAATGGGTTTGCCCTGAAAAAGCGGACTGAGGTCAACTCCGTCCAGCCTTTCAGGAGGATCAGCCCCGCTCAGAGACGCGAAGGTGGGTAGAAGGTCGATTTGGTGGACCGGGGTTTCCAGCCGGGAAGAGGGCTCTATCTTGCCGGGCCAGCGCACGAGGAAAGGTTCCCGGATGCCACCCTCATAGAACATTCCCTTTGAGCCACGGAGGGGCTTTGCGTTCGAGAATGCTCCGTGCGGTCCGTTGTCCGACGTGAAAACCACAACCGTGTCTCCTGCGAGTTCGAGTTCGTCAAGCAGGTCCAGGATCTTTCCGACTCCCAGATCCATCGCCTCTATCATGGCGGCATACTTGGCATGGTGATGATTACTCCCCGACCTCCCGGTATAGTTCGCGATGAGATCTGGACGTGCCTGAATTGGGGTGTGAACCGAGTAGAACGGAAAATAGACGAAGAAGGGATCGTCTTTTTTATGAGCAGTAGTAATCCATTCGCAGATGTCTCGAGCGAGTCGGTCCGGGAGGTGTTCGCCCGCTGGGCCGTCTTTCAGATTGGGATTTCGGTAAGGAGAGAAATAAGACCTGGGCGCTCCCCACTGAAGGCCGCCGAAGTTGACATCAAAGCCATATGGGATGGGATCCTTGGAGAGGTGCCATTTTCCTGCGACCGCGGTCTGGTATCCGGCTTTTTTGAGAACCTGCGCCATGGTCGGGAAGGTTCTTTCGAGAACTGTTTTGTTGGCAACCGGAACGATTCGCCGGTGCGCGGCTTTCCCCCGATCTGAATTTCCGACCGTGAAAACTCCGTGCCTCGGCGTGTAGAGGCCAGTCATGAGTGATGCCCGTGACGGGGCGCAATTAGCTGCGGCGGCGTAGGCGTTCGTAAAGGTGACCCCTTCGCTGGCCAGACGGTCTATATTGGGAGTACGGTAATAATCCGAACCCTGGCAGGACAGGTCAGTATAGCCGAGGTCGTCTGCGTAAAGGAGGATGATGTTGGGAGGATCCTGCCCTGGCGAATCGTGAGAGGTGAAAATGAGAAAGGCTGGCAGGGTCAGGATGAGGAGGAGCTTTGTCATGGCGATGGTGTTTGCGGTTAACGTTATTCAAAAAGGAGTCCCGTCCGCTACCTATTCGATGCGAATGATGTGTGAAGCATCATACGTGCGTCCGTGCATGTCTTCTGTCTGAACCCACAGTCGATGAATGCCTGGCTCTACCGTCAGGAGTGGAAGGGATGCTTTCCAGAGATGATGGGAGGGAACCGCACCCGGAAGGGTAGCGCCTTCCAGTTTCTCGCGCCGCTGTTCTTCCCTCCGTTTCAAGGCAAGGAAGTCCGGGTCGGCTTCGATAGTTTTTCCCAGGGTGATCCAGGGCCCCTCATCTCCGAGGCGCATTCGCACCTTGGAGTGCCGGGATCCGTTGAAGACATTGGCGTAGACCACGACCTGGCCGGCCCCTGCGTTGACCGAGGATGGAGCCTCGATGCGGAGCTGGTAATCAGCGGGGCGCCGGCTGGCCTTGTAGTCAACAATCGCTTGGTTTCCGTCAAAAGTGATTGTCGAATATCCGCGTGGAGCTCCATCCCTACCCAGAGAATGAGGGATGCCGAGTTCATCAGGCTCTCCCCGCCACCAGCTTCCACAGACTGTGACGTTTACCACGTGGTGATGAGGCTTTTTCCCCTTCCAGCCATCTTTTTCCTCAAGATACATGTGGGCGTGCCAGTGGGTATGGCCGGAGATCGACATGGTGTAGGGGCGCTTTTCAATTAATCTGAAAAGACGGCGGTAATCGCTATTGGGATTGAGAGGCGCTTCCGAGGATTTGAGAGGGATGTGCATCATCAGCATGAGCATCTGGTCTTCCGGAAAGTGGGGCAGCAGGTTCTCGAGGAAGGTAATTTGCTGATTGCCGAGTCCACCGGTGTAGCTACCGCTTCCTCCAGAGTTCTTCGCCCCGCCCCACATCACGTTGTCAAGGACCACGAAGTTAACCGGACCCCACTGGAATGCGTGGTAGGGTGGTCCGTAGATGCGCTCGAAGGTTTCATCAGAGGTCTTGTCGTCTGGAGCGTCAAAGTTGAGGTCGTGGTTCCCAATGACATTCCACCAGGGAATTCCAACGAGTGCCACGATACTGTTATGCGCCTCAAACAGGGAGAGGTCATCAAACAGGATATCTCCGAGGGTCACCCCGAATTTCGCTTCAGTTCCCACAAGTTCAGGGATGGTGTCCCGCGCCATGTATTCTAGCTCCTTGATGTTGCGGGACTGCGTGTCTCCGAAGAAATGAGCCTTGAATTTTTCCGGCTCGGGCTGGGGAACCAGTGGAAAGTCGATGGATTCCGGGAGAGGACCGGTGGGCTCTACCCCGGTAAACCGGGTCTTTGGAGACCCCTTTGGCTTATGAATGTAATAGAAGTGTGGGAGCTTCTGATCACTCACGGGGGGCATCCATCCGCGCGGCTTAATCACGAAAAATATGCAATCATCGCGGACCGGGAGAGACCATGCCCCGGTGCCGTTGGTAGCGACAACCTCCTGCTGGTTGGATACAAGCACCTTCGGCAGTCCTGGTTCTCCGGCATCTCGCTTGCCGTTCCCGTTAAGGTCATTGAAAACTACTCCGCGAGCGGTGGCGTTGGCCTTCTCCCCCGCATGGAGGGGCGAAAGAAGAAGGATTGCAAGCAAGGGGACGGTTCGGAGGCGGTTCATGTTGTGGTGGAGTGGTCTGTCCCGGGATTGAAACAGGTCTCTTTCGATCCCACAGGGAAAAGTTTCATTCCCGTGCAATTATCTAGGGTTCCTCAGGACAGGATTCTCCAGCCTTGTGCGATGAGGGCGGCGAGGAGAACAGGACACAATGGCGTCCAAGCTTGCTCCTCTTCTGATCCCGGAGAGAATCACGGTATGGAGCAGCGGCGACTGGGAACAAGTGGAATCGTAGTGAGCGAAATCTGCATGGGGACAATGACATTTGGAACTCAGGCTGACAGGGACACATCCTTCCGCATCATGGATCATGCTCTTGAACAGGGTGTCGATTTTTACGACTGCGCGGAGCTCTACCCTGTTCCCCCATCGCCCGAACTTGTGGGATTGACAGAGTCGTGGGTCGGCGACTGGCTCGCGACAAAGCCCCGTGATTCCGTCATCATCGCAACCAAGGTAGCGGGGGCTGCTCACGGATGGTTCAATCCTCCAGTGAGAAACGACAAGGCGGCCCTCGACAGGAACCATATCCGGAAGGCCGTTGAAGGAAGTCTGGAGCGTCTCAAGACGGATTATATTGATCTTTATCAGGTTCACTGGCCGGATCATGGAATGCGTCCGGAAGATACTCTCGGTGCGCTTGATGAACTGGTCCGGGAGGGCAAGGTGCGTGCAATCGGTGTCAGTAACGAAGATAGTTATGGTTTAATGAAGTCCCTCTGGGCGAGTGAGATGAGCGGCTTCGCGCGCTACGATACGGTCCAGAACAATTTTTCACTTAACAACCGGCGTTTCGAAGACGAGCTGTCTGAGGTGAGCCGGAGAGAGAAGGTGAGCCTCCTCCCTTATAGCCCTCTGGCTGGAGGCGTCCTGAGTGGAAAATACAACGGAGGACGGCGGCCTGTGGGAGCCCGTTTTACTGATTACATGGATGCGACTGCGCCGAGGCAGCGCGCGATGGCAGAGCGGTTCGCTAACGAGCGCTGCCTCACTTCAACTGCTCGCTTCATGGCGATTGCCGAAGAGGCTGGCGTGCATCCCGTCACCATGGCAGTCGCTTGGAGCAAACAACATGATTTTGTAGCATCCACGATTGTGGGAGCTACCAGTGTGGATCAGCTGGAGGTGATTTTTGATGCTGCCGGGCTTGTTCTGAAGCGCGAGGTTCTCGAACGCATCGACGAGGTGAGCCGCGAGATTCCGTATCCCATGGGCTGAAGGGGATGCGCCGTTGGGTGGTTTTGCTTCTTGCGCGTCTGGAGGCGTCCGTCTTTGCTTGTCTTCTCACCGACTGATGAGCGAAGAAGCGCAGCCAGCGGAGTCGTCCAAGGACCCCCTCCTCAGCCTTAACTCTCTTGACCTCGGCCCTGCCTGGGCCAGAGGAGAGCCGGAGCGTAAAGGTGGAGCAGAGTCCGAATCGAAGCGCCGACAAGGGAATTCACGGGGGAGGCGTACAGACAGGGGTGACAGAAGAAAGAAAGGGGACTACGACAGTGAGAAGAGGAGTGGTCGACGTGGAGACCGGAAAGAGGAGCCGGGTCGCCGGAGTGATCGGGGGGCCGGCAGGCAGAAGTTCCAGCGGGATAGAAGAGGCCGCCGTGATGAAGAAGGGCGAGGTCCGCGGGACCGTGAGGAGGTTCCTGCTCCGGAAGGGTTTGCCGCCGGAATCATGCCTGTCGAAGAAGGGCTGGACGGTCTGGCCAAGGAAATCATGGCTGGGGGTCGAACCTATTCGGTTTTTGACCTCTCCAAGCTGGTCCTTGGTTCCCGGGAGCGTTTCAATGTGACTTTTCAGAGCGGCCAGGAGGGAAGCGGACTTATCCGTTGTAAGAAAGATGGATCGCTCTGGTTAACACGGGAGGAGGCTATCCGCCATTTCTGGCAGGCGGACTGGCGAAGAGATTTTTACGAGGAAGTGGTCTCCGAAGCAGAACCTCCGAAGGGTAATTATCAGGCGGTTGGTCGGTGCGGAATCAGCGGGGAACTGCTAGGGCCACCGAACTATCACGGATACCAGACCGCGGTCCTGCGGCTCCATCGTGAGCGTTTTGGCAGGATGTCCCTTGATGCTGTCTCTTATACACATCTGACGCTGCCGACGAATAGAGAGGTGTAGATCTCGGTGGTCGCCGTATCAT